>NZ_JACHGY010000001.1:3418709-3760178 GCF_014207595.1 Algisphaera agarilytica
GGTCCCCCCGATCCCGAGGATCGGCAAACGCATCCGCCAGAGCAGCGCCGGCTTGAGTTCAAGCCCGACGAGGAAGAGCATCATCACCACACCAAACTCGGTGATGTGCATGACCTCTTCGATGTCGTGGATCAGCGCAAGCCCGAACGGGCCGATGGCGATCCCCGCGACCAGGTAGCCCAGCACCGAGCCCAGCCCTAGTTTCTTGGCGATGGGCACCGCGATGGCGGCGGCTGCGAGGAAGACAAACAATTCCAGGAGCATGGATTCCATGGGTTACTGCCCTTTGATGGCCTGGTTGAGGTCGCTGTTGAGGGTTTCGCTGCGGAGGACGTGTTCGAGATCGAGGCGGTCGTCGCGCAACGCCGTGACCACGCGGTGGTAATCGTTGGCGTGTGCCTGGACCTGTTCCTTGGGCAGCCCGCGGTGGACACCGGCCACAACGAACGGCGGCAGCCAGGTCATCTTGCAGAGGTTGGCGGTGGCTCGCATAGGCGAGGTGAGCTCGGCGAAGGTGAATCCGTTGTAGCCGTCCTTGGTGTAGGTGGAGGCATCGCCCCCCGCGGACATGGCTTGGAGAAACAGCTTCCCGCTCAAGGCGTCGCCGGTCGACCCGTAGGCCCAGCCGTGCTGGAGGACCAGGTCGAGCCACTCCTTTACGATCGAGGGCGTGGAGTACCAGTAGAAGGGGTGTTGGAAGATGATGACGTCGTGTTCTTCGCAGAGCCGCTGTTCGCGTTCGACGTCGATCATGAAGTCGGGGTAATGGTCGTAGAGATCGTTGACCGTCACCTGGTCGAGGTCCTGGATCACGCTGAGCAGCGCGCGGTTGATCGTCGACCGAGATTTCATCGGGTGCGCAAAGTTGATAAGGATTCTTGCCATGCTGTTCGGTCCGGCTGTCGATCCGGTGGTACCGGCGTGGGGATGATTTAAGATCGCCATTTACCGGCAGGCGATAGGCGATCGCAGAAATACCCTCGACAAGATACAAGCCATTCAAGGGAAAAGCGAAAAGGGGCGTTTTTACTTGTATATAAGGGGTTTTGAGGTGATCGTCGATATGGGCTAAGTCGGTCTTTGAGGGTCTTTTCAGGCGTTTGGGTTGTCGCGACAACCGTCCCTGCGCAAGAAAAACCCCGCCGAATGACGGGGCTGTAAGGGGCAAAGACTGGGCAGTTACCACGCCACCCTCCTCCGCTCCTAGGTTAGTTTATGCCCGACCTGACGGGCCAATACGGTAAGCGGGCTTTCGCCCGACTCGCCGCGTTCCGGGGGCACAAAGAAGCTGGTAACCACACCGCCCCTCCAAGCACCTGGGTTTAATTCAATGGGGTCGCTAGGCCGTCCCATGAATCCCGCCTCAGCCATCTCAGAATGAGGCGAGTGTTCGCTCGGGCAATACATTTTGGCGGTAGGTCGCCACCCTATCTCACAGCCACCCGCTCCATAGGTTCGAGGGTTGTTTAGTTGTGCCAAGCGAACAGCCACAGAGTACCCGTGTGCCAACCCGCGTCTACCCCGGATAAATTCGGGGTTACATTCTGGCGGCTGCGTCGGGACAATGGCGGCGGCAGGAGGAGGGTTGGATCTGGGCTTAGGTTCCCCGGCTGTCGTAACGCAGTTCATCAACATACTCGGGCCCGTAGTACATGGGGCCATGTTCGCGTTGGTCGTACGCCGCAGCTATGAAGTCAAAGCCGTCAAAGAACCGCATGGACCATATGTGGCCCACGCTTTCGTCGATTGACTTTCTGGCAAACTTAAAGCACCCGCCCGCCCTTGAATGGAAATCCGAGCCAGCGAATTTCCCCGCGATCCGCTCAACTGCCTCACGCTCTGTCTTTGGCGACCTATTAATCGACATGCCATCAAGGACGCTTACGGCAAGCTCCGACGGCATTGGCTGTTCGAACTCCCAGAAATACAAGCCAAGCGTGATTCGCTCAACCACGGAGTGAATACGACGGTAATCCACGTCATAGCTGGGGGCGCGGCCTGTGTATATCCCCTTTGGGGATACTACATCCCTGACCTTGACCGCCCGCAGGAATGCATCGCGGAAACCCTTCGCCTCCGGTCGCCAGAGCGACTTGGCAGCGATACTGGCCGCTCTAGCGGCCTCAGGGTGTTCGCCCACCTTGCTTTCTGCGCACAGCACCAACCTGAAGTATTCGTCGTCTTGCGACGCCCGCTTGTTCAGGCCGTCACAACACGGAACCGTGATCGGGTTGCTCCGCTCTGTTGGAAACAGGCATTTCGGCGGTACATGATCTCGAGACAGGTTGTCCGACCACCTTCCGGTATATGCACAAACGCCTGATCTTTTTTTACCCTTAGGTCGGGACATATGCTTCCACCCGGTTGGTATCGCTGACTAATTCTCCTTCCGCTACTCCCAAGCCGGTCAAGTGCGACTAGGATAGGTTAGCGGGGTGACGACTGTTTCGTGCAGTCAGCCGACAGCTGGCCATTAACGTTAGGCGACAAGGTTATGCCGCTCAGCACCGGTTTATACGTTGGGGTGTTTGGTCTCGGTTTGTTTCTCCTAGGCTGGTTTTTCTTCCGCAAGCCGGGAATCGCACTCGGGACATTCGCTCCAGTATGGCGAGCCAACCACTATCTGAAGCCTACCGGGGCAGTGCTTTGGGTATGTGGCTCTGTGATAGCGCTTGCAGGCGGGGCTTTGTACATAGCGAGTCTCATTTCTCGCAATAGCTGACGCGGCATAACTACCGGCTGCAGTTGGCTGGCTACACACTCACCCAAACCTCGCCCCCGGCCGCCGGGCGACCTCAATCCATGTCCCACCCCAGCGCCTCAGACAACGCAACTGCGGCCGTATAGCGGTCCCGCCTTGGACCTCCCATGTCTTGGGCCCCTGGTTGTAGACGGCTTAGTCTTGGGGGCCAGCGGGGCCGCCGACCCTTCGGTCATCTCCGCCCGCTCGCTGCGCAAGCGGTAACATCCACTCGATCGATCTGGTGATGAGGGGGGCTGGCCGATCGATAGTCAGTAGAATGTATAGGATAGGGGCGACCAAGAAGGCCGTAGGCGCTAAATCGTTCCTGCGATATGCTGCGGCTCTATCACATCTTCTTTGGCCGTATGGCGTAAGTAGCGTGGAGCGGGGTTATTGGGGGTTGGGCAGAAAGGGCTGGTTATGGCTATGGATCGTGTTATGCGGAAGACTTGGGTGGCGGGCGTTTGGGCTTCGGCGTCACTCGCAGTGGCGGGTGCCAGCCACGCGGTCGACTGGGTCGGGACGTTCGGCGACAACTGGGGCGACGGGATCAACTGGTCCGGGTTGGCGGGGCCCGGGCTCACCGACACCGCTACGTTCGATCGGCTGACGCCGCTGGGCGTGGTTTCGCCGCGCAAAACCGTCGTACTGAGTACACCCAAGTCGATCGCGCAACTTGATATTTTTGACCCCGACGGGGTAGGCGGATACACATTTGTGCGGGGCCTTAACGGTTTTCTTTCGGTGTCGGGTGATGCCACTATTTTCGGGGAAGACGGCGGGGCTGATGTCACCACGTTTGATGGATTCCAAGTATTGGCCGGGAATTTGATTGTTCGGCCTGAAGCGGCTTTGGCTTTGGAAAACGCCGCGGCCGTAACTTCCCTCGGCAGTTTCAATGTGCTGGAATCAAGCTCCGCGTCGGTGACCGGTTCGACGGTCACGGCCACAAATGTGTATGTGCAAGGCGGCCAACTCGATATTCATGACGGATCGACCGTCACATCGCTGCGGACCACGCCCGGCGCGATTCTGGCAAACAATGGTTCGCTGACCATTAATGACGGCGGGACATTAAGCCTCTCTGCGGAGAGAGTAGAGATTCTGTCGGGGACGCTTACGCTGAACGATGGGGGCGAGCTTAACCTCGCCGAAAGCGCTTGGCTGCGAGCGTCGGGGGCGAATTCCAAGATCGACTTCAAAGAGTCCTACAACATTGTGAGCAGCAATGAGTTCATCGTGAGCTTCGGGGGTAGCTTTACGAGCACGACGTATTTGGATGTGGGCAACAGCGGGGCGGGGGTCCTGTTTGTGACCAACGAGGGCACGGTTTCGATGCAATCGCTGGCCGAGTGGGGGCGTGGAATAGAAGGTAACGCAGAGGTGGTGATTAATTCAAACAGCGTCGCGACCGCCCGCGATTTGGGGCTGGGCGTCGACAACGGCACTGCCAGCCTGCGCGTCACCGACTCCAGTTTGACCACCTCGGGGACGTTCGAGATGGGCGGCGGCAGCGTAGATCGAGCGGTCGATTTTGTGGTGGGCAACGACAGCGTGTTCACTGCCAACGGTTTGGCGACGCTGAATAATGAGGCTAATCTCGACCTCGTCGGCGGCGAGGTGAACTTCAACGCCGGGGCTGAGATCAATGAGGGCGCCCTGCTCGACTGGAACGGTGGCAGTCTTAATTTCGCCGAGCAGACGTTGGCGATCAACGGCGGAACGATCGATGTCACCGCTGGCGGGCGGCAGCTCAGCAACAACGCGACGCTGAACATCACCCGCAGCGGCACGGTGGGCGGGACGTTCACGTCGGACGCGTTTTTCGATCTGGGTAACGGCACGATGAACATCACTGGCGAAGACTCGATTTATCGGATTTTGAGCGGGGCCAGCACCACCGACTGGGCAAGAATCAACGGAGAGGAAGCGGTCGTTACTGTGCGTGACATGGGCGAGATCGATGTGCAGTCTTCGCTGCGGCTGGGTAGCAGTGGCCGGGCGACGGTGAACGTGATCAGCGATGGCGTATTGCGGGCCGGGGTGTTGAACGCCGGCGGCAACGCCACCTCGGATGTATTTCTCGGGGTGGCGACCGGCGGGTTGGTGGAAGTCGGCTCGGCCATGCTGGGTCAAGGCACCGACTTGCTGCTGGTCAACGACGGCACGTTGACGACAACCGGCGATCTGACACTGACCTCGGGCACCGTGGCTCAGCTCAACACCGGCGGCAAGTTAAATGTCGGCGGTAACCTCACCGCCTCGGGCCGGATCGAGGTGGAGTTGTCAGCCCCCAGCACGTTTGAATCCATCAATGTGACCGGGGAGGCGGCTTTGGGTGGGACGTTGGCTTTGTCGTTGGCCCCGGACTTTACGCCTGTGGATCAGCAGATATTCGAGGTTTTGAGCATCGGCGTGGAGCCGACGTCGGGTTTTCAGGCCATCGAGTTCCCCGAGCTCCAAGGGTTTTCGTTTCAGGTGATCTACGACCAGTTTTTCGTGCAGATTCAAGCCATCGCCGACCCGGCGTTGTTGGGCGACTACAACGGCAACGGCGTGGTGGATGCAGCGGATTACACGGTGTGGCAAGACAGCTTCGGTTCGATGGTGGACCTGGCTGCAGACGGTAACGGTAATGGTGTGGTTGATGCTGCCGACTATACGGTGTGGCAGGACAACTTTGGGATTACTGCCCCAGCAGGCGGAGCGTCAGTTGTGATACCTGAGCCAAGCGTGCTTGCACTTACAGTTCTTGGAATGATTTGTGCGTCGCATCGTAGGCGCTAGACGTAGTTACGAATTAGATCAGGGGCGACCAATCCAACAAATGCGACATCGCATATCGCCGCCGCCGGTTCGTCTACTCGTCCGGTGTATGCAGATTCACCGCTTCCGGCACTCCCGTAACTCCCGCCCCAAAACCTCCGCGGCTTACGCCGAACTTCAGTGGGATCTCAATTTCTGGAGATCGTTTTTTCTTTCACTTAACCGGCCTGGATGTTAATATAGGTGTTCGATCGATGTGAATCATGATTCTCGGGCAATCTGTATCCTGCCATTTGTACTGCTTCCGGACTTGATAGCACAATTCATCGGTTTAGAAGCTACCTGCAAAGGAGTTTTTGTGATGCTACGTCATGATTTTCGTGCACCATTCATCGGTGTTGCTCTTCTCGCGTGTTTGAGTGTATTGGCCAGTCATGCGGCCTCTCAACCTGTATTCAGCCAAGAGTTGAACTCAAGCGAAGGATTAGGGTTTACCAATTCCAGTTCTACGCCCCTCAGTTTGACGAACGTGGTTCGTCTAGTCGAGCCGTTTAACCCACCGTTTAACTTTGATAATTTCGAGGGATATATCGAAGAGTTCACTGTGGTGCACTCTGCTGACGGAACGCCAGGTAATACAGCTTCTACTTACTCGTTAGACGCGCATGTCAATAACAGTTTTGAGTTTGTTACAGGGAACATGGTTTTTCCGTTTGTGAAAGAAGCATTCAGCCGTAGTGAGGTGACTTTAACCCTTGATGCGCCCTCTACCGTAACATTGGATGCGACATACTCATCTACCCTTTCAGGTGGGTATCAAGATCTTTACTCCCTAAACGAAGGGATGATTATTCGGGCTGATCTGTACTTTGGTGTAACAGGTGTTGCGCCCATAGTGAAACCGCTGGGAATAGTACAGCCAGCAGATGTGGGGAATGGTATTAGCGAAGTGACGAGTAACTTTAGCGATTCAGACTCTGTCGCTTTAAGTCTTCCCGCTGGCGTCTATACCATTTATGTGGAAGTTGTGGGTAAGAACGAAAACCCTTTCCCGTACAACCATGCACCGGCTTATGTGGGAAGTTCTATTGCCACGGCTGGCCTTGATATTTCAGTTACATCTGACTAGCAAGCCCTGTAATTACTGATAATCTCAGTGCTATAGCTAATGTGCGCGGCGGAGTGCCTGGTGGCTCCCGCCGTGCTTTTCATAGGTGTCGCCTCTGGCACGCGGATTCGTCATGCTTCACGCTCTTCACCCGCGTACTCACTGTCGGACAATTTTATCTAAGCAGAACTACCTCTTCGCCACCACGATACTGATCCGCGACGACCTTAGTCTGCTCCTTGATCGCCGCAACAATCGCCTGCTCGCCCCTTGTCAGCGCGGTTGACTTCAACGCCTGGATCGCTCCTGAGTTCGTCACGCCCCGCGTGATGTCGCGTCGGACCCCGATGTCATTTAGGCCTTCTTGTAGCTTCGCAAACCGCAACCGGAACAGCTCCCGAATCTTGTTCGGGTCTTCGCCGTTCTGCCGGGCGTCACGCAGACGCTGTGACTGTTCGAGCTTCAACAGCTCGCGTTGTCGATCCACGCCGGTGGTGCCCAGCTCCACGCGCAGGCGGTCGATCTCGTCTTGCAGCGACCGGTTGCCGCCGCCGGTGATCTGGCCGACTTCCCGCTTGACCGCATCGTCGATCTGGCGGGATAGCTCAGCCGACAGCAGCCCCAGCTTGTCGGCCTGTCGCTTGAGCAGGTCAGCCGAGCGATTGATGTCTCCGATCTGCGCGTCTTGGGCGTCGCCCAGGAACTGGCCAAGCTCGAAGTCGAACTCGTCGCGCGCCGCCACATAGTTCGCGGCGGCCTTGCGCAGCGTGTCGGCGATCTGGTCGGCAAACTTAGCCAACGGCGAGGTCGTGACACTGCGGGCTTCTGCGGGTGCCTCGGTGACCTTCTTCAACAGCTCCTGCTCTTTGGCGAGCTGCTTTTCAAGCTTGCGGATGGTGCGGTCGCGGATGGTCCCGGCGAATAGCGGTTGAGCGCCCTCACGCGGGATGATGGCGTCGGTCGATCCGATGCCCAGGCGTTCCTCGGCCTTCCTTAGCCGCCGCATGGCCGCGATCTGGTCCTCGATGGCTCGTATGGCCTCGCGCCGGGCTTCCTGCTCTGCGTCCGTCCCAGCGGCCTCCTGTAGCTTCTGCGCGGCCCTGATGGCCTCGGTCGTCGTCCGCTTCACCGCATCGGCGGCGTCTTCCAGCTTGAGGGATTGCGATGTCTCCTTGGCCACCTTGTCGAGTATGCGCAGGTTGTCGGCGATGCCGAGTACAGCGCCGCCGAAGTCGATGCCCGCGACCTTGCCGTCGTTGAAGTAACCCACGATGCCCGCCAGGCCTGCGGTCAGCCCGGCGGGGATCAGCAGCGCCGGGTTCAACGCCAGTCGCAGGCCTCCCAGGGCGAACGACAAGCCGCGCGCTGCGATACCCACGCCCAGTATGGTGCCGCCCAGGCCGGTGAGCGTTGCGCCGAGCTTGAGGTTTCCGCGTGCGAGGTCTTCGTTGTCCCGCACGACGTTCTGCAAGCCCTTGCTGGCCTCAGCGGCCCGCTCAGCAAACTTCCGAATCTCTGGCGACACCGCTTCACCCAGCGCGAACGCGACGCGTTGCAGGCTGGTGGTCAGGATGTTCATCGTGTCAGTGAGCTTCGCCGCTTCCTTGGCCGAGCTACGCCCGATAGTGAACCCAAGCTCGCGGGCCTGACGCTGTAGCTTCTCCATGCCCTGAGCGCCATCGGCGAACAGGGGGAGTAGCCGCTGGCCTGCACGACCAAACACCTGCATTGCCGTCGCTGCTCGCTTAGTCGGGTCGGGGATCGCCGCCAGCCCGTCAGCCACGGCCTTGAGCTGATCCTCGGGCGATAGGCTTTGCAGGTCGGCGAAGCTCAAGCCCAGGTCGGAGAACGCCTGAACGGGCGTCGATAGCCCCTTGCCCAGGTCGTTGATGGAGCGCTGTAACCGACGCACACCGCTCTCAAGCTCAGTGAAGTTGCTGCCCGACTGCTCAGCCGCAAAACCAAGCTCGGACAACGCCTCCACGGTCACACCGGTACGTGATGCGGCCTTGTCGAGCGAGTCGCCGAAGCTGGCGAACACCTTGGCCGATGCAATGAACGGTGCGGTGATCGAAGTGCCCAGCCCGGCCAGTCGTGTGCCGATCTCGGTGGCCTTGCGACCGAAGCGGTTTAGCTCGGCCTCGACGGTGCGCAGCCCTTTCATCAACGCCGATTTCTCTAGGGAGAACTCGACGAACGCGCCGCCTGCTCGGATGTCTCTTGCACCTGCCATGACTTACCCCCTCGCGCCCTTAATCAGTTCGTCGGTCAGCTTGTCCACGTCGATGGCCGCGATCTGCTTCTGTGCCAGCTTGGCAAGTGCGGCGTCGGCATCCTGGAGCTGGCGGACCATGTTGTGCATCGCCTTACGCTGATCGGGGTGCGGGTAGAACTCGCAGATCGCATCGGTCAGGGCGATCTGTGCCCTCGCCAGCGCATCGCCGGTGACGCGGTAGCCAAACTCGGCGTCGGTCATTCCCTTAGCCTCGAACTGCTCGCGGCAGGCGATGATTACGCAGAGGCCACAGAACACCCAATCGGTGAGTATCCGCATGAGCGCCGGTGTTTCGGTCGTTGACGCGAAGCCGACGCCCAGCTCGCTTTCGACTGTCTGAAAGAACTTGTAGCCGGTTTGGATAGACCACTTCGTACCGGCATTGTCTTTGAACGCGAACGACTTTGTTGTTTTAGTCTTCTTCATGTCCTGCTTTCATAAAAACCGGCCAGGGCACCAACTCGCCCCGTCCGGCTGTTAGCGATAACGTGTCGCCTGTAAAACCCACCGCCCCGACCAGATTTGAGGCGGTGGGCAGGAGTCCGCACTATCACAGTGCGGCCGTTATGAAATCTCATTTGACACGGGCCTTTGCGCCATACCGTGAACCGAACCGGCGGCGATTGAGCCTCTCGGTCTCGTCGGACAGCCGGTTCCACTCGGTAAGCGTGTGGCCGTCGCCCCCGAAATCGTCGAGTGATAGTTCGGAGCCTCTCTCCCCATATCCACAGACGCCCACGACCTTGTAACGTGGTTCACGCTTTGGCTTGACTGCTAAGCGCGGGGCAGCGGCGTTGGATTGGACGCGGATGAGTTCTGCGAATGTCTTTCGGGTGGAGCTTGTCATGGTGGGTTCCTAGATATGGGGTACGGATTAGAACGACGCCAGCGCTGCGCGGGAGTCACGGATCGCCGTTGCGTTGTGATCGCGGCCAGATTCGGCATCGCGATGTTTCTCGGTTAATGAGCCGATGGTGATGGTGGAGTTGCCCAGGTCGCCGAGCGCGGCTGTGATGAGTTTTGAGTTGCGGGCTTTGCCTTGCCAGTTGATGCAGCCTCCCGCGTTCTGGCTGTCGTATGGCCTCGCCTCGTAGTGGCCGCTCGCCACCATCTTTTCGATCCAGTCGGCATCCAATCGCTCGACCTCGGCCCTGCAGTGCTCGCGGTAAGCTTCGGCGTCCTTCCGTACAAGCTTGACCACATCGATTACCGTCGAGCAGGCTCGCATCGCGTCTCGAAACAGCGTGATAGCCCGCTCGTGGATTGTGCCGTTGGACTTGATCGCCTTGTCGGTGAG
Organism: Algisphaera agarilytica; assembly: GCF_014207595.1. Taxonomy (NCBI): domain Bacteria; kingdom Pseudomonadati; phylum Planctomycetota; class Phycisphaerae; order Phycisphaerales; family Phycisphaeraceae; genus Algisphaera; species Algisphaera agarilytica. The sequence goes on from NZ_JACHGY010000001.1 coordinate 3,428,899, forward strand.
CTCCACCGGGTCGGCGCATTTGAACGCGTGGTTCTCGTCCTCCAACTTGGTCTTGGTCGCGGCGAGTTTGGCCAGGGTTGAGTTGATTTCCACTACAGCCGACTCGGTTTCGTCGCTGAACCAGTCATACACCTGGAACGGTGATGGGATGGCGACGCCCAGGCGGGTTCGTAGCCGCGTGTTGGGGTCTTGGGGCGGGCGGTGGCCTCGGGTGGGGGTAAATGGTCGATCGATGCTCATGGTTCGCGTCCTTGCGAGGGGGGGGGAGAGATAACAATCCGTTTTGATCATTTTCTCAGGATAAAAACAACAAACAACAAAACTTTGAACGGTTTTGTGTTGAGGGAACAAAAACTTTCACCTTCGGATGACCACATAGCGCGTCGGGTCGCCGAATTCATTAGTGCAGGTCAGACATTCGCATCTCAGCTCGCGCGACTCGCCACCCAGCTGGCGGCTGTGCGTGATCTTTCGCTCAATCGACCCGCACTTAGGGCAACGGGCGGCGGTTTCGGTGACGGCGGGGATTTTGCTCATTGCTCCGCCTCCACCAACTGCACCGCGCGGGTGCTGCCCGTCTTGACCACGCGCCACAGCCCCGCAGCTTCGCCAGACTTCAACGCACGGCTGAACGCAACCGCCTCGCGATTGGTCGGAGAATGGCCCAGGATGGCCGCAGCGCTTGCGGGGGCGACACCGGCCTCGGCATCTGTCTGCATGGCGTCATACGCCGTTCTAGCGGCTGTATATCGCTGCCACGCATCCACGGTGATGGGGTCGGGTCTTGCAGGCGGTTCGGTATCCTTGGCCTGCTCAAACCAGCGGCGTGCGTGGGCCAAAATGGCGGCTTGTAAGTTGCTTTCGATCATGGGGTTGCCCTCGGTGTAAGTCAGGGATTAACAAAGTCGGATTTGTGCGAGCTTCCGTTGGTGTCGGGGGGTTGGGCTTTCGGCTTAAGGACCCGTTGGGGGGGTACGGGTCCTCTTTCGCTTCCGGTGTGATGGCACACTTCGGGAACGTGTCACAACACATAACTCCCTACCTCCCGCACCTCGATTCGCGCAGTTCGGTCGATACGTTCAGCGCTAACGCCTCAGTGACGACCAACAAGCCGACCTGCTCACGTCGATCTTCACCGGCTTCTGCTGCCTCAGCGGCTTCCGTCAGTGTGTTTGCGAGCTTTCGCCAGCGTTCACGGGTTACGGGGCTCACAGGGTGCTTAGTGCTCATTGATTTTCTCCCGTGGTGCCCACGCCACGACCGGCACCCACCGACGCGTTAGCGTCGGAAGTGTTCGTTGGGTTTTCCTTCGTTGGGTTTGCTTCTATGGGTCTACTTCTATGGTGCACGCTGGAGCGGACACCCCCTGCACGTTTATCGTGCACCGGGTGCACGTTTTCTGTTGGGGGAGGTGTCCGTTTATCGTGCACCCCCTGCACGTTGAGCGTGCACCCTTGGCGGTCAGATTCGGCCGTCTCAAGCTGGCGAAGTGCGGCGTGGGCGACCTCGCGGGGGCCGACTTCGAGCTGTTCCGAGATATCCGCAATCTTGGGTGCCGAGCTTCGCCAGGCGTCCAGGTTGTCCAGCCCAAGCCGGTCCTCGCTCGTGTACGTGGCGTTGAGCTGGTCGCACTCGCCAACGATGATCTGCATGCGTGTGCTTACCGCCTCGGCAACAGCGTCGTCGTCAATCCACCCAGACCCTGCGCGACCTTCATCCTCAAGCGATGGCCCGGCTGGGTTCTGCAACCCGAACTCGGCTACAGGCGGCTTATCATCGACGTTGAAGGCCCGCTCAAGGGTCGTGGACATGGCGACCACACCCGCTATCACAATGTCTTCCCAAGCGAAGGGGGCGGCCTTGTGGTCGGGTACCTCTGCCGTCCAGCAAGGGTTGAATTCTGCGAGCACGGGATAGGCATCAAGCATCACGCGCTGGGTCGTACTGGCCGGTAGGCCCTGCCTGTAGGCCCGTACGGCCTTGCCTGTGGTTTGGCGCTGCCCTTCAAGTGCGGCCATTACATCGGCTGGACCGGGCCGCTGCTGCTCTGCTCGGTGCATCCCGTTCTCGTCCACATGCGTGAGGCAGTAGACGTTGGGGCGTCCCGAGGTGCCGCCACCGCCAAGCGTTCGCATCTGCTTCGCCCCGATGTCGGTGTACATGGGCCAGTCAATCACCGCGATCAGGCCAGCTCGTTCAAGCCCGCGTGTCGCCTCGCTCATGGATTGGCGGCGTGTGATCCCGGTGATCTTCGTAAGCGTCTTATGTGAAGGCCACACCAGCCCCGAGTTGCCGGGTGCGAAGTGTTCGGCCAGGGCGATGTACACCCGTAGCTCGTTGCCTGTGAGCTCTGAGAGCCAGTGGCGGGTAAAGCCGTTGGTCAGGGCGATGAACCGGTCTAGGCGATCGAGTTTTGGGCTCATCCTCGCCCCCAAGCGCCGCGCAACAGGCCTTCAGAGGCAAAGCGGTAGGCGTCGATGCGGTGATACCGCTCGCCGTCGATTTCGTGATCCGCTTGTTCGATGTGAGCCATGAACGTTTGCCCTCCAGACTTGCCACCGATGGCGGTGCAAAGTTGGTATCCGGGGCTTTGTTCGTGGTCGTGGGTGGGTACGATGTGGGTGTTCGGGGAATCTTCCATGTCTTTGATCTCCGCCGACACCCGCTTTAGCTGGGCTTGGTGTCGGCTAGGCGCGCGGCGTCCGTGCCGCGCTGGGTTAGGCGATGTATTGGGTGCGGCCAGGCGTCACTCGACGGCGGTGCCTCCGTTTGGGCTGGGGCGTCGATGCGGCCTTGGCGTCGGCGATGTACTGAGCGAGCGATTCAGGCTCGACTCGCCACTCGCGCCGCTTGGCGGTCGGGTCGAGATACCAGGCTTCGATGAGGCCGCGCTCGAACAGCGACACTGCGGCGTCGTAGCCGCAGTTCAATGCCTCGCACACGTCACGGGTCTTAAGGGGCTTTGCGTTCTTCATGGGTTCATAAATACCCACGAAAAAACCACCCTCAATTGGGTGGTTAGCGCTTCATGTTCGATAGCGTACGATCGCGCGCTATCCGGTTCGATCCGGCCTCAAAATGTCGGCGGCATCAGGGTTTCTGGACTCAATGGCATCCAGGTCAAAGACATATTTCTTGCCTTTCGGCGGGCTGAGCTGCCGGTGCGGGATGGTGCTGTCACTCAGAAGCGTGCGCTTGTCCATACCCAGCAGCTCTGCAACCCGCTTGGGGTATTCGGGGCGAGTGTAGTTCTCGATAGAAACCCCCTCTGATGCTGGCGGTGTCTTGATCTTCCAAAACTTCGGGCGAGGGATTAGAGAGGGGGGCTTCGCTTTGCTTGACCGCTTCAGACAGCGACGGGCTAGGTCTAGCCACAAATCTTCGTTGGCCGCATCGGGCTTGCTATCGATTTCAGCGCAGAGGCTGGCAAACGATTGCCTCAGCAGCTCGCCCGCGCTGTCCCAGTCGCTCCTGATGCTTGCTGAGGGCTTATAGTGATTCGTTAGTTCCGCACGAAACTGCCCCCATTCAGCCTCAGCGAAAAGCTCTTCGGTCCTAGCGATAGAGTCTGCTCGGACAGCGATCTCAACGCGGCGCTTCAGCATCTCTTGTTCAAGCATGTGTTTTCACCTTTCAACCGGCTGCACCGCCCCCGCCGCCAAGGTGATGGACGGCAGGGGCGGAGCGTTGTGGGAGCTACCCACACCGGCATTGATATTGTAAACGGCTGTTGGTCGGGGCCGGGTAGTTCATTTCACCCACGGTAAATCATCCACGCTTCGCCCCAAGTCGTGGTCGTGGCCATCGTCGTGACGGCTTTGCTCGGATTCACGCCAATGCTCGAACGCCTCGGCGAATCGGGGATCAAACTCCACGCCCGCCCGCCCCATGACGTCGTACAAGGCAAACAGCGGCGCTGCGGCTTCTAGCTCCATGCCCTCGGCCACATCATCCCAACACCACGTCCACAGCTCCCACGCTCGCCGCAAGGCGTCTGGCGTCTTTCCAGGCGGATCGGGGAAGCGCGGAGGATCGAAGTTGACGGGCCATGGCGGTGGGTAGTCTTTAGGGGCTGGCCGGTCCCGGCGTCGGCTGTTCTGTGAGATGTCGTATCGGGCCTGATGGAGAGGGTCGTTAAAGCGTCTGCGTTCAGCAGGTAGAATCGGGGTAGCTGTCATCGGTGGTTACCTCATCGATGGTGGTCAGAGCCGCTTTGGTGTCCTACCACCGTTGCGGCTCGCTTATTTGGCGGGTCCGACGCTCGGACCGCTCACTTGTCATACAACCAGCGATAAACGTGGTCGCTCACCGCGCGTAGGGCGGTGTAGTCTTCTTCCTCGACGTAGTGTTCGAGCATCTCGCCGTCGGCGTGACCCATAATGACTTTGACGGCGTCGCTGTTGCCGCTGCGCTTGCCGATGGTGGCGAACGTCGTGCGGAACACGCGGAAGCCCCAACCCTTCGGGCGGTCGATCTCGGCCATACGGCAAAGCACCAGGAACCGCTGGAACACGTCGTCGTAGTGGACCACGGCTTTTATTTCACCCCGGTCGCCGCGCCGTACCTCGCCCGCACTGGTCAGCGGTCGCCCTGTAGGCGACAGGAGCAGCTTGTCGGCGTCCCTTGGGTTGGTGGGGGTGGGGCGGTCGGCCTGTGCCTCGTCAATGGCGTCGAGCGTCTCCTGCCATACGGGGCAGATACGCGGCACCATCGTCTTGGGGCGGGGCATATCGATCAGCATAAGGTCGCGGTCGATGTGGGCTTCCTCCAGGTCGCCGCAGTCGGTCGCGCCGAAACCGCAGTTGATGGCCAGCAGGATGCAAGCACGGTCCAGGGGGGTGCCGACGGCGAGTAGCTTGTGAATCTGTTCGGGCGTGAATAGCCGCTTGCGTCCCTGCTCACGCGACTGGCGCAGGGATCGTTTCAGGCTCTTGACTGCGAAGTTGTTGCCGAAGCGGGGGGCGTTGGTAAGTAGCTCGGCGTCCTCATACGCCCAGCGGAACACGGTCTTGATGGCGTTCGTGTAGTTCGCCATCGTCTCGGGCCGGTAGTTCGCCTTGAGCCGGTTCCTGAGCCGTGCGAAGTCTGCGGGCTTCAGGTCGTCGGCGTCCGTCTGAGCGCCCAGCACATCGGCCACAATGGCCCCTGCGCGGCGGTAGCGGTTGAATGTCGCCGCACCGATGCCGCCCTCGGTCACTTGGTCTAGGTCGCGTCGCGTCTCCCTCACGTCGGCCTCGCGGTCGGCGAGATATTCGTTGAAGATGCCCGCAACGGTCACGCTGCCAGACGACGGCGAAGTGTTGGCCGGTCGCCCGGCGTGTAGATCGGCGGCGACAGCGAGATAGCGGTCGAGCGCCCCGTCGGGGGCGTCCCAGCCCCCGAAGTAGTGAATCTTGCCGAGTATTTTCTTACACCACTGCCCATTCTTGTGGGCGGTCATCTTTGTGACCTTGGTGTGGGGCCATTTGGGCTTCCGTGCCTGATTTGCCATCTTGGTCGCTCCGGTTGTCGTTCCGGTTGTCGCAATCTGAGTTTGGATTGCGAATCGCCTTGTTTTGTAGGCGATATGCGATTATAGCAATACCCTCGACAGGATTCGAACCTGTGACCGTCGGCTTAGAAGGCCGGTGCTCTATCCAGCTGAGCTACGAGGGCGTGGCCCCCATGATATCGACCGGCGGGATCGGGATGGCGGTGGTTAGCCACAGCACCCCGGGACATGGAACCGGGGCGAAAGGTGGGGCGGATTTACCCGTCTTCGGGCATCACGACGCCGATGGTCAGTAGCAGGTTGGCGTAGATCGCCTGCTCGCCGGTGGCGATGACCAGGGCGAGGTCGGGCTTCTCGGCCAGCGCGTTGAACTCGGGCTTCTGCAGCTGGACGAGGTCTTTGTGGAAGTCGGCCCGGTCGGCGAGCGTTTTCTTGTACGTCTCCCAGATCGGCGGGTCGTGGTCCATGGTGAACTCGCCCTCGAGGTTGGGCGCCATGACGGTGGCCTCCTCGATCGGGATGAGGTCACAGAGCATCTCAAGGACCGTGTTGCCGTCGAGCAGGCCCGGGCGGTAGTTGGCCCAGACGACGTCCACGCCGGGGAGGGGCTTGGTCGTGTGGGGGTAGTTGCCGTCGCTGATGAGCACCGTCGAGAGGTGGCCCGCCCGGCCGAGGCTGGACAGGAGTTCGGGGTGCAGCACGGGGAGCTTGAGCATGGGCGGTCTCGATGGATAGAGCGGTTGGCGAAAACTGGATGCAGCGAAACGCCTGGGCTTAGCAGACGATCGCATCCTGGTTCTCCGGGAAGCCGCGGGTGAAGTTGAAGTTGTGCACGGGCTTGAGCATCTCCAGCACGGCGTCGACTTTCTCGGCGTCGTAAGGGGCTTCGACGGCTTCGATGTTGGCGATCATGTTGTCGGGGTTGGCTGAGCCCACGAGGGTGCTGGCGATGCGGGGCTCGCGGCAGGAAAACTGCATCGCGATCTGGGTGATGTCCCAGCCCTTGTCCTGGCACTCCTTGATGACCTTCTCGCAGTGGCGGGCGAGCTGCACCGAAGCGGGGTGCCAGTCGGGGCAGCCACGCGGGGTGAGCAGGCCCATGCTGGTGGGCGCCGAGTTGATCACGCCGATGCCGCGGCTCTCACAGAGGTCAAACATCTCGGCCAGGGCGTGGTCGTTGAGGCAGTACCGGCTGAACGACAGGATCGTGTCGATCATGCCCGGCTCCGAGCGGTTGATCGTCTCACGCAGCACCTTGAGCGGCAGGCCCGTGATGCCGACGTAACGCACCAAACCCTCGGCTTTGAGCTCGTGCAGCGCGGGCAGGGTTTCGTTGACGATCTGATCGACATCCGCAAACTCGATGTCGTGGCACTGGATCAGGTCGATGACATCGACCCGGCAGCGTTCGAGGCTTTCGTGGACGCTCTTCTTCACACGCTCGGCAGAGAAGTCGAACACGCCGTGGTCGTACTGGCCGACCTTGGTGGCGAGGTAGAACTTGTCGCGGTCCAGGGTTTCCAGGGCCTTGCCCAGCACGGTCTCGGCCTTGGTCACGCCGTAGTACGGCGAGCAGTCGATGAAGTTGATCCCCCGCTCGACGCTGACGTGGACCGCCTCGATGCCGCGGGCCTCGTTGATGTCGCGGAACACGCTGCCCAGCGACGAGGCGCCGTAGCTGAGGATCGAGACTTTCATGTCGGTGTTGCCGAGCTGGCGGTATTCCATGGCGGAGGTCCTGGGGGGTTGAAAAGCTTGGGTTAAGTATATAACTTGGGCGGAATGTATCGTTCAGGGCGAGCCGAGGCAAGCCCAGGCGGAGCCCACCTCATGCCGTCGGAGAACGGTGGAGTCAAAGCCCGCGCGGCCGAGGCACAACTGTACTTCAAGTTGAAGAAGTTGGCCGAAATTGACGCCGCGGATTAAATCCTTCACGCCCGATTTTGATTATCCTGCCCCGGCGATCGCGGCCTTCCTGGCCCGCACGAAACACGGTCAACGCCTGACCCGCGCACCGCGATCCCCAGCGACTTAACCATGCGAATCATCGACGCCCACCACCATTTCTGGAAGTACACCGCCGAGGAGTTCGGCTGGATCGACGACTCGATGAGCGCGATCCGCCGCGACTTCCTGCCCGCCGACCTGAAGTCCGCGATGGACGCGGCGGGGGTCGATGGCGTGATCAGCGTCGAGGCCCGCTCGATCCTCGGCGAGACCGGCTTCCTGCTCGAACACGCCCGCCAGAACCCCTGGGTCTACGGCGTCGTCGGCAAGGCCCCGCTCTCCCAAGGCAAGTCCGCCGTTGAGGAATACCTCGCCAAGACCCTGCCCGGAGCCGACAAGCTCGTCGGCGTCCGCGACGTGCTCCAGGGCTCGCCGATCGAGGTGTTTTCCGATGCAACGTTCAACGACGGCCTCTCGGCCCTCGCCCCCCACAACCTCGTCTTCGACCTGTGCATCTACCACAACCAGATGCAGGCCACGATCGAACTCGTCGACCGACACCCCGAGCAGCGCTTCGTGCTCGACCACATCGGCAAGCCCAACATCAAGGACAACGTGCTCGAGCCCTGGGCGACGCAGTTCCGCTCGCTCGCCGAGCGGGACAACGTGTTCTGCAAACTGTCGGGCATGGTCACCGAGGCCGACCCGACAAACTGGACCGCCGAACAACTCCAGCCCTACTTCGACACCGCGCTCGACGCCTTCGGACCCAAGCGCTTGATGTTCGGCTCGGATTGGCCGGTGTGCCTGGTCGGCGTCGAGTACCCCGATTGGCTGTCGACCGTGAAGACGCTGGCCGACGGGCTCAGCGAATCCGAGCAGGCCGACTTCTACGGCAACACCGTGCTCAAGGCCTACCGCATCGACGCCGACTGAACGAACCAAACCATCGCCCCCAAGCAACGGCCGTGACCGCGGCCCGCCTCCACTCACCCCAAGAATGGCAACCATGACTGACTCGAACTCCAAAGCAATCAACCTCGGCCTGGCTCCCTCCTTCGGTTTCGGCGACCGCCTCGGCTCCGCCACGCCCGGCCACCTCGCCGCACTCAAACGCACCGGCGGCCACATCCGCGGCATCTTTGCCCAGCAGTCCATCCGCGAGATGGCCCGCACCGACCGCCAGCCCGACCAGGTCATGACCGCTGCTTCCGAAGCACTCGTTGCCGCCGGTTTCGATGAGCCCTGGGGCAGCGACGCCGACCACCTCAAGACCCCCGAAGACGTCGAGCGGATGGCCGAGGCGAAGTTCACCTTCTTCACCATCGACCCGTCGGACCAAGTCGACCAGAAGGCTGACAACTACTCCGCCGAGGAAGTCGAAGCCAAGTACGAAGCCCAGCCGTGGGTCGACCAATACCTGGGCAAGACCATCCAGGTGCCGGGCGGCCCCGAGATCGTCTTCGACGAGCTCACCGTCAAACGCGCTGCCGTGAAGTACGGCAAAGCGATCCAGCACTCCGTTGAACTTGCCGCCGTGATCAAAGCCGCCGCCGAGAAACGCAGCCAGGACCACGAGATCGAGATCAGCGTCGACGAAACCGACCAGCCCACGACCTTGGCCGAGCACTACATCATCGCCGACCAACTCATTCAGGCGAAGATGAACCTGGTCAGCCTCGCCCCGCGTTTCGTGGGCGAGATGGAAAAAGGCGTCGACTACATCGGCGACCTCGATGTGCTCGAGAAATCCCTCGCCGACCACGCCGCGATCGCCGAGCATCTGGGCCCGTACAAGCTCAGCCTCCACTCGGGCAGCGACAAGATCTCGATGTACCCCGCCTTCGCCCGCGCCACGAAAGGGCGGTTCCACGTCAAGACCGCGGGCACCAGCTATCTTGAAGCGCTGCGCGTCATCGCCCGCCACGACGAGCGTTTGTTCCGCGACATCGTGACCTTCAGCCGTGATCGCTACGACACCGACAAGGCGACCTACCACGTCCACGCCACGCTCGACAGCGCTCCGCCGGAAGATCAGGTCGAGTCGCTGGAAGAACTCGAGCGTGAGTACCTCGAACACTGGTCCGAGGTCCCCGCGGGCAAGGGCTTCACCAAGGCCGGACGCCAGATCCTGCACTGCACCTTCGGCTCGGTCGTCACCGACCCCAAGCTCGGCCCGGCGTTTTTCGCCTGCCTCGAAGCCCACCCCGACACCTACACCGAGATCCTCGACGACCACTTCGGCCGTCACCTCGAAGCACTGCACGCGGGTCTGTCGTAAGACGTATCCGCCCAACGTTTAGCGGGCGGCACGAAGTGCCCCGCGGTTGGGTATTTCCAACGGCCGCGGGACGCTGCGCGTCGCCCGCTAAACGTCATGCTTCGCCAACCAACGGATATGTCCAAGCTCCTCGCCCATCAGCGTGAGCCGGACCATCTGCAACGCGCACTTAGCCGCACGGTCCCGGACGCTGGTGCGGTTGCCGATCAGCCGTGCGAGGCGGGCGGTGGTGCCGTTTGGTGTCGCCAAGCCCAGCCACACCGTGCCGACCGGTTTTTCTTCCGTCCCCCCGCCGGGACCCGCGACGCCCGACACCGACACGGCGTAGTCCACGCCGCTGCGCTGCTTAGCGCTCTCAGCCATCGCGATGACGACTTCTTTGCTGACTGCGCCGTGGGCCTCGATGACGCCGGGGCGTACGCCGAGTTGGCTGGTCTTGAGTGCGTTGGAGTAGGTCACCCATCCGCCGAGGTACGCAGCGCTGCTGCCGGGAACGTCGGTCAGCATCGAGCCGATCATCCCGCCGGTGCACGACTCGGCCGTGGCGACGGTTTTGTCTTCCTTGAGCAGGAGCTTGACCAGTGCGGTCTGCAGCGAGGTGTCGTCTCGGCCGAAGACGGTGGGGCCCATCACGTCTTGGACTTTCGTTACGGTGTCTTCGAGTTGTTGCTGCGCTTCGTCCACGTTGGGGAACTCGGCCCGGACGCGGACCGAGCAGATGCCATCCGAGACCGTCGTGCCCACCACCGGGTTGCGGTCGCGTTGCATAAGGTCGCCCAGCCGCGTGGCCACGTCGGATTCGCCATAGCCGAACGTGTTGATCTTCGTCGCCAGGATGACCTTGCTCTCGGCTGCGCCCGCCTCGGCCAGCTTCGTCTGCACCGCGGGGATTACGTCCGCTTCGATCATCGCTTTCATCTCACGCGGCACGCCCGGCGTGACAAACACCTCCGCCCGGTTCAGCGTCGCGCGGATGCCCGGTGCCGTGCCGCACGAGTTAGCGATCATCGTTGCGCCCGCCGGGCAAAACGCCTGCACCCGGTTGCGGTCGGCCATGGTGTAGCCCCGCTTGGCGAAAAACGCTTCGAGGTCCGCCATGCTCTCGGCGTCCTCCACCAGTTCCACGCCCATCGCTTGGGCCAGGGCTTGGCGGGTCAGGTCGTCGTCGGTCGGGCCGAGTCCGCCGGAGATCACGATGAGGTCTGCCTTGGTCGACGCCCAGCCAATGCTCGCGGCGATGAGGTCCTGGTCGTCACTCACCGTCTCATGCAGCACGGTCGAGATACCCAGCGTCGCCAGCTTGGCGGCCGCCCAGGCGGAGTTGGTGTCGACGGTCTGACCCAGGGCGAGCTCGTCGCCGATCGAAAGAAGAATCGCTTGCATGGGGGAGAGTGTAGTCGCCGCGAGAGCGGCGGGGCGGGGGTGTAGTGTGGCTAGATGCAAAGCGGGGCCGCGAAGGCGCTAGGCGCTAGTGGTTAGGCGCTAGGAGAGAGTTCGGACTGTTGACCGAGATGCAAAGTTTCTCCTAACGCCTAGCGCCTAATCCCTAGCGCCTACCCAACCCCGCTCTTAGCCTAACGCTCCCAAGCGGCGCACCCCCGCTCACGTGCTAAACTACCCCCATGACAGCGACTCTCATGGACGGGAAACGGGTGGCCAGCGAGACCCTCGCCGCGGCCGAGAAGCGGGTGGCGAAGATCAAGGAAGACACCGGTGTCACGCCGTGCCTCGCCACGATCCTCGTCGGCGCGGACCCCGCCTCCATCACCTACACCCAGATGAAACGCCGACGCTGCGAAGGCATCGGCATGATCTCCCGCAAGGTCGAGCTCCCCGAGGACACCACCACCCAGGGCCTGCTCGACGTGGTGAACGAACTCGGCAGCGACCCGTCGGTCCACGGCATACTCCTGCAACACCCCTCGCCGCCGCAGGTTGACGAACGCGCCGCGTTCGAGGCCATCCCCGTGGGCAAGGATGTCGACGGCGTGACCTACGGCAGCTTCGCCCACATGTGGTTCGGCGAAGGCGGCTTCGCCAGCTGTACGCCCGGCGGCATCGTGCGTCTGCTCGATGCGTACGACGTGCCGATCGAAGGCAAGCACGCCGTGGTCATCGGCCGCAGCGCCATCCTCGGCAAACCCATGGCCGGGCTGCTGCTCGACCGCAACGCCACGGTCACCATCTGCCACAGCCGCACGCAGAACCTCGCCGAGATCGTGAAGCAGGCCGACATCGTCGTGGCCGCGGTGGGGCGGGCCGAGTTCGTGAAGGGCGACTGGATCAAACCCGGTGCCGTGGTCATGGACGCGGGCTACAGCGACAACAAAGGCGATGTCGAGTTCGAGACCGCCAAGGAAGTGGCCTCGCTCATCACGCCCGTGCCCGGCGGTGTGGGCCCGATGACCATCGCCACGCTGATCGACCAGACTGTCGACGCGGCTGCCAAGCAATTGGGGGTGGCGTGATGTCGCAGTTCAGCTCATCCAACTACGAAGTGCAGAAAACCTCCGGCGTGTGTGCGTCCACGGGCGAAACCCTCGAGCCCGGCGACGGCTGCTACTCGGCCCTGGTCGACATCCCCGCCGAGGAGCGCGAAGCGGGCGACCAGCTCGGCATGAAACGCCTGGACATCTCGATCCCCGCGTGGGAAGAAGGCTTCCGCCCGCCGCACCTGTTCAGCTACTGGAAGACCACGATCCCGGAATCCAACGCGAAGAAGAAGACCTTCGTTGATGATTCGGTGCTGCTGAACCTGCTGCGTCGTCTCGAAGACGCGACCGAGCCGCAGCGGCTGGCGTTCCGCTTTGTCGTGGCCCTCATCCTGATGCGCAAAAAACTGCTGCGCTACGACGCGACCGAACGCCGCGACGATCCCGAAGGCGACGGCCCGGTCCAGGAGTGGTGGCAGTTCACCCCCAAGCTCGACGTGACCAAGGGGCACTTCGGCAAGTGGAACGAAGACGAGCAGATCAACGTGCTCGACCCGCGTCTCGACGAGTCGCAGATCGAACAGGTCACGTCGCAGCTCGGCGAGATCCTCGAAGCGGAGTTGTGAGACTGAGCGGTTTTGCCGCAGATTCCGCAGATGTCGCCGATTCCAAACGATCAGGGAAGGCAAGGATGCTCCAAAACCCAATCCAATTTCCGGTCTTGAATCTGCGTGCATCCGCGAAATCTGCGGCGACATGCTGTCTTGTGGCTGTTTCTTTGTTTTTGGTCGGTTGTAACCCGGGGCAGATTGTTCCGGACGATCTGAACCCTCCGCCGATCGAGACTGAAGATTTAGAGTTGCCGAACTACGCCGAGTTGGTGGGGCGGTACAACCAGAACGCGACTGCGTTGGAGCGGGTGTGGGCGCGGACCAAGGTCGAGATGCGTTGGCGGGACGGGAAGAACCGCAAACGCCGAGAATCCGGGGATGGGCGGCTGATTTTCGAGCGTCCGCTGAATACAGCCTGGACCGTGGAGTTGTTGGGGGACGTGAAGTTGTGGGCGGGGTCGGATGTCAACGGGTTCTGGATGTTCGACTTGCTCGACGAACGCCGGGCGTACTACGGACGATACGGCCAACCGTTGGTCCAGCCCCTGCCGCTGCCCGTGCAGCCCGAAGCGGTGCCCTTTCTCCTGGGGCTGATGCCGATCGATGCGTCGCGTCGACCCTCTGCCCCCGAGGTCGAGGTGTTTAACGGCTACTTCGTCATCGAACCCCCGGCGCTCAACCTCCGGTTGATGCTCGACCCCGTCACGGCTCGGCCCGTGCGTATCGACTTGACCGACACGACGGGGGGCAGTGTGCTCACCTGTATCCTCACCGGTGAGATCGCCGTGACCAACGAGGCGGAGTTGGAGGTGTATCTCCCCGAGACCGCCGAGCTCTACCCGCAGGGCGACGAGTCGCGTCTGACCGTGACCTTCAAGAGCGCGACGTCCAACGAAGACAAGATCAAACGCAAGTGGTTCGACTTCGACGGGTTGGCCAAAGCGCTCAAGCCCAAAGAGGTGATTGATCTGAATCAGCCGTGAGTTGTTCTCTGTTTAGCGGGCGATCGCAGATCGCCGGGGGAATAATCACGGCGATCTGCGATCGCCCGCTAAACGGCAACGTCGATGATTAAGCCTGCGACATCTCGTGCTTGAGCACGCGCAACTGCACCGGTAGAGCGAACTTCATGTCCTCTTCGATGATGTACGACTCGTCGATGTGGCCGTCGTGTTTCTCGACGAGCGTTTCGATGACACCCTTGACCAGGTCTTCCGGCGCGGAGGCGCCCGCGGTGATGAGCACGGTATCGACCCCTTCGAACCATTCGTCGCGCAGCTCGGACGCATCGTCGATGAGGTGTGAAGGTGTGCCGTCGGTGATGCTGATCTCGGTCAGACGGACGGAGTTGGACGAGTTCTTGCTGCCCACCACGATTGTCAGGTCGGCACACGGCGCGAGTTGACGCACCGCGTGCTGGCGGTTGGTCGTGGCGTAGCAGATATCTTCCTTCGGCGGGGCGGTGCACCAGTGGAACTTCTTCTTGATGGCCGCGATGATCACGTTGGCGTCGTCGACACTGAGCGTGGTCTGGGTGAGGTAGATCAGGCCCTGCGATTCGGGGAAGTCGAGCTTGTCGACGTCTTCGGGGGTCTCGACGATGTGCATGACCTCGGGCGCCTCGCCGTAGGTGCCGATGATCTCCTGGTGGTCGGCGTGGCCGATGAGCAGGATCTGTTTGCCCATCTTGGCGTAGCGGCGGGCTTCGACGTGGACCTTGGTCACCAGGGGGCAGGTCGCGTCGATCATGCGGAGGTTGCGGGCTTCGGCATCGACGCGGACCTGTGGGCTGACGCCGTGGGCGCTGAACACCACGGTGTTGTCCGGCGGGACCTCGTCGATGGATTCAACAAACGTCACGCCCTGCTGCACGAAGCGGTCGACCACGTGCTTGTTGTGCACGATCTCGTGGTAGACGTACAGCGGTGTGCCGATGAGGTCGACCAGTTCCTGGACGGTATCGATGGCCATGTGGACGCCGGCACAGAAGCCGCGTGGGTTGGCGAGGATGATCTGCATGCTCTGATTTTAGCCGGTTCTGTAGGTCAGGCATGTCTGCCTGACATCGGTTTGCTTTGAGGCCGCGTCAGGCAAGCATGCCTGACCTACGAAACGACGAAGTCATTGCAGCACCAGTTCGGTAACTCGTTCGATCGTGAGCCAATCCATGCCCGTCGGTTCGTCGGGGGCCACTACGGTCACCTCCGGGCCACGCGGTGCCCAGACCTCGGGGTCGGTCGGGCCGAACAGGGCGGTGGTGGGCAGCCCGAGCTGCGCCGCCAGATGCGTCGGGCCCGCGTCGTTGCCGAGGAATGCAGATGCTCCCAGCAGCTGCTCGACCAGGTGCTCGATCGAGGCGCAGCCCACCGCGTGGTAGCGTTCGTGCCACTGCTCAACCACCTCCTGCTGCCAACGCGAAGCCTCGGCCTCGCCGAAGATCACACGCACCGAACGGTGCTGCTCGTGGCAGCGATCCAGCAACGCCTCGAACCGCTCGCGGTGCCAACATTTTTCACGCGTCCCGCTCCCGGGGTGGATCACCAAAGGCCCATACGGATCACTCCGCCGCGGCACCTCGATCTCGGCGAGGGCGATGCCGTGGCTCAGCAGTTTTTCGCGGTGCCAATCCGCAAGGTGCCCGTACCACTCCTTCGGCGGGCGGGTATCCAGACACACCAAATTGCACTGCGGGGCCAGCCGAACCACGTGCTCCGCCCAGGGATCGTCGTCGCGGCTGACAAAACTGATGACGGTCTTTGCGTCCTCGAACAACTCCGCCACCGCCGGGCTCAGCGTGTGCGGCCCGTCTTCGCTGTGCAGGCGGGTGAACTCGAACAGCTCGATGTCCATCGCCGAGACGTCTTCGATCAGAGCCGAGGCCAGCCGCCCGCGTGACCACGGCGCGACGAGCGTCGTTGGCCCCTCAAGCCCGCGCAAGAGCGGCAGGATAAGGGCAAAGTCCCCCAGTGCGGCTTGATGGAATACCAGATTCATTCGGTGCTCGGGTAACGTTCAAGACGCGGGCTCGGGCGTTTCGTCCGCCTTCGGCCCCACCAGCAATCTCGCCCGCTCCACGGCCGCCTTCGCGGCGCTGAACGGCTCGTTGTCCGACACGATCACGTTCTCCTCGCCCAGATCGTCAACGAGCCCGTACTCACGCATACGATCGTACATCCGAGGCCGCAATCCACAAAGGATCAGATGACGATCGGCCTTCTTCATCTGCCGGTTGAACTGCTCGATCACGTGCATGATCGTGGCGTCGACCATGTGGGTCCGCTTCAGCCGCAGGATCACCGCCCGGGCGTCGGACGCCAACAAGTCGTTGAAACGGTCCTGGAGGTCGTCTGCCGCGGCGAAAAACAGGTTGCCCTCGACCTGGAGGAAGACGATATCGGGGTCGGCGTCGTGGTCGGCATCGCCCTCGCCGCAGATGCTCTGGGGCTTGTCGCCCTTGAGCGGCCGTTCGATGAAACCCGAGGCCACGCCGGGCGTCCGCACCATCTCGGTGATGTAGAGTTGGCGGGCGCGTTGCAGGTACAGGGCGATGGTCAGGAAGATCCCGACGAACACGGCGATCTCCAGCGACAGAATCAGCGTCGCGACGAACGTCCCGATACAGACCAAATGGTCGGCCGGGTTGCTCTTGGCGATGCGGCGCACGTAGTCCAGGTCGATCAGGCCGTAGGCGATCACGAAGAGGATCGCGGCGATGCTGGTCATGGGGATGTACCGCGCCGCGGGGGCGAGCGCGATGAAGATGACGGCGACAAACACCCCGGTCATCAGCCCGGCGAAGCGGGTCCGGGCCCCCGCCGCCTCGTTGAGCGCGCTGCGGGAGTAGCTGCCGGTGGAGGGGATGCAGCTGAAGAAGCCGCCGACGACGTTGGTCGTGCCGACGCAGAGGAACTCCTGGTTGGCGTCGATGCGGTCGCCCGAGCGGGCGGCGAGTTTCTTGCCGATGCCGTAGGCGTCGAGCATGCCCACCAGCGCGATCGCCAACGCCGGGGCAAACATCGGGCGGTACGCGTGCCAGTCCAGCTCCGGCAACGCCAGCTTCGGCAGCCCGCGGTCCAGGTCGCCAACCAGCGCCAGGTCCGCCTCAGTCCAGTTCATCAGATACACCACCACGCCCCCCGCGACGGTCGCCAACAGGTACGACGGCAGCCACTTGCTGATGCGCTTGCAGACCAGCACGATCGCCAGGCTGAACAAGCCCACCGCGATCGGCTCCCAGCTGATGTGCTGCGCGTTCAGCCGGATCGCCTGAAACAGCCGGTCGATCTTCTCGCCGACGCCCTGGAAGTTGCTCGAGGTGTCCTGCAGGCTCACGCCGATGAACGCGGGCACCTGCCCGACCGCGATCAGCACGCCCGCCCCGGCACTGAACCCCACGATGACCGAGTGGCTGACGAACCGCACCAGCTCGCCCATCCGCGCCAGCGCAAACAAAATCTGGATCAGCCCCGCGAAGACCGTCAGCATGATCGCGACCTGCAACACCTGCCCCTCGGTCACGGCCAACGCCACGAACCCGCTGCTCACCAGCAGGCTCATCGTGTTGGTCGGGCCCAGCGAGAGGTGCGGGCTGGAGGTCAGAAACGCCCCAACGATGGCGCCGACGATCGCGGTGTAGACCCCGTAGATCGGCGGCACCCCGGCGATCGTCGCGAACGCCATCGACTGCGGGATCGCGACCATCGCCACGGTCAGCCCCGCGATGGCGTCGCCGCGAAATTGGGTCGGGTTGTATTGGCGGGTCGTGCGGGCCAGGGACGTCCCGGCCGACAACACCGGCGAAGCGGCGAATCGGCAGCCGGCCACGCAGGTCTTGGATGTACGACCGAAGAATCCCATGCCCTCAGACTAGCAACTCCGCGCAAACGGTGCCCCTCGCGGCTGTTGTGGGTGCGACGCGTCCGCTCGACCTCGCGGTGAATCACGGCCGATAACGCAAAACGCCCTCGGATTCCGTGATTCAAATCAACGGGTTTGTCCTCGCGGTCGCCTTAAGCGGCCCCTCCCATTCGCCGATCCACCTGAAGAGGCCCGTCGTCCCGAAGACGACCCCTCTCGCCGTGCGGGACCCCATCAATCCGGGGGTTTCGAAATGCACGGCGAAGCACTGGAGAGGAATCTGCCGCCGATGGCCAAATCGACCCGCGTGAAAACCGATCTTGAGTTGTATCTCAAGCAGATCGACGAGTCTCCGTTGCTCACCGCTGACGAGGAGAAGTACCTCGCCCGCAAGATCATCAACGAGGGCTGCATGGAGTCGCGCGAACGCATGATCCGCAGCAACCTGCGTCTCGTCGTCGCTATGGCCAAACGCTACATGAACCGCGGCCTGCCCCTGCAGGACCTCATCGAAGAAGGCAACGTCGGCCTGATGAAAGCCGTCGAGGGCTTCAACCCCGACATGGGGGCCCGCTTCTCGACCTACGGCTGCTGGTGGATTAAGCAGGCGATCAAACGCGCCCTGATCAACGCCGTGCAGCCCATCCACATCCCCGCCTACATGGTTGAGCTGATCGCCAAGTGGAAGAAGGCGTCGCGCGACCTCGAAGAAAAGCTCGGCCGCCAGCCCACCATCCAGGAGCTCGCCGAGGAGATGGACCTGCCCGCCAAAAAGGTCCGTATCATCCGCAAGGCGGTCAAGGCCAGCCAACGTCCCAGCCAGACCGGCAGCGGCGAAGACGGCGAAGGCCCGTCGCTCGACGAGATCGTCCGCGACGAACGCAACCTCCGCCCGGACGAACAGGTCCTGCTCGACGACGATCTGCAGACCATCAGCGCTCTGCTCGACGCGATCGATCAGCGTGAAGCGACCATCCTCCGCCTCCGCTACGGCCTGGACGGCAACGAACCGCTCACCCTCAAAGAGATCGGCACCCACGTCGGCCTCACCCGCGAACGCGTCCGTCAGATCGAGATCGAAGCGCTCAAGAAACTCAACCAACGCCTCGAATCCGATCGCCCCCTCGCCGCCGTCCGCGCCAAGGCGGACATGGAAGCCCGCAAGTCGGCTTGATTCTTTTGCCTTACCCCCTCTCCCTCCGGGAGAGGGTTGGGGTGAGGGCGCTTGCCGTAGTGTTATTGATGCGGCTTGTCTTGAGCGTTACAAACCACCGGCTTGCTGCCGCAAGGTCTTCCATGCCTGCTTTTTAGCCGCATCCTTCTCATCTTTCGTCCGGGTGAACCCGACAACCAAGATTCCGATTACCGTAAGAGGGATGCCGACGATCGCACCTATACGAGCTTGCTTTGCAAGCCAATTCAGGATGGGCGTGATGTCGTGATTTGAGTTTTGGGGAAGCATGGCCAGCATGAGTGCGGCTGCGACAGGTACCCCGAGAACAACAACACCCGTAACCAGTGTGATTGCGCCGTAGCGCTGCCCTGGGCGGCGAAATCTGGCTCGCGTTTGCGAAGTGAACATACCGGTGTTATCGACCAGGATCGCTACAGGCCGAACCTAGATTCACGATGAAGTTGAATCAGGCCACCTTGGTAGCCAATCATCGACGCTCAGCGTCCGCGCTTGTAGAACGGCAGCGGCACCAACTCCGCCTCCGCTTCCGACGATCCCACCGCCACGGTCACGGTATCGCCGGTGGTGGCGGTGTTGGGTTGGAGGTAAGCCATCGCGATGGGGCAGCCCAGCGTGGGGGAGAGGCAGCCGCTGGTGACCGTGCCTATGACCTGGCCGTCGCGTTTGATCTCGGCGCCTTGGCGGGGGGTGCGTTGGCCGTCGATCTTCATTCCCACGAGGGTCTTGGGCGTGCCCTCGGCGTTGATCTTTTCCAACGCGTCCTGGCCGATGAAACGCGGGATCTCGACGTCGTCCTCGTCGGTGACGTGTTTTTCCAGCGAGACCGCGAAGCCGAGCCCAGCACTCAGCGGGTCGGTTTCTTCGTCGAGCTCGTGGCCGTAGAGCGGCATGCCCGCTTCCAGACGCAGCGAGTCGCGGGCACCCAGGCCCGCGGGTTTGATCGCGGCGGCCTCGCCCTTCTCTTTGAGCAGCAGCTTCATCGCCATGCCCGCCATGTTCGCGCCGAGGATCACCTCGACGCCGTCTTCGCCCGTGTAGCCCGTCCGGCTGACGGTCATCTTCAGGATGAGCAGGTTCTTCAGGGCGAAGGTGTAGTTCTTGAGGGTGGGGATTTCTTTGGAGAACTCGCCGATCTTTTCGATGACTTCGGGCCCTTGCACGGCAAGCATCGCGGTGCCTTCGGTGATGTCTACGAGTTTGATAGCGAAGCTGCCCGATTCTTTCACCGCATCGAAGTGGGCGAGCAGCTTGGTGCGGTTCGACGCGTTGACCACGAGCATCCAGTGGTCGTCGTAGCGGTAGACCAGCACGTCGTCCTTCACGCCGCCTTGCTCGTTGCAGACCAGCGCGTAGCGGCAGGTCTTGGTCTTCATGTTCGAGATCTTGCGGGTGAGCACGGTCTCGAGGAACTTGCGGGCGTGGCGGCCGGTGATCTTGAATCGGCCCATGTGCGAGACGTCGAAGATCGAGCCGGAGTTCCGGGTGTGGTTGTGCTCGTCGATGATCGAGCCGTAGTGCAGCGGCATCTCCCAGCCGGCAAAGTCAACGAGCTTCGCGCCGTTCTCGGCGTGGAATTTTTTGAACGGGGTGTCAAGCAGGGCCAAGGGCAAACTCCATGGGCCGTTGCAGCGGAGCCGCAACGAACGGTGGGGCGGGGTACGAGTCAGATAAGCGTCAGCAGTAGCGAAGCGAGACGCATCGATCCGCGGAAGATCGGGTCCCACGACACACAGCCGGAGCCGATCACGAGCAAGGCCCCGCAGAGCAGCGTGGTAAACAGACGCGAACGCAGAGCTTTGGTGCGGGGACGGATCATCATGCCGTGCATGATAACGATGCGGGGGTGCGTGTGGGGGCGTTCAACGTGCCGACGTGAAGCTTGCCTTAACCCCCTCTCCTACCGGGAGAGGGCTGGGGAGAGGGCGGGTTGAATACTTTGTGTGTTGGCTTCGTGAAGACAGAAGCGCGAGTGCCCTCTCCTGTGGGGAGAGGGGACCAAGGCATTATTCAGCGTGAACGATCGGCGACGGTGTCGGTCGTGACTTCGGTGTCTTCTTTGGTCGGCACGCCCAGGTAAATGAGGCTGCGTTCCATGACGCGTTTCACCGCCGGTCCGCTGACCACGCCGCCGTAGTGCGTGTATTGGCCGTCGACGATGCGCTTGGTCGTCTTGTGGACGAAGCAGCCGACCACCAGTCGCGGCTGGTCGACGGGGGCCCCGGCGATGAACGAGGAGCTGTAGAGGTTGTCGTGGTAGCCGCCGTTTTTCAGGTCGGGCAGCTCAGCGGTGCCGGTCTTGCCGAACAGGTCGTACAGGTCCGATCGGGCGCGTCGGCCGGTGCCCTCGGTGACCACGCGGGCCAACACCTCACGCACGTTCTCAGCCACGCGGGGCGACAACACGCGGGCCGTGATGTTGGTCCGCCTTTCATCTTCCGTGTCGTCGGCGCGGGCTTCGATGGTGGGGTTGACCAGCACGCCATCGTTGGCCAGCGCGCAGAACGCACGGGTGACCTGTAGAGGCGTGACGGCTATGCCGTGGCCCATGGGCATGCGGGTCAGGTCGGTCCAGCTCCATTTGGACACGGGGCGGAACATCCCTTTGATCTCGCCGGGCAACTCCGAGCCGGTGACCTTGCCGAAGCCGTAGCTGTCGAGAATCTTGTGCAGCGCATCCATGCCCATGCGTTCGGCGACGACGGCCATGCCGATGTTCGACGACTGCACGAGGACCTCTTCGTAGGTGATCTCGCCGTGGCCCTTCCCGGGGCCGTAGCTCGAGTCTTTGAGCAGCGGCCCGCGCTGGGGTTTCCACATGCCGTCGTCGGTGGTGTCGATCATCTCACTGGCTGTGGCGTAGCCGCCCTCGATCGACGCGGCCCAGACCAAGGGCTTGACGATCGACCCGGGCTCAAACACGTCCGTGACCGAGCGGTTGCGCTGCGCGAGCTTGGCGTCTTCACGGAACCGGCCCTTCTCGTCGCGGAAGTCGGCGGGGTTGAAGAACGGGTAGTTCGCCAACGCCAGCACCTCGCCGGTGCGCGGGTCCATGATGATGAGCTGGCCCGATTCACCCTCGAACTTAGTGACGGTGGCTTCGAGCTCTTCCTCGGCGATGGCCTGCAGATTCAGGTCGATGCTTAGCCGGATGGGCTTGCCGTCGGCCTGGAGCTTGTAGTTCTGGTTGGCCAGCCAGAGCCGGTTGCGGCCGCGGTCGTAGACGAAGGCGTGCTGCCCGGGGTCGGGGGCGAGGCGGTCGTCGTAGGCGCGCTCGAGGCCGTCCAGGCCCTTGCCCTCGTGGCCGATGAAGCCGACGAGCTGCCCGGCAAGCTGGGCCTGCGGGTAGTCGCGGACAAGGATCGGGTGCGACGAGAGCCCGCGCAGCTCTAGCAGCTCCGGCGTCTGCTGGTACAGCTCGTAGGTCTCCTCGGGCATCTGCTTGTCGATCACGATGTACCGGCTGCCGCGGCGTTTGAAGAGCTGCTGCTCGATCCACGCGGGGTCGTAGCCGAGCGTGTAGCCGACGGTCTCGGAGAAGGTGTTGGGGTCTTCGACGATGTCGGGGTCGATGAACAGCCGGTGGGCGACGCGCGTCGTAGCGAGCACACGCTGACGGCGGTCGACGAGGCTGCCGCGACGGGCGTCGAGGTCGCGTGTGCTGATCTGGGTGTCGATCATCGCGGCGATGCGCGGGCTGGGGTGTTGCTGGAGCTGGTACACCCGGCCGAGCAGGGCGAGCAGGGCGATCGTCACCAGCACCATCGCCACACGGCCAACGCTCAACGCTCGGCGGTTGTTGCGTTCCAGCGCCGCGGTGTCCGGGACCACACGGGTCGGACTCTCGGCGGGGTCGCGGGGGCTAGGGGGCGTGGGGTCAGTCACGGCTGGGCGCGTGTTCCGGGGCGTGGGCGAAGTGCGTCGGGTCGGGCCAGGGCGTGGGGATGGCCCCGTCGTCGGCGGGGAGTTTGAGCGGCTCGAGGTCCAGCCCGATACGCTCGACCGCCTCGTCCAACGCCACGGGGTGCGAGCCCTCGGCGATCTCGGCCTGGGCGTCCCACGTCGCCTTGCGGTCGGCGTCCATCTGCACGTGCAGGTCCGACATCGCGTGCAGCGTCTGCAGGCGCTGCTGGTGCAACCCGAGCAGCGCCCCGGCGATCAGCGCGATGCTGGCGATACTGAAAAAAAGCTTGGGGAGCATGGCGTGGCCCTCCGCAACCGCGGCCTCGTCAACTGAACGTGATTACGGGAGACGCAGCGTCTGGCCCGCGAACAAATCGTTGGGGCTGTCGAGTTGGTCGGCGTTGGCTTCGAAGAGTTCACGCCAACGATCGCCGTCGCCGAGCTCGCGGGCGGCGATGCGGGTGAGGTTGTCGCCCGATTGCACGGTGTAGGTCTTGGGGGTTTCGGCTTTCGGCTTACGGATTTCGGAAGTCGCAGTAGGCTTGGCCGACTCGGCGGGGCGGACCGAAGCGGTGGGCAGCTTCAGCACCATGCCGACCTGCAGGAGCTCGGGGCTTTCCAGCTGATCGCGGTTGGCTTCGAGCAGGTCGTCCCAGCGTTCGCCGTCGCCCAGTTCACGGGCCGCGATACGGGTGAGGTTGTCGCCGGCTTGCACGGTGTACGTCGTGCGAGGCGTTGCCTTCTTCTGCGACACGGTGGGCGTCACCGCACGGCTCGGCGTGTCCGTCTTCGTTTGCGTTGCCGCCACCGAAGCAGATCCCTCCGGCAGCCGAAGCGTCATCCCCGAACGCAGGTCCGCGGCGGTTTCCAGTTGATCACGGTTGGCCTCGATCAGCTCACGCCAACGCTTGGACGTGCCCAGGTGTTCCGACGCCAGCTCGCTGAGCGTGTCGCCGGGCTGGACTTCGATTTCCTTCACGTTCGAAGACGCCACCTCAACGGTGGGGCCCGCCGGACGATCGGGCAACGCCGGGATGACTCCGTCCACCTTGATCGCGTGCTCTTCGTGCACCGGCTGGAACAGCCGGCTGAACACCGGCGAACCCAGCGGCGGGATTTCCAAACGAGCACCCGCACGCACTTGGCCTTCGCGGTCGACCTTGGTCGGGTTGGTCTGGGCGATGGCGGCGGCAAACTCGGGGTTGCCGTAGTGCTGCCGGGCGATCTCGGCGAGGGTTTGGCCCGCCTGGACGTAGTGGATGTAGGTCGTTCCGCCCGCCACCGCCGACGGCACCGCAGGAATAGGTTCAATCTGGGCTGGCAATTGCGACATGCGCGAAAGCTCTTGATTGAACGCTGTCGGGTCCGACTCGGGCTGGTCGGGGTTCTGCACCGCCAGACGCATCGCCTCGAATGATCGCTGGAACTGGGCGACGGCATCGTTGTTCGCTTCGAGCGTGTCGAGGTCGGGCAGCGGCGGCTCGTGGGTCAGGCCGGGCAGCGACGGCGAAGCCGGGCCGGGCGTGCTCGGCTTCGGCGGCGACCAGCTTTCCACCGGCGGGTTGGTCGAGGGCGTGTGGTAGTCCTGGGCGGGCTCGGCGGCGAAGCCGGGCATGCGGTCGAACTCGCTCTGGCGGATCGCGGGGCGGATCGGCGATTGTTCTTGGGCGTCGTAGATGCCCGCCTGCGCTTCCCGGCCGAACTCGGTCGCCGCGTTGCTGCTGGCCTCGGCCGACTCGGGCGAGCCGGTGGTGAACAGATCAGAAAGCACCAGCCCGACCAGAAGGATCAGGGCGAGACCGATGAGGAGTCCGACTTTGGTTTCTTGAGCCATGGAACCGTTTCGTCCGTGGGGTCCAAAAGGGGGGCCGCCTTCCTTGGCGGGACACGCATTTTAACGGCTGCGTGCTCACTGTGCCTTGACCGAATCGCAACCGTGAGCGTTCCGGGTTGCCCGTCACGCGGGCGGAGTCTTGCGGATGCCGCGGAGCTTCGCGGATCGGCTGCGCGGGTTGCGGGCCAGCTCTTCGGGGCCCGCGGTGAGCGGCTTGCGGGTCAGCCGTTCTGCTTGACCGTCCTGCTGAAACTTCAGAAACGCCTGCTTCACCGGCCGGTCTTCCAACGAGTGGAAGCTGATGATCCCGGCCCGTCCCCCGGGATTCAGCAAACCCATCATTCCTCGCAGCAATCCATCGAGCGCATCCAGCTCACCGTTCACCGCGATCCGCAGCCCCTGGAAGGTCCGCGTCGCGGGGTGAATCTTCGATTTCCCCGCTGCCGGGCCGTACGCCCGACGGCAGATCTCCGCGAGTTCACCAGTAGTCAAAATCGGTGATTCCGCTCGCTTTTCGACAATCTTTCGGGCGATCCGGCGGGAGAGCCGTTCTTCGCCGAAGCGGTAGATCACATCCGCCAAGTCCTGCTCGGGCAACGTGTTGACCAGTTCCGCCGCCGTGCCGCGCGGATAGCCGCCGTCCGCCCACTCGCCCGCAGCGCTTTCAGGGCTATTTCCCGAGGCGGTAGCGCTTCCGGCGGCACTTCCGGGGGCGGGGGAGGTTCCGGGGGAAAGCCGCATGTCGAGCGGCCCGTCGCCCATGAACGACAGCCCCCGCGCCGGGTTGTCCATCTGGTTCGAGGCAAACCCCAGGTCCGCCAGCAAGCCGTCCGCCCCCGCGATCCCGTGGGTGTCCATCGCCGACCTCATCCCCGCAAAGTTGCCTTGAACCGCGATCAGCCGCACGCCGTGCGCCTCGGCGATTGGCCCGAGCCGTTCCCGCGCGAAGTTCAGGTTTCCCCCATCCAGGTCCATCCCCAGATACGTCCCCCCGCTCATCAACGGAATCATCGCCGCCGCGTGCCCCCCACGCCCCAGCGTCCCGTCACACACCACCTCCCCGGGCTGCGGCGCAAGCAACCCCAACACCTCATCCAACAACACCGAGACATGGCCGACTTCCGATTCATCCATGCAGGTGGTTATATCCGCAAGTTTGAGGAGGTGTGTTTCTTCCCGATAAGCGCTGGTGAGCCGTCATCAGGGCATCCAATCCAATTCCGGCCAGGTCGCTGGGCCATCGTTCCGCTGGGGTTGGCCCGGCGTGCTCCGCCCCTCATTCACGTATTGGACGAGCAACGCCTTCATCGCCTCAACGCGATCGGGGTGCTTGTCCACGAGGTTTGAGGTTTCGCCCGGGTCCGATGTCAGGTTGTAAAGCTGAAACCGAGGCAACCCTTCCATGTCTTCGGCAGAAGCAGGGTATGCCCAGCCGCCTGAACCAGGCCAAAGGATGAGTTTCCATTCAGCTTGGCGGATCGCGAATCGGCCGTCGCTGGAATGATGGACGGTAGCTTCACGGATGGGCCTGGTTTCATGCTGCTGCAGCAAAGCGGGGAGGATACTGTAGCTGTCCTCGCCCGTCTCATCGCCAAGCGGAACCCCCAATAGTTCCGCCGCGGTTGCCATGAAATCGGTGGTGCAGATGACTTCATCCGACCAATCACCTTCATCGATTTTCCCGGGCCAACTCGCGATAAACGGGACTCGGTGGCCGCCCTCGAAAATATCGAACTTCCGGCCTCGGTAGATGTAGCTCCCCTGATGGCCCGCCAGAGGTAACTCGTCGTTTTCGAAGTCCGCACGAGGCGATTGGCCGTTGTCGCTGGTGAAGAAAATCAGTGTGTTTTGTAATCGATCATCCTCAACAACCGCATCCACGATCTGGCCTACGCCGTGGTCGACTTGCAGCACAAAATCCCCGTAGGCCGAGGCATTGCTTTTCCCGATCCACTCCGAGGTCGGAACGATGGGGGCGTGTGGCGCGGTCAACGCAATGTAAAGGAAGAAGGGCGTCTGGCCGTCTGCCTTCTCTTCAATCAAGCCGACGGATCGATTGATGATGCGATCCAGAGTGCGGGCGTGATCAAAATCAGGGGCAATCGGCCCTTTGCGCCAAAACGCCTTCTCGTCGTAATTCACGGACACCCGGTCCGGTATCTGAGTTGCTCGGCTGTTTTCGACCCACACGAACGGCGGAGACGACAGCGATGCCGCGGTGACGTAGCTGTACGCGAATCCGTGGTCTTGAGGACCGTTTTCGATGCGCTTGCTGAAGTCAATTCTTTGGCGTGTCTTGACGTCGAACTGATCCGTTGCCCCTTCGACGTATCTCCAGTCCCACCCCAGGTGCCACTTCCCCACCATCGCGGTGTCGTACCCGGCATCCGAAAAAAGCTCGGCGATCGTCAGCCGCTCGCCCTCGATCAGCGGGGGGGAATAGCCATTTAATCCAGCTTTTTTGAGGGTTGATCGCCAGTTGTAGCGCCCTGTCATGATGCTGTAGCGTGTGGGGGTGCAGATGGATGAACTCGTGTGGGCATCGGAAAAACTCATCCCGCGGGCCGCCAGTCGATCGATGTGCGGGGTTTGCCAGGCCGAGTTCTTGTTGTAAGCGGAAACGTCGCCGATGCCGAGGTCGTCGGCAAGGATGATGATGACATTGGGCCGGGTTTCCTTCGGAGCACCAGGCGTCTCGACGCTACGGAGGCTGCAGCCCCCCAACGCAATGGCGACTGCCGCCAAGCAGCAACTCAACAAAGCCAGGCGTTGGTGCATCATGATCCGGTTTCGAAAAGGTATTGGACGTGCCTGATGGACATGTTCCTACAGCGGCTTCACAACGGTCTTGTCCGGGAACAACAACTCGACGCGGTAGTGCCCCTGGGGCTGCTTGGGCAGGTCCACCGGGTTGCGCCACTGCTTGAACTCGCCTTCGAGCAGGACCTCGCCGTCGGGCGAGAGGATGCGGTAGGGCACCGCGGCGGGGACGTAAACCGCGTAGTGGCCCCAGCGGTAGTAGGCGTAGGTGAAGTAATCGGCGACGAACGAATCGGGAAACGGCTCGGCCTCCGACGCTTGGGCGCGGTCAAGCAAGTTGTCCATGACCGCGGGAGCCAACGCCTTGAACTTTTCGATCCGCTGTTCTTCCATCGCCCGGGTCAGGTCGCCGTTGGTCGGGTAGCGCTTGAGGTCAAAACCAAGGTCCGAAGCAAAAACCCAATACGTGGCGGCGTCGCTTTGGTCTTGTTTGTTGTTGTAGCTCTTGGCGCTCATGAAGATCTGGCCGAGCGGGTTCTCGGCAAACGCCTGGATACGCGGGTAGTTGATCGAGCCGTCGACGATGCCCGTCTGGCCGACCGAACCCAGCTGGACCAGCTTGACATTGCCCTGGGCCGCCTGCTCGTGCACGTACATGCAGGCGTCGCGGTCCATCCGGCAGTTCGTCACCGCGAACGGGTCGGTCTTGAGCTCTTCCTGGTGCATGGACATGACATAAGACTTGCTCCAGTGCGAGACGATGGTGATGTTGTCGAGCGCCGCGCGGTTCCCGGTGGTTTGGAGGTGCTTCACCAAAATGGCGGGCTCGGTCAACGCGCCCCAGACCAGAACGTACACCTCGTGGTCGGTTGCATATTCAACCAGCGACGACACCGTCTCGAAATCGCTGAGGTCTTCGTAGCTCCGACTCTTCTGGAACTTGTTGACTCGGCCCGCGCTGGTGACCGAGGACCACTGGAATTGGATTTCCGGTTGGTATGGGTGGTCGGGATCAGCCAGTCCCTGGAGGTGCGCCTCGTATGCCGGGACGAAGATGTCCTCGATCATCTCGACGGGGTTGCTGATCTCGGGGAACGAGCCCGACCCGACCACGATCGACTCGATGTGGAACCGGTCGGCCGAGAGCAGGAGGCTCGCCAGCGAGGCGAGGTCGTCCGGGTCGCCCTTCGGGTGCCCGCCGTCCCGCTGGTTCCTCGGGTCGGTGAGGTCGGAGTACACCCAGATGTTGGGCTTGATGGGCTGTGCATCGGTCCACCCGCTGGTCAACGCCGACAGCACCAGTGCGGCAAGAAGAGATGGCAGCAGAAGAAAACGGCGAGGCCTCCGCGAGCGCGGGGCGAGCATGATGTCATCCATTGTCGGCATGGTGATTCCCTGAAACTGCTTGAATCGAAAGCGATGAAATCCATTCATCGATCGGCGGCATGGAGGCCGGCTGGCACGCGGCGATGGATCGGTGGGCCCGGGCCACGGTCGTCTAGAGAGGGGGCGGCACAGTTTAATCTGTGAATGGGGTGCGGATGAGGTTGGATTACATTGACATTTGCTAACAAATACCTAAAATATAGGCTTTGAGAGTGAAGTCTGTCGCCGAGTTAGAACAGAATGCCGGTTAACTTTCCCATGGTCAGATTGACCCGCTCGAACACCGCAACTGGTCTGGTTTTGGTCTAAAGGTGGTCTGCCACCAGACCAGCAGACCAGACCACCACCCCTGCCCCTCGGAATTCCTTCTCCCAACCCCCAACCCCCAACCCCCAACCCCCAACTCCTAACGCCCCACTCCCCGCCCCCGATACACTGGCCCGCATGAGCAAGAAACGAAACAGCGAGACCCGGCCCGAGATCCGATCGACGACGGTGTTGTCCGTCCGCCGGGCGACCCCTTCCGGGGGGATGGGCGTTGCGATCGCGGGGGACGGGCAGGTGACGATGCAGAACGTGGTCGCCAAGGCGGACGCGGTGAAGGTGCGCAAGCTCGCGGGCCTGGGGGCCGAGGGGGCGGGCGTGCTGGTGGGCTTTGCCGGGGCGGCGGCCGACGCGTTTGCCTTGCTCGAGCGGTTCGAAGCGACGCTGAAGGAGACGCCGGCGAACGTGAAGAAGGCGGCGGTGGAGTTGGCCAAGCAGTGGCGGACGGATCGGGCGCTGCGTCGGCTGGAGAGCCTGCTGGTCGTGGCGGACCTGGAGGTGAGTCTGTTGGTATCGGGCACGGGAGACGTGATCGAGCCGAGCGACGGCGTCATCGGCATCGGGTCCGGCGGGGCCTACGCCACCGCGGCGGCGAGGGCGCTGCTGACGCATACCGAGCAATCGGCAGCGGATATTTGCCTTCATGGCCTCCAGACCGCCGGAGAATTGTGCATCTATTCGAACACGAACATCACCCTCTTGGAGTTGGGCGGATGAGCCGGATTGAGGTTGTGCCATACGACCCAGACTGGCCATCGGTTTTCCAGCGTCTGCACGATTCGATGTGGCCGGCGTTGGCTCCTCACGCTTTGCGAATCGAGCATGTCGGCAGCACCTCGGTGCCGGGGCTGGCCGCGAAGCCGATTATCGATATGACCATCGTGGTGCCCAGCGTGGACGAGTTAGAGCGGGTGATCGAAGCGTTGGCGGGACTGGGCTATGAGCATCGCGGCGATCTCGGGGTAGTGGGGCGTGAGGCATTTCGTTCCCCCGAAGGCTTACCCGTCCACCACCTTTATGCCTGTATCGAGGGGGCTTTGGCCCTGCGCAATCACGTTGCGGTTCGTGACCATTTGCGGGCCCACCCCGAGGCGGCCCGCCAATACGGCGAGCTCAAGTTGGCGTTGGCGGAGGAGCATCCCAACGATATCGATGCCTATGTCGCGGGCAAGACGCAGATGCTGCTGTGGATCCTTGATGCCGCTGGACTTGATGAACGGGAGCGGAAGGAGATCGCGTCGATCAACGGCGGGGCGGCGTGAGTTCAGAGGCTAAGGGCAGAGGGGCGCGGGACGCGCATGAAAAAACTCCGCCGAAGCGGAGATGAAATGCCCATAGCAGGAGTCGAACCTGCACTCCCTTGCGGGAACCGCCACCTGAAGACGGCGCGTCTGCCAATTCCGCCATATGGGCTCGATTGCGAGTCGGGGAGTTTAACCCATCTCCGCCGACGTCGCAAAGTCTCGGTGCCATCGCGATCCGGGACGGGGCGGACGGCGTGGAAAGCCTGGTTTTGCAGGGGGCCGGAGGGTTAGTCGAGCGTGATGACCTTGCCGCCCACGATCACATCGCGGGCTTTGCCTTTGACCGCCCAGCCATCAAAGGGGCAGTTGCGGGCCTTGGAGGCGAAGGCGTCGACGTCGATGGTCCATTCGTGATCCGGGTCGATGATCGTCACGTCTGCGTCGCTGCCCACGGCCAGGGTGCCCTTGCCGTCGAGGTTGCAGAGCTTGGCGGGGTTGATGGTGAGCAGTTCGATGAGCTTGGGCCAATCGATAACGCCGGGCTCAACGAGGGCCTTGATGTAGAGCGGCAGGGCACAGTCGAGGCCGACGATGCCGTAGGGCGCCGCGACGAACTCGAGCGATTTTTCCTCAGCCGTGTGCGGGGCGTGGTCGGTCGCGAGGACGGTGATCGTGCCGTCGGCGATGCCGGCCTTGAGCGCATCGATGTCCGACTGCTGCCGCAGCGGGGGGTTCATCTTCGCGTTGGTGTTGTAGCCCTCGCAGGCGTCTTCGGTGAGCAGCAGGTGGTGCGGGCTGGCCTCGCCGGTGAGCACA
This sequence comes from Algisphaera agarilytica, assembly GCF_014207595.1. Lineage (NCBI taxonomy): Bacteria > Pseudomonadati > Planctomycetota > Phycisphaerae > Phycisphaerales > Phycisphaeraceae > Algisphaera > Algisphaera agarilytica. Next base: position 3,459,977 of record NZ_JACHGY010000001.1, read on the forward strand.
TCCTCGTGGCCCGCGGCCTTGGCATCGGCGCGGGCGCGGCGGAGGATCTCGACGCCCCAAGCGGTGGTCATGTGCTGGGCGTGGTAACGGCAGGCGTAGTTCTGCGCTTTGCACAGCTGGATGTCACGCTGCAGCGTCAGCTCTTCGGCGACACGTGGCCAACCCGGCAGGCCCATCTTGGTGGCGAGGGTGCCGGCGTTCATCGCGCCGCCGCCGAGCTCGGGGTCTTCGCAGTGCTGCATGAACACCTTGCCGGTCATCGCGACGTAGGTCAGCGCCTTGGCCATCACGCCCGCCGAAGCCACGGCACAGCCGTCATCGGAAAACGCCACGGCCCCGGCCTTGGACATCAGCCCGATCTCCGCGAGCTCCTTGCCGTCTCGGCCCTTGGTCGCGGCACCGACGACAAACACGTTGCACAGCCCGGCCCGCTCGGCCTGACGATGCACGAACTCCACCCGGCCGTCGTCGTCGAGCGTGGGGGTGGTGTTGGGCATGACGCAGACGGTGGTGAACCCGCCGTTGATCGCCGAGGCTGCGCCGGTCGCGATGGTTTCCTTGTGCTCGCCGCCGGGCTCCCGGAAGTGGACGTGGGGGTCGATCAGGCCGGGCGAGACGATCATGCCCGAGGCGTCGATGACTTCGCCTTCGGGCGAGTCGACTTTGCCGACCGAGATGACTTTGCCGTGTTCGAGGACGAGGTCGGTGACCTGGTCGATGCCCGCGGCGGGGTCGATGAGTCGGCCGTTTTGAATCGTGAGTCGGGGGGCGTTGGCGGAAGAATCTTGTGACATCGCCACAGCGTATCACAGGACGCCCCGCGGGAATTTGGCATGCTCGATGGACGGGGGGTGAGCGAGAAAACCGCTCAAAGAGCGGGTTACGCCGCCTGACGGAGAGGGGGCTCGTCTTCGATGATGTCGACGTTGTATTCGTCTTCGATCTCTGCCTCGTCGTCCTGGCTGCCGTAGTCGGCGTTGGCCTTGCGGCGTCGCTCTTCGACGCTGCGGAGGTAGGCCTGCTGCTGCATGCGGGCAGCACGGATGAGGTCGTGGCGGTCGATCGCCGAGCCGAGCTGATGGGCGAGGGTGTACAGCACCAGCGTCACCAGCGTGAACGCGAGCCCGCCGAATACCGTGGTGTAGAACATGACTTGGGCTGACATCACCGGTGATATCGGGAGGGCGTGCCGGGGACTGACAGCGTGTGCGACGTTCGGAGGTTATCGGCGTCGCCATTATTGGGACCTTTCGACTCCCCGCATCCGTCACGACGGTGCGATGCGACGCTAAACTATTTGCGATGTCACGAGTTCTGTGTTTTGTCTTGGGGTGTTGGTTGATCGCGGGGGCGGCGTTGGCGCAGCTCGACGAGGTCCGCCTGGACATCGAGCAGGGCTACCTCGGCCTCGATGGCTACGTCCGCCCTGGGACCTGGACCCCGATCCGGCTCAGCGTCGACAACCTCGCCGCGGACGACCGCGATGTGATCTTCCGCTGGGAGCACCGTGACGAAGACGGCGACCGGGTCTCGGCCGAGCGTCTCGCCACGCTCACCCGCCAACGCGACGATCAGCCGGTGTGGCTCTACGCCGCGGTGCCGATGACGGTGGACCGAGACACGCGTTGGAACCTGCGGGCGGTGGATGCCGAGTCGGGCGAGCTCTTGGCCGCCGCCTCGGTGCAGCCCAACGACGAATTCCTGCTGCGCAACAGCGAGCAGCTCATCGCCGTCACCAGCACCGCCGACCTCGGGCTCAACGACTATCAACGCCACACCACCCAGCAGGCCCCGGTCAAGCTGGTGCGCGGGCTCTCGCTGCCTCGACTGCCCGATCGCTGGCAAGGGCTCGAAGCGCTGTCGGCCTTCGTCTGGACCCAGGACCTAGGCGGCGACCCGGCCGACCCGTTGCAGGTCTCCGAAGCCGCGCTGCTTTCGCTGCGGGAATGGGTGATGCGCGGCGGTCACCTGGTGGTCATGTTGCCCGAAGTGGGGCAGACCTGGACGAGCAGCCCGCTGGCGGACATGCTGCCGGTGACAACAGGGCAACTGCGTCAGCGTGAGAGCACCGATTGGCCTTTTCAGGATTGGATCGGGACCGGGCGGGACTCGGTCCAGCCGTTGACGATCACCAACTTCAACGTCGGCCAGGACGATCCCCGCGCGACGGTGGTCTTGCGTGACGACGCGGGCGAGCCGGTCGTGGTGGCAGGCAGGTACGGGTTCGGCCGGGTCACGGTGATTGGGATGGACCTCACATCCGCCTCGGCACGGTCGAGCGCGGTGTTCAGCAGCCAACAGCGCTTATGGAACCATGTTTTTAACTGGCGTTTCCCGGTGCTGACCGAGGCGGTGACCGAGGGCGAGATCAGAGCGAATCGGCTGTTCGAGGCCTCGCGGGTCAGCGCCTCGGTGAACCTGATCGGCTTCGTGCCCGAACGGATCGCGATGTCCGGCACCGTCGGGGCACTGCTGCTCGGGGCGATTTTTCTCTTCGGTCTGTATTGGCTGGTTGCGGGTTGGTTGATCCAGCCGATCCTCAAGAGCAAAGGGCTGTCGCGGTTCAGTTGGGTGGGGTTCGTCGCGTTGGTGGCGGTGTTTGCTGGGATCGCGTGGGCGGGGGCCGCGGTGCTCAGGCCCGGCGGCGAGAACGTGTCCCACGTCACGGTTCTGGATTACGACGGCAACTCGGGCGTGGCCCGCGGCCGGGCGTTTGTGTCGATCTTTGTGCCGGACTTCGGCACCAGCGAAGTGGCGACCGATTCGCCTCGGATCAACGCGTTGGCGACGCCGGTGCACAACCTCATTTCGAGCCCGGGCTTCAGTCCCGAAGCGGCGGAGACGGGGTTTGTTGATACGCAGCGGTATTCGCTCGATGCGGCGCAGCCGGACGCGGTGGATGTGCCGGTGCGTTCGACCTCGAAGCAGTTCATGCTGGACTATCTGGGCCCGGTGGACGGGGACATGCCCGGCTTGGCTAAGCCGTTTTCGATCGGGGTGTCGGATCCGATCGTGGCGGACGACGTGGGATGGCCGACGGGCGAGGTGCGTCACACCCTGCCGGGCACGCTGAGCAATGTGCGGGTGATCTATTGCCCGGGCGAGCGGGTCGATCAGTTCGGTAATGTTCGGCAGCTGCCGCCACAGGTTTGGAGCTACGTGAACGCGGCGGGTGAGAACCGCTGGTCACCCGATGAGCCGCTGGTGCTGGCGGGCCGGCCCGACGCGAAGGACCGCGAGGTGCTCTACGCCCCGTTCCGTCGTTGGCCCCAGATCAACAGCGAACGGGACTGGAAGGGCGAGGGCTTCCTCGGCCGACGCCTGGGCGAGCAGAAAGGCCCGGGGCTCGGGAACCTGGGGGGAGGCGGGACCGCCCCCGCCGACGAGAGCGTGATTGCCCGGCACTTCGAGTTGTTGACGTTCTTCGACGCCCTGCCCCCGCCGGACGTCAAACGCGATCCCGACAAAGCGCAGCTCAAGCAGGGCTACGTGCTGACGCGGCTATTGGGGCAGCGGATGGACCTGACCCCGCTCACCCAGGGCCGCCGTGTGATCATCCTCGCCCACCTGCGTGATTCGCCGTTGCCCGTGCCGTTGACCCTGGACGGCCAAACGCCGTCGAGCCAGGGGTGGACGGTGGTGCGTTGGGTGTATGATTTTTAGGTTGGGGGCTTGGGTGTTGGGGGCTTAGGGGCTTGGATCGAAACGCTGAGCCCCCATGCATGGTCCCAAGTCGCAAGTTCCGAGTCGCAGGTCGCAAGCCCGAAATCCGAAATCTAAAATCCGAAATCTGAATTCCTAAGCCCCTAACCCCTAAGCCCCCAACGCCCATGAGTATGATCCAAACCATCAACCTGACCAAGCGCTACGGCGAGTTGATGGCGCTGTCGAACCTCAACCTCACGATCGAGCAGGGCCAGTGCTTTGGGTTCATCGGGCCCAACGGCGCGGGCAAGACCACGACGATCAAGATCCTCGCCACGCTGCTCAAGCCCACCTGGGGCGAGGCCCGCGTGGACGGGTTGTCCGTCGGCCCGGTCAACGCCCGGCAGGTCCGCTCGATGATCGGCTACGTGCCCGACTTCTTCGGCAGCTACGACGACATGGTCGTCAAGGAATACCTCTCGTTCTTCGCGGCGAGCTACGGCATCACCGGCGACCACCGCAAACAAGTCATCGGCGACGTGCTCGACCTGACCGACCTGGCGTACAAAGCCGACGCCGAGGTCAACTCGCTGTCGCGCGGCATGCAGCAGCGGTTGTCGGTCGCCCGTGTGCTGCTGCACGACCCGAAGGTGCTCTTGCTCGACGAGCCTGCGTCCGGTCTGGACCCACGGGCGCGGATCGAGATGCGTGAGCTGCTCAAAGAGCTACACCTCATGGGCAAGACGATTTTGATCAGCTCGCACATCCTGCTGGAGATGGCCGACCTGTGTAACGTCGTGGGCATCATCGAGCAGGGCGAGCTCAAATTCACCGGCACGATGGACGAGATCATCGAGCGGGCCCGCACCATGGGCGGCGGCGGCCGGGTGCTGACCGTGGCGGTGGCGAGCAAGACGGCTCAGGCCGCGGCACTGCTGCAGCAAGCGCCAGGGATCGAGAAGGTTGAAGCGGTGAACAGTCACCTGCGGGTGAGCTTGTCGCCCGATGCGCCCAACGCCCACGACGCGGCGCCGCGTATCGCTTCGGCGCTGGTGCAGCAGGGCTTTGCCCTGACTCGTCTCGAAGAAGAACAGGTCAACCTCGAGACCGCGTTCATGCGGCTGACCAAGGGCCTGGTGCAGTAGTTCAAACCCGACTTGATCTACCAACGTTCTAGCTGCGACGCCACGCGTCGCTGTTTGTCGTGACAAATGCGGCCGCGACTACGTTCCAACAAAAAGCCCCGACTGTTTTGAAAACAAGTCGGGGCCTGAGCTTGGGGGTAGGGTTGTGGGGTGGGGGTCAGACCTTGTCTTCGCCGCCGTCGTTGCCGCCGCGTTTCTTCCCGTTCTTGCCTTCGGGGCCGCCTTCGCCGCCTTTCTTGCCATTCTTGCCTTCGGCACCGCCTTTGCCCTTGCCTTTGCGTTCGGCGGCTTTTTCTTTCAGCTTGGCGAGGTTCTCATCGAACGTCGCTTGTTGCTCGGCGTTGAGTTCACCGCGGACGGCTTCGTGCATCTCGTCACGCATGGCTTGGATTTTTTCCATGGCGGCCTTCATGGCTTCCTGGTCGCCAGACTCGCGGGCTTCCTTCATCTCTTCGCGGATCGCCCGGCCTTCTTCCTGCTTGCCTTTCAGGATGCCCTTGATGGCTTCTTTTTGGTCGTCGGAGAGGTCGAGGCCCTTGAGGACTTCCTGGCCGCCGCGTTGGCCACGCTTGCCGCGTTCGCCTTTCTCGCCGCGTTCTCCGCGTTCGCCACGCTCGGCTCGTTCGCCGCGCTCGCCCCGTTCACCGCGTTCGGCTCGCTCGCCGCGTTCACGTTGACGTTCTTTGGGGCCGTTGTCGTCGTCGCCGCCAGCCGGTTGGGCGTTGGCCAATCCGGCACACATCACCACGGCCAGTACCGCGATCAGGCTGAATTTGAGGTTTTTGCGTTCCATGTTGATCTCCAGTGTTTGGGTCACTTTTTGAGGTTGATTGGGGGTATTAACCGGTTCTGATGGGTCCAACGCGGGTGCGGCGGAGTTATTGCAGCCCTTTTTTGGGCCGTTGGCTCGGGGGCGGCGGGTGGTCTATGATCGCCCGTATGGCCGGAACCAAAGAACAAGTCGTCAGTGCCCTGCGTGAGATCGAAGACCCAGAACTCCGTCGGGATATCGTAGGGCTGAATATGGTCCAGAGCGTCGAGGTCGAGACCGGCCGGGCGACGGTGGGGATCAAGCTGCCGCGGCGGGCGGGGCGGTTCAAGGAGCAGTTCCGGGCCGAGGCGGTGGAGAAGATCACGGCATTGGGGCTGGAGCCGGAGGTGTCGTTTTCGATCGAATTGGCCGGGGGCGCGACGCCTGAGGCAGGCGGCACCGATGCGTCGGCGAGCAACAACCCGCTGCCGAACGTGAAGCACATCATCGCCGTGGGGGCGGGCAAGGGCGGGGTGGGCAAATCCACGGTGTCGGTGAATCTGGCGGTCGGGTTGGCCCGGGCTGGTGCGAAGGTGGGGCTGATGGACGGGGACATCTACGGCCCGTCGCTGCCGACCATGCTGGGCACCGATCGGTATCAGGTGAAGACGATCAGCAAGATGATCGTGCCCTTCGAGTTGCACGGCATCAAGGCGATGACCATCGGGGCGCTGGTCGAAGACGACAAGCCGCTGATCTGGCGTGGCCCGATGGCGCACGGCGCGTTCCAACAGCTCGCGACCCAGACCGACTGGGGCGAGCTGGACTACCTGATCATCGACCTGCCGCCCGGCACCGGCGACGTGCCGCTGACCATGTCGCAGCTGCTGCCGCTGACCGGGGCGATCGTGGTCTGCACCCCGCAGAAGGTCGCACAGGACGACGCGAAGCGGGCGATCCAGATGTTCCGCCAGCTCAACGTCGAGGTGCTCGGGCTGGTGGAGAACATGAGCTACTTCATCGGGGACGATGGCAAGGAATACGACCTGTTCGGCAAGGGCGGGGCGGAGATGCTGGCCCAGCAGGCGGGCGTGCCGTTCCTCGGGGCGGTGCCGATCAACATGAACCTGCGCCGCAACGGCGACGCGGGCGACCCCACCGCCAACTACACCGGCGACGACCAGCTCGCCAAGGAGCTCGACGCCCTGACCCGGGCTGCGGTGCACCACGTCAGCGTCCACGTCATGAGCGGCGCGGCGGCGGGCCCGACGTTGACCATTTCCTGATGAAGCCGGGGCTTGGAATACGCGGGCGCGGCAGTATGATCGGGGTCATGCAGAATCTGCGGGGCAAGTTGTTGTTGGCGTCGCCGGAGATGGGAGACCCGAATTTCGCTCGGTCGGTGATCCTGATCGTCCAGCACGGCCCGGACGGTGCGCTGGGGCTGGTCCTCAACCAACCCACGGGTGCGGCGGTCGGCGATGTGCTCAGCGCGATGGGGGACGACGCGGAGGTCGATTGCGGCGTGGACGAGCCGCTGTACCGGGGCGGGCCGTGCGATGGCCCGTTGATGGTGTTGCACCAGGACCCGGTCCACGCGCAGGAATTGGTGACCGATGGTGTGTACTTCGCCAGCGAGCGCGAGTATGTCGAGCCCGCGTTGTCCGGCGCGGTCAGCCCGGTGCGTTTCTACGCGGGCTACTCCGGCTGGGGTGCGGGCCAACTCGAAGGCGAACTCGCCCAGTCGGCCTGGTCGGTGATGGACGCCAGCCTCGACGCGGTGTTCCCCGCCAGCGGCGACACGCCGGTGAGCGATGAGGGCGTCTGGAAATCGCTGATCCGGGTGAAGACGACCAGCGAACTGCTCAAGGGATACAACCCCAACATCCTGCCACGCGACCCGTCGATGAATTGACGAGTCCTGGCGCTCCGCGCGGTGTGTGCGTTACACTGAACGCGCATGGATGCACTCCCCCAAACCGACAAACTGATCCGAGAGGGCATCGCCCAGGGACTCCACCCCGGGGCGCAGGTCTGTGTGTGGCGTGGGGAGGAATGTGTCGCCAACGCCGCGATCGGTGAGGCACGCCCCGGCGTGGCGATGGCCCCGGACACGATGACGCTTTGGCTGAGCTCGTGTAAGCCGATCACCGCGATCGCGTTGGCCCAGCAAGTCGAAGCGGGCGTGGTCCATCTCGACGATCCCGTGGCGGAATACGTCGAGGGTTTCGAACAGAACGGCAAGCAGGACATCACGCTCCAACACGTCCTGACCCATACCGGCGGGTTCCGCTCGGTCGTGTTCCGCTACCCCGGACAGACCTGGGACGAGGCGATCGAGGCGATCTGTGGCGCACGCCTCGAGACCGGCTGGGTGCTCGGCGAAACCGCGGGCTACCATCCGCACTCGGGCTGGAACATCTTGGGCAAGGTCCTAGAAGTCTGCACCGGCCAAACCCTCCGCGACCACCTGCGTGAAGCCGTGCTCCTACCCCTGGGTATGAACGACAGCTACGTCGGCCTCCCGCCGGAAGGTTACGACGCCCTCGAACCTCGCCTGGCTGCGACGCTCAACACCTCGGGCTCGGCCCCGGTCGACCAGAACTTCCACACCCCCGAATGGAGCACCGGCCAGCGCCCCGGCGGCAACGCCTTCGGCCCGGCTCACGAACTCGCCCGCTTCTACCGGGCCATGCTCAACGGCGGCTCGCTCGACGGCACCTCACTCGTCACCCCCGACACCGTCCGCCACTTCACCGCTCGACACCGCCGCGACACCATGGACCGCACGTTCCGGGCCGTGATGGATTGGGGGCTGGGTTTCATGGTGAACAACCAGCGGCACGACGCCGCCAACGCCGAGACGCACAAGATCGCCACGCCCTACAACTTCGGCCCCCACGCCTCAGACGACGCCTTCGGCCACTGCGGCAACCAATCGTCCGCCGCATTCGCCGACCCGGCGCACAACCTGGCGGTGGTCGTCGTGTTCAACGGCATGCCCGGCGAGCCGAAGCATCAACAGCGGATGCACGCCGTGCTCGGCGCGATCTATGAAGACCTGAATCTTGTGGGTTGAGTTGCCCGGAAGACGTGGAACGATTACGCCGCGTCGACGTTGTCCGGTGACCCCGCCGACTGCATCTTCGCCAAACGCAGCAGGCACACCGCGGCGGTGGTCATCAGTTCCTGTTCGCTCAGGTCCAGGATCATCGATTCCAATTCGGCGGGCGTCGGCTGATGGCACCAGCCCTCGAACACGGGCAGCCCGGCGAGGGCGCGGGCGACCTTGGCCTCGGGTGAGGCGTGTTGCTCAAACGACACGGCAAAGGCCGATCGGGCAAGGGGGATCAGATTGGGCTGTTGGGCCTGGCTCACTCTTATGACATCGGGTGGGGGCGGCTCACGCTTAACCGAGAGGCCGATCGAATCCGGCGGGGGGCAGGGGGCGATAACCGAACCGTCCGCGGGTTGAACAGCACGCCCGCCACCAGGCACAGCAGGCCCACCAGCAGCAGGGCCACACGCCCGGGCCCGGTAACCAGACGGGTCAGCCGGTTGTTGGGGGCAAAGTAGTGGGGCACGTCGCGGCCGATCACCGGCTGCCGCACCGCCAGCCAGTCGCCGACGTTGCCGGTCTCTTGATCGACCGGCGGCACCCACAGCGGGGTCTTGCCCGCCACGGTCTTGCGCAGGTGAGTCAACGCTAGCCGTTCGAGCACCACCGGATCGTCGTCGGCGATCGCCGCGGCGAAGGATTCGTAACGCTCGGTCTGCTCGGCCAAGGCACTGGCCTGGGCCTGCATGGCCCGCAGCCGCCAGGCCGCCTCGTGTTGGTCCAGCCAGGGCGGCGTGAGCACCACCACGGCCAGGATCGCGGCCCCGCAGATGCAGAACACCCAGCCCGGCAGAGTATCGCAACGGCGTTCAAACCAGTTGCCCGGCTGAGCCGGGACGGGTCTGGGTTCTGCCGATGGGGGACGGGTGGACGACATCGTGAAAGATAAATCGTCCAGATGGCCCGGATGGCGTGAAAGTTGCGGGTTTCGGCTACAATTTGCGGCTCGCCATGCCCGAAATCCCCCTGAACCAACTCGATGCCCCTTCCGAGACCGCGTGCAGCACCGACTCGACCGTCGAGCGGGCCGACGCCTCGCTGGAACAGGGCGGCGGCCCGTCGGTCTACCTCGAGACCTTCGGCTGCCAGATGAACGTGCTCGACAGCCAGCTCGTCACCGGGCAGCTCCGGGCGCTGGGTTACCGGTTCATCGACGACTGGAAGTCGGCGGATGTGGTGCTCTACAACACCTGCTCGGTCCGCGAGGTCGCGGAGAACAAGGTCTGGTCGCGTGTCGGGAAGTACGGCAAGTATCAGAACGCGCTGGCGAAAGAGGGCCGGGCAGACGAGGGGCCGAGCGTGTTGGGCGTGATTGGCTGCATGGCCGAGCGCGACGGCGAGGACATGGTCCGCAAGCACCCGCAGGTCGACCTGCTCTGCGGGCCCGGCGAGCTCGACAAGGTGCCGATGCTCATCGACAACGTGCTCAAGACCCGCATCGAAGACCGCGGCGGATTGGCCTCGGCGCAGATCGCGCTGCAGGGCAACACCCACCGCCGATCCGGCACGCTCGCCGCGGCGGAAGATCAACTCGAACTGGTCGACCTCTCGCGCAGCTTCGCGCCCGATGAATCGCTTGCCGGGGGCAAGTCGGCGTACGTCCGCATCACGCGCGGCTGCAACAAGCTGTGCACCTACTGCGTCGTCCCGCACACGCGCGGGGCCGAGGTGCACCGTCCGCCGCAGCACATCCTGGATGAGTGCAAGAAGCTCGTTGATGCCGGGGTGCGTGAGATCACACTGCTCGGCCAGACCGTGAACCACTACCACTACGACAGCGTCGCGGCGGTGGAAGTCAACGGCGTCCTGCAGCCACAGGTCGGCACGGTGATCTCGCCCAACCAGGGCACGGGCGGGCCTTCGCCGGTGTTCAACGACACGACCACCAGTTTTGCCGAGCTGCTGCACCGCATCCACGAGGAAGTGACCGGCCTCGAACGGCTGCGTTTCGTCACCAACTTCCCCCGCGACTTCGGCAACGACATCCTTCAGGTCATCCGCGACAGCCCACGTATCTGCCGATACCTGCACCTGCCGGTGCAGTCCGGCAGCAACCGCATCCTCAAGCTCATGAACCGTGGCTACAAGGTCGAACACTTCTACGACCTGATTGACCGGGTGCGCGAATACCTGCCGGACGCGGAACTGGCGACCGACATCATCTGCGGCTTCCCGACCGAGACCGAGGAAGACCACCAGCAGACGGCCGAGCTCTTGCGGCGCTGCCGATTCAAGAACAGCTTCATCTTCAAATACTCGCCGCGTCCGGGCACGACCGCGATCGATCGGTTTGAAGACAACGTGACCGACGCGGAAAAGAAGCGTCGCAACAACGAGCTGCTGGCGATCCAGAGCGAGGTGAGCGCTTCGATCCACGAGGGCTACGTCGGCAAGACCGTGAAGGTGTTCGTCGAGCAGATCAGCGCCAAGTCGCAGAAGTCCGCTAACGCGGCCGACCCGGCGGTGACGCTGGGGTGGCAGGGGGCTCAGACGGTGACCCAACTCTCGGGCCGAACCGATGGCGACCTGATCGTCATGTTTGACGCCGACCCCTCGCTCATCGGGCAGCTCGTCGAGGTCGAGGTGACGTCCGCGGCCGCCTTGGCGTTGTTTGGGCAAGTGAAAAGCTAATCCCCTTTTTTGAAGGTACATCTCGTGAAATTTGAATTGCCGCAGGTTCGCTTGAGAAGGCCGCTGGTTGCTTGTGATGCGCGTTGTCTCCTGGCCGTGTTGGTGATGGTCGTGCTTCAAGGGGCTTGTGCCCGGGGCGAGGTGGCTCGGCCCAACGTCGTTTTGATCTACGGCGACGACGTGGGGTACGCCGACATCGGCGTCAACGGCGCGACGGTGATTCCGACACCTCACATCGACCGCTTGGCGTCTCGCAGCCTCAACTTCACCGACGGCCACGCGCCGTCGGCCACGTGTACCCCTTCGCGTTTCTCGATGCTGACCGGCGTCCATGCGTTCCGCCAAGGCGTGCGCATCGCTCCGCCCAACGCGTCGCTGCTGATCGATCCGGATGCGATGACCTTGCCCCGTCTGTTTCAGGACGCCGGGTACAACACAGGTCTCGTGGGCAAATGGCACCTCGGGCTCGGCGACAAAGAAGCCGGCCCGCAATGGAATGGCGAACTCAAGCCCGGGCCGATCGAGCTCGGTTTCGATGATGTCTTCATGATGCCCACCACCAACGACCGGGTGCCCTGCGTCTACGTGGAAGGGCACCGCGTGGTCGGCCTCGACCCGGACGACCCGATCCATGTGGGCAAAAAGTACGAGGACGTCGACCTGCCCGGCTCGACGCAGTATCCGACCTGGGACAAGGGGCCGGTCTACCACAGCGTGATCAACGGCATCGGCCGGATCGGCTACATGTCCGGCGGAAAAAGCGCGCTCTGGGACGACCGCACCATGGCTGACGTTTTCGTCAAGCAGGCCAAGGAGTTTCTATCGAAGCAAAGCACCGAAGAGCCGTTCTTCCTTTACTTCTCGTCGCAAGACATCCACGTCCCCAACACGCCTCACCAACGCTTCCAAGGCAAGACCAAGTACGGCGTCCGCGGTGATGCGATGGTGCAGTTCGATTGGTCGGTCGGCCAGATCGTGGGCGAGCTCGAACGCTTGGGCCTCTCCGACAACACGATCATTATCCTGACCAGCGACAACGGCCCGACCCAGCACGACGACAGCTACCCGAGTACGCCGCAGGTGCAGCGTTATTCGCACCGCCACAACAAGGGCCACGACGCCTCGGGCCCGTGGCGTGGCGGCAAGTACGAGATATACGAAGGCGGCACCCGTATCCCGTTCATGGTTTCCTGGCCGGGGGTGATCGAGCCCGGTAGAAGCGATGCGATGGTGAACCAGATCGACTTCGTGGCGTCTTTCGCGTCACTGCTCGAGATCGAGCTGGCCGACGATCAGGCGATCGACAGCCGCGACACATGGGACGCATTCGCGGGCAGTGACCCCGTGGGCTTGTCGCTCATACTCGAGGAAGGCCGGAGCGTGGCGCTGCGGATGAACCAGTGGAAGTACATCCCCGCGATGGACCCGAAGTGGGGGCAAGGTTTTTGGCCCGAAGAGGATCAGCTGTTCAACCTCGAAAACGATCGGGGAGAGCAGGCCAACCTGATCGCCTCGGAGCACGAAAAGGCCGAGTCGATGCGTGAGGTGCTGGAAGCCTTGCGTGGCGACCAGGGGGTGCGTGCGGCGGTGACGAACTTCGACGCGAATTGAAGCGGCGGCGGGCCGCGTTCGACAGGCAAGCTGAATAGGGGAGCCTGGGCCGCATGAGCGATCGTGCGTGGCTATAATGACTTGAATCTATTCTTTTATTTGAGATCACGTCAATGCGGTTTTTGATTCTGTCTGTTGTAGCGTTGTGTTGTGTGTTCGGCGGCCGACCCCTATCGGCCGGGGATGCGGCTGCAGAATCGGGCAGCACGATTGATCTGTCTGAATGGAAGATCGTGTGGGAAGACGACTTCGATTACCCCGACGCGCAGCTCGACGAGAAGTGGGTGTCGCAGAACGGCCCGAACGGGCACATCCTCTCCAGCCGGTGGCGGGAGAACGCGGTGGTGGAGGATGGCATCCTGCACCTGGTCAACCGCAAGGAAAACCGCGGCGGGCAGGAGTGGACATCCGGCAACATCTGGACCAAGGAGAAGTTCAAGTACGGCTACTTCGAATGCCGGTACCGCTACGCCGAGGCCTCGGGTACGAACAACTCGTTCTGGCTGATGACCTTGTGGGACCAGCCCGATCCCGAAGAGGGGAAGCGCTTCGAGATCGACATCAACGAAGGTCACTACCCCAACGAGGTCAACACCAACATCCACAACTGGACCGACATCACCACGCTGCCCAACGGCAAGCAGACCCACCCTTCGGACTCCAAGAGCTTCACCTACGGCACCCAGGCGGGGTACTCGCTGCCTTTGGAGATCGCCGTTACCACCCGGAAGCTGCGCCTGACCTTCGATTCACTGAAAAGTCACCACATCCACGAGTTCCGCGTCTACGGCGAGAACGACCGGACCTTCCCCGACGCGATGTCGGACTCGGCCGACCAGGACCTGCCGGGCCTGGTGAATCACGCACGGGACGCCAAAGTGAAGATCACTTCCACCGGCGACCACAGCGAGAACAATCCGACCGCGAATCTGGTGGACGGGAAGATTGGTAGCAGTTGGATCAACCAAGCGGGGGAAGGCGAGAAAACGCTGACCTTTGAATGGCCCGAAGACATCACCATCGGGTGCATCCAGTTCGTCAACGGCTGGAAGTACAAAGGTACGTGGGTGGGCATGCTGCCCAACTACCGGATCGAGTACCACGACGGCAACGGGTGGAACGAGGTGTCTTCGCTGGACGTGAGTGAGGTCGCCAACTTCGGCAAGAACTACCACGTCTTCGGTCTGGAGTGGGACGAAGAGAAAATCGTTTTCTACAAAGACGGCAAGGAAATCCGCCGAGAGAAGAACGAATTTGCCTACAGCGAGGCGCCGATCTGGCTGAGCCTGGCGATCATCAAATGGGACGGCCCGGTGACCGAGGCGATCGACGGCACGAGCATGAAAGTCGATTGGGTGCGTTACTACCAGCGAAAAGAGTAGCCCGCGAAAAAACAGGAAGCCTACTCCGAAGCGGGGTGGTCTTTCGGAGCCGAATCCTCTGCCTCATGAGGCGGGGGCGTCGGCTCGGTTTCCGTTGTTGGATGTTCGGCCGGGGCGGAGGGCTCGGGCGGATCGATCACTGCGGTCGCTTGATCCGCCGAGGAGTCCGCTTCTGTCGACTCGGGTTGGTGCTGAGGCGGGCCTTGCTCGGTGTTTGCAGGCGGGTGCGGTTTGTCTTTCGACTGCTTCTTGTCTTTGTGCTTGGCCCGGGCCTCGTCGCGGAGTTGGGACTCGGGCTTGACGATCCGGCCGGTGACCCAGGTGCCGCCGAACTCGTAGTGCGGGTTGTCGACACAGCGGGAGGGCCAGCAGATGTCGCAGATGAAGACCCACTGCTTGCGGTGGTCCAGGCGGACGCGGTGGATGGTGGTGCAGGGGGTGTAGCAGTTCACGCACTGCTTGGTGCGCGGCTTACGGCGTTTCTTCTTTTTCTTCTTTTCGGGCGGGCCGGCTTTGCTGCCCGGGCGGTCGGGCGATGAGCCTCGGCCGGATTTTGGGCCGCCGGACTTTTCTCGATCGCCCTGATCGTCGCGTCCGCGCTGGCCGCGCGATTTCTTGCCTTCGGGGCCGCCGTCTTTCTTGCCGCGGTAACCCTGGCCGGAGCCACCCGATCGACCGGATTTCATCTTCTTGTTCTTGGCGGGGCGTTGAGACTCGTTGCCGGTTTCGCTGCCCGAGTCGTTGGCGGCCGCCTGGGCCTCGGGTGCGGCCCCCTCGGCCTGGTTGGGTTTATTCTTGCCACGCCGACGCCGACGTCGCCGCTTCTTGGGGGCGTCGCCGTTCGGTTTGGCGTTTGGGTTTTCCGCGTTCTCAGGCCCACGGTTTTCCGGGGCGGGGCGGGGGGTGGGCTCGTCGCTCATAACCCGTCATTCTAGCCGATCATACGCCGGGCCACAGCGGCGCTGGGGTATACTCCGGCCCATGTCGTTGATCCGTATCCCGTTGTGGCATCGTGAATCTGCACGCCCCGATTTGACGCTCTACCCCACCGAGTCCGCGGAGCCGCGGGGCGCGGTGATGGTGTGCCCGGGCGGGGGGTATCAGGTCTTGTCGGACCATGAAGGCTGGGACGTGGCGGAGCGTTTGGCCGAGGCGGGGTTCGACGCGGCGGTGCTGCGGTATCGCCTGGGCCCGCACAACCATCACCCGGCGATGCTCCACGACGCCCAGCGCGGGCTGCGGCTGATGCGACAGCGCCCCGAGATCCGCGCGGAGAAAATCGCGGTGCTCGGCTTCTCCGCGGGCGGGCATCTCGCTTCGTCCCTGGCGGTTCACGCCGAGCGATGGGCGTCAGATAAAGACGACCTGGCTGGTGAAGTCTCGGCCCGGCCCGATGCGGCGGTCTTGTGCTATCCGGTGATCGACATGGCCGGTGCCCACACCCACGAGGGCTCCCGCAACGCGCTGCTGGGGGAAGACGCCGACCCCGCGGTGGCCGAGATGATGAGCACGCATCTTCAAGTCAACGCCGACACGCCGCCGACGTTCCTCTGGCATACCGCGGACGACGAACCGGTGCCGATGCAGAACAGCCTGATGTTTGCGACGGCATGCCGTGAGGCGGGCGTCCCGGTGGAACTGCACGTCTACGAGTCGGGCGTCCACGGCCTGGGCCTGGCGCCCGGCCATCCCGCCGGGGCGTGGTTCGACGCTTGCACGGCGTTTCTCGATCGTCAGTTCCCTTCGCAATCGTTCACCACCCCTTCGTGAGGCTTCATGCTTATTTTCGACGGTCACCTCGACATCGCCTACAACGCTTTGGTACACGAGCGCGACCCGCGTTGGAGCGTGGACGAGACGCGTCAACGTGAACTCGACCCGCCGTGCGACGACGGGCGGGGCGAGTGCACGACCAGTTTTGTCGAGATGCGCGAAGCGGGCGTGGCGGTTGCGCTGACCACTTTGCTTGGCCGTGCCAAGCCGTGGGTGAAGCCCGGCCGGCCCCACGCTTTCCGTGGCGGTGACTGGCCCACGCAAGAGATGGTCCACGCCTGGGCCCACGGGCAACTCGCCTACTACCGCGAGATGGAGCGGCAGGGCGAGGTGCGCATCCTCGAAACAGCGCCGCAGCTCCGTAACCACTGGGCACAATGGCAACAAGCCGTGGCGGATGGAAGCGATACCTCCAAACTGCCCATCGGCCTGATCATCACCATGGAGTGTGCCGACCCGACCGTCGCCCCGGATCGGCTTTACGATTGGCACAAGCTGGGCCTGCGGACGTTATTGCTCACGCACTTCGGGCAGGGGCAGTATGCTGCCGGGAATCCCTCGGAAGACGCCGGCAACCCCCACGACCTCGACGGCCCGATCACGCCGCGCGGGCGCGAACTGCTTCGCGAGATGGTCAAGCTCGGCATGCCGCTTGACCTGACCCACCTCAGCGATACTTCGTTCTGGGACGCGATCGAGTACTTCCCCGGCCAGGTGTATTCCAGCCACAGCAACTGCCGAGCGATCAGCGACCAACAGCGGCAGTTCAGCGACGACATGATCCGCGCGGTCCTCGAGCGTGATGGGGTGTTGGGGGTGGCGCTGCCGATCAACATGATCCGGCTCGATCTGATCGAAGGCCCGCCGTGGACGCCGCTCAAACACGAAGTCAAGCTCGAGCATCTGGCCGACCACATCGATCACATCTGCCAACTCGCGGGGAGTGCCGAGCATGTTGCGTTGGGCACCGACACCGACGGCGGGTTCGGCAGCGAGACCTGCCCCCACGGCTACGACCGCCACCGCGACATCCACGTGTTGTCTGAGATTCTGGGCCAACGGGGATACCCCCAGTCAGCCGTCACGGATATTTTCTACGGCAACTGGCTGCGCTTCTATCAGCGGGTGCTTCCGACGTAAAAAAGCCCCGGTCGAAACCGGGGCTTTCATATTCATTATGTGTTTTCGTTGGGGTTAGGCCGCTTCGGCTTTGCGCCGGCGGTGCAGGGCGATCGCGATGCCCACGATGCCCGCCGCCGCGGCGCTCGGAGTCGGTACGGCCTTGGCAGTCCCGAAGCCATCGGTGTCGACCCAGCCGTGCTTCTTGTAGTCCCAATCCACTAGGCCGCCGTCCTTGCCGTAGACCGCACCGTTTTTGCCGCGACGGTCGAAGACGTGCATCCAGACGCCGATGGTTTCACCGTAGGCCAAGCCGATGCCGTCGTCGCCAAAGGCCTTGTTGATCGCCGAGACGTCGAGGGTGAATTCGCCCGTACGCTTGTTCTTGTCTTTCGTGAAGCCCATCGACTTGATGAAGCTGTCATCGTTTTTCGAGCTCGCGATGAGTTCCTGGGTTTTGTAGCTGTTGGCGTTTTGATACTTGTAGATGGACAGGTTGTTGCCGTTCTCGCGGCTGAAGTAGATCATCCCGATCTTGCCTTGCTGACCAGCGGTCTTCGGATTCCCACCGGAGTTGACCACGAGCCAAAGGCTGTCCCAACGCTTGTTCGCCGTCACCGACCAGGAGAACGTCTGGGCCTTCTCGTTGTATTCGCCGGAGAAGCTGTGGACCTTGCCGGCCTTGTCGTTAATCCCTGCCGAGATCTTTTCCCCGTCTTGGTTGTAAAACGCCTTGCCGATCCGGTTGGCTTCGAACGAGTAGGAAGACCCCGCCTGAGCGACGCCAGCGATCGAAGAAAGGGTGAGTGCCGCCACGAAAGTCATTGATTTGAACATGGTTGAGTGCTACGCTTTTGAATCAGATACAATGGGTCTGGTTGGTGATCAACCATGCCTCATGTTTCTTTCGTGGCGAGCACTTTGATGCGGGCGCGCATGAAAAACCGCCTCCAACGGAGGTGTATCTGCCTTAAGTCGCATAGACGTTACAGCCGGCCCCTATCCAGCGGCCCGATAACCGAATCGCGATATCCAGAAATACCCGAGCGTTCTACGCAAGCTGGCTGGCGGCCGCTTGGGGGAAGCCGACTTCCAGCCACTGCGCATCGCTGGTTACGCTCACCCTGCCGCCGGTCATGCCGGGGGGCAGCAGGACCGTGTCGCCCGGGCCGAAGGGCACGGGTTCGGCGCCGTCGCAGGTCAGTTCGCCGCTTCCATCCAGCACCATCCAGACCGTGGGTTGGTTCTCGCCCGCGACGTCTTCGAAGCCAGCGACCGCGGTGACTTTGTCGATGGTGAAGAACTCGCAGACGACCAGACGCTCGACCGTCGCGCCGTCGGACTTCGACGGTAGGGCGGTGAACAGTTCGTAGGAACTCACGTCCGGCGGGCCGAAGTGGATGCACTCGATGGCTTGATCCACGTGCAGCTCACGGCCGGTACGTCCCCAGTCGTACACGCGGTAGGTCGTGTCGCTAGGCGTCTGCACCTCGGCGACGAGGATGCCCGCGCCCAAAGCGTGGCAGGTGCCCGAGGGGACGTAGTGGCAGTCGCCGGGTTTCACCGGGACTTCGATCATCAGCGGGACGACCGCTTCGTCGGTGTTGGTTTCGATGGCGGCGCGGAGTTGCTCGGGCGTGACGCCTTCCTTGATGCCTTTGTAAATGACCGCGCCCGGCTCGGTCGAGACGATGTACCACGACTCGCTCTTGAGAAACGCGTCGTCGTGCGCCTCGGCGTAGGCGGGCGAGGGGTGGACCTGGACCGAGAGGTTTTCGTTGGCGTCCAGATACTTGAGCAGGATCGGGAACCCGCCGTCGTCCGAGAGCGGCAGGTTGCCCAGGACGTCGCTTCCGTGATCGGCGATCACCTGGGCGAGCGTTTGCCCGGCGAGGGGGCCGTTGGTGATGACCGACCGCTCGGACCCGCCGCCGCCGCCGGAGACCGAGGTCGTGGCGAGGTCGACCAGCTCCCACGATTCGCCCACCATGGCCTCCGGGGTGGGAAGGCTGCGGCCCAGGTTTTCGAGGGTGCGTCCGCCCCAGACTTTTTCTTTGTAAACGGGGGTGAACAAAAGCGGGTACATAGGCGTCTTAGTCATGGTCAGGGCATCATATCGATTTGTCCGTGGCGAGCGGTCGCCCGGGTGGGTGGCCCTTATAATCTGAGCATGATTGAGCGACGTAAAACCCGGCAGGTCCAGCTCGGCGACGAACGCGTGGGCATCGTGAAGATCGGTGGCGACGCCCCGGTGTCTGTGCAGACCATGACCTCGGGGTACACCTACGAGATCAATTCCTGCGTGGCCGAGATCAACCGCATGGCCGCGGCCGGGGCCGACATCGTCCGGGTCGCGGTGCCCGGCAAGAAGGACACCGCCGCGCTCAAAGAGATCATCCCGCAGGTCAGCGTGCCGCTGGTCGCAGACGTGCACTTCCACTTCGGCCGGGCCCTCGAATCCGTCGAAGCGGGCATCCACAAGATCCGCCTGAACCCCGGCAACATCAACGACCGCAAGCAGGTCGAAGAGGTCATCGCCGCCTGCAAAGAAAAGAAGCTGCCCATCCGCATCGGCGTGAACGAAGGCTCGATCATCGAACGCAAGGACAAGCAGAAACGCCTCAAAGAGCTCGGCGGCGTCTTCTCCGACAACAAGCACGGCCACTTCCTCGCGATCATGATCACCAAGCTCGAGGAATACCTCGACATCTTCTACGAGAACGATTTCTACGACATCACCATCAGCGCCAAGTCGCCCGACCCGACGCTGGTCATCGCCGCTTACACCGAGATCAGCAAACGCTTCGACCACCCGCTGCACCTGGGCGTGACCCACGCCGGGCCGAAAGAGACCGGCACGATCCGCAGCGTGGTCCCGCTCGGGCACCTGCTCGCGGCGGGCATCGGCGACACGGTGCGCATCAGCTACGCCAACGACCCGGTGTACGAAGTCGAGGACGCGCTGGAGATGCTCTATTGCCTGGGCCTGCGGGAACGCAAAGGGGTGGACCTGATCGCTTGTCCCACATGTGGGAGGATCGAGGTGGACTTGTTCACCCTCGTTCAGCAGGTCCGTGAGATCATGGCGGACGAAATCGAGTTGCCGATCAAGGTCGCGGTGATGGGCTGCATCGTCAACGGTCCCGGCGAGGCCGAGGGGGCGGATGTCGCGGTCTTTGCGGGCAAGCAGCGAGGAATCATCTATGTCCAAGGCGAAAAAGTCGCGACGGTGCCCGAGGCCGAGATCCTCACCGCCTTGCTCGAAGAGTGCAAGAAGTTCGAGGCCCGGGTGAAGGCTGGAGAGGCGAGCCTGGGCGAAAAGGTTGTCGATATCGTCCCGCCGGACCCCATCGGGGAGCTGGGCAGCGGGATCGAAAAGATCGCGGCGGGCCAGGTCGCCACGCTGACGGTCGAAGGAAAATAGACCGATTGGTCGCTAAATCTTGTAAACTGTTCCAAGATGATTGGGTTGACGTAATTCTTTTTGGGGGCGCTTTTTCGGGCTCGTCTGGCTTGGAAGTACTTTTTTTGGGGTATCGGTTAAATGATTACATTCGATTGCCAGGGTTGCGGACGCACCATGTCGGTGCCGGATAAGTACGCGGGTAAGCGGGTGCGTTGTCCCGCGTGTCAGACCGCGCAGCGTGTGCCGATTTCCGAGCCCTCGCTGGACGGGGACGACGATCAGTATCAGAGTCAGCCGCTCGCGGACCTTTCGGGCCTACAAGACACCAGCATGGGGTCGGGCGTCCGTCGACTCCGCCAGATCCTCATCGGCTGCGGCGCGTGCCAGAAAACCATCAAAGTCCCCGAGGCCAGGCTCGGCAAGACGACGCCTTGTAATTTCTGCGGCACCGTACTCAAGGTCGATGCGTTCAACCTGTCCAAGGCCAAGGGCGACCTCATCGACATGACCCACCTCGAGTTGGAGAAGGCCGACCTTCTGGCCGAAGGCGGTTCTCACGGCTCGACCCTGGGTGGCTCGTCCATCCAACTCGACGGGACCGGCAGCGGGGGTACCGGTTACCAGATGAACATGCCGCCCGCCGGTTCGATGTCTGGCGTCTCGATGAACAACAGCCAGACCCAGATGCGCGAGCTCCGCGAGCTCAACGACCTGAAGCACAGCGGGCAGATCAGTGCCGAGGAGTACCGCGAACGCAAGAAGGAAATCTACTCCGGGAAAACGCTGGCGATTCAGGCCATGTCGCGCTCGGCCGACGGCACGGGTGGGCGTCCGGTGATCAAGCGGGACGATCGGCCCGGCCTGTTGCCGAAGCCGGTGATGGCTTTGATTGTTGTGCTGATCATCGGCGGAGCCGGTTACGCCGCTTTCATGGCGATCTCCGGGTCGCCTTCATCGTCCACCGAAGTCGCGGAGACCCCCAAGCCCACCGCTCCCGTCGAAGCCGAGAACGCGGCCGAGGAAGTGGCCGTTGAGGAAGCGGTTCCCGAGGAAACGACGGAAGTCGAAGCACCCGTCGAGGCTGAGGTGGTGGAGATGCCGCCGGAACAGCCGGTCGAAGAGACCGCCGAAGCCGACCCGTACGGCGGGTTGCCCGTGACGATGTTCGAGATCGATGAGTCGATCGCATCGATGGAAGATGCGAAGGCGTCGGGCTCGGGGCAGGCCGCGGTGACCATGGTGGTCAAAGATTGGCAGACGGGCTGGCCCGACCAGAACGACCCCGAAGCGCGGAACCGCGCGATCGGCAAAGCCTGCGACGTCCTGCAACGCATTTCGGTCCGGGACGACCGTGCCACCATCGGTGTCGCGGTGGGGCCGGCGGCCACGGGTTTGGATAGCCCGGAATACCTCGACTTCCGTCAAGAGATGCACGACATCCTGACCCAAACCGCCCGGGCCAACGGCGTCTTCGATGACTTGGTGCTGCGTTCGAGCGATCGTGCGGCAAGCATGGGAGGTTTGGAATCCCATCGCATGCACGTCACGTCGAGAAGCAACCGCAACGTTCGGGCCACCATCCTGACGGGCGTGCAGGACGGCTACTGTGTGAGCTACTGGTTTGCCGGCGCCAAGAACTTGTACGACGAGTTCCTGGACACGGTGGGCCAGGCCGAGCTTGGTCCCCGATAAGGCGTCAGCCGCTTTGAGGTTAATAGTGCATAGACGGGCCGACGGCAGCCACGACCGCGGCGAGGTCTTCGTCGGTCAGGTCGGCGCGGAGGCTGAGCCGAACCCGAGTCTGGCCGGGAGCAACCGTGGGGGGGCGGATGGCCACGGCCAGTACTCCGTGCTGTTCGAGACGTTGTTGCAGAGCCAGGGCCGCATCGATCTCGCCGGTCATCAACGGCACGATCGGCGTGGGGATGGCTTGCTGCAGGCTTGGCCAGCCTAACTCGCTCAGCCGGTCGCGCAGCGCTTGGCTTAATTCATGCAGCCGGAGGCGGAGGTCGGGCTCGTCGGCGATCACCTGCATCGCCGCACCGATCGAGGCGGCCTGAGCGGGCGGAACCGCGGTGCTGTAGATCAGCGGACGGGCTCGGTTGATCAGGGTTTCGATCACGGCCCGGTCGCCGGTCACGATCCCGCCCAGGCTTCCCATGGCTTTGCTCGCGGTGGAGATCGTGATCAGGATGTGTTCGGAAACGCCCAATTGCTCGGCGAGGCCCGATCCCGTTTCACCCAGCACACCGGTGCCGTGCGCTTCGTCGATGACGACCAGGGCGTCGTAGCGTTGGGCCAGTTCGCACAGCCCGGGCAGGTCGGCCGTGTCGCCGTCCATGGAGAAAACCGAGTCGGTCACGATCCACCGCGTCGCTTCGGGGGACTCGGCGAGGTGGCGTTCGAGAAGACGGGCGAGTTTGCGGTGGTCGGGCGGGCCGTGGCTGTGTGGGTAGGTACGAACCTCAGCGGCGGAATACTTCGCGGCGTCGATCAGGCTCGCGTGGTTGAGCTTGTCCTGACAGATCAGGTCCCCGGGCTGCGGAAGCGCGGTGAGCACCGCAAGGTTGGCGGTGTAACCGGTGGGAAAGATCAGCGCCGCCTCAGCGTGTTTGAACGCGGCGAAGGACGCTTCGGTCTGCTCGTGGATGTCCAGATGCCCGGCGACGAGTCGGCTGGCCCCGCTGCCCACGCCGTGTTGCTCGATGGCCTGCTTGGCCGCGGCTTTGAGATGGGGGTGGTCGGCGAGCGCAAGATAATCGTTGCCCGCGAGGTTGAGCATCGTCTTGCCACGCCAAAGCACACGCTTGCCGGCAGAGGGCAGTGCTCGTAACTCACGTCGGAGGGAGTTGGATTCGAGGTTGGCTAGATCGGCCTGGAGGCGTCGCCGCAGGTTCTCCGCCGCGTTACGGGGAGAAACGCCTTGCGCGTCGGGAGCGGTCATTCGTCGTCGGAGTCGAGATCGATCTCGATGTCACCCATGTCCGAGCCGTTCTCGCTCAGGGTGAGTTTCATCAGTCGGCCGACCTTGAACTTCACCGTGCGTTTCGGGGGGACCTGAACGGGTTCCAGGGTCTTGGGGTTCTGGGCCATGCGGGCACGGCGTTGCTTGACCTCAAAGACACCGAAGTCGCGGAATTCCAAGCGGTTGCCTTTGCCCAATTCGAGGATGATCGAATTGAGGAAGGTCTGGACGATGTTTTTCACGACCACCCGCTTTTGGCCGGTCGCCTCGGCAATCTGGTCGATCAATTCTTTCTTGGTGACGGTAGCCATGGACGAAAACCTCGGGAGCGGCTCAGATAGGGCAGGCGGAATGGGCAACACACCTTGTCGGCGGGGTCGAGAGTGTTACGGTCGGGCCGGCTCTCGGTTGCCTTGAATAACCCCAAAGGACCTACGCAGTATGGCAACCCGACGCCCCGCGGTCAAGCCCCAAATCGTTTTCTGGACTAAGATTAACGATATGGAGGTCCGGTGTTGTTGCCCCGCGGGCAACCCCATAAGATGGCCGGAGGGGGGCCGGAAGCGGCCTGTTTAAACTGTTCCATCCGCTCCCGCTTTACCTATTCTGTCACCGGACCATGCCCGGAATCGCCAAATGCCCGTGACTCCCTTGCCTTCTGAAGTCGATCCCGCCGCCCTGCGCATCGTGTTGTACCCCCACCCGGTGCTCCGCGAGGTGGCTCAGCCGTTGGATGAAGTGGACGACCACGTCCGCGGGGTCGCAGACCGGATGATCGAACTGATGCACGAAGCCCGCGGCGTGGGCCTGGCCGCCCCGCAGGTCGGTCTGCCCTGGCGGATGTTTGTCATCAACCCCACCAACGAGCCCGGCGAAGACACCGTGATCATCAACCCACAGCTGTCCTCTCCCGGCTCGCACACCGAACCACGCGACGAAGGCTGCCTGAGCCTGCCGGGCATCACCGCCGAGGTCACCCGGCCCACCGAAATCACGCTGTCCGCGCTCGACCGTGATGGCAACCCCTTTACCCTCAGTAGCGACGATTTCCCCGCCCGCGTCTGGCAGCACGAGTACGACCACCTGGACGGCGTCCTGATCCTCGACAAGATGACCCGCATCGATCGTATGGCCAACAAGCGTGCGATCGCCGAGCTCGAAGCCGGTGGGGCGTGAGCGTTGTGGGAGTAGGCAGTAGGCAGTAGGCAGTAGGATGTTAGTTGGAAGTTCTTTTCAACGAGCCATGGAATTGGTGCCTCGGCCGTGTCATCGCTCGTTCCCCAATTCCTAACCCCCAACACCCAAGCCCCCAACACCCCCACACCCATGAAACTCATCTACTTCGGTGCCGGCGCCTTCGGCCTGCCCACGCTTCAAGCCCTACACGCCTCGCTGGACCACGAAGTGATCGCGGTGGTGTCGCAGCCCGACAAGCCTGCGGGGCGCAAGCGTGTGCTTACGCCGACGCCGATCGCGCAGTGGTCGGCCGAGCAGGGCATCGACACGTTGAAATCCGACGATGTGAATACGCCGGAGTTTGTCGCGCAGATTTCGGCGTTGTCGCCCGATGCGTCGGTGGTGATCGCGTTTGGCCAGAAGCTTTCGCCGGAGCTGCTCGGTGCGATGGGTAGGCTGGCGATCAACGTGCATTCCTCGCTGCTGCCCAAGTACCGCGGCGCGGCCCCGATCAACTGGGCGATGATCGAGAACGAAGCGGTCACCGGCGTCAGTGTGATCGGCCTGGCCCAGAAGATGGACGCGGGGGAGATCTACGCCACCGCCGAGACACCGATCGACCCCAATGAAACCGCGGGAGAACTCCACGACCGACTTGCCGAGCTCGGCCCCGGCTGCGTGGCGAAGGTGCTGGACGATCTGGCGAACGACACGCTCTCGCCGATCGTTCAGGACCACACGCTGGCGACCAAGGCACGCAAGTTCACGAAGGCCGACGGCACCGTTGATTTCAATCAGCCCGGCGCACGGGTGCGATCGCGTATCCACGGCCTGACGCCTTGGCCGGGTTGCCGTGTCGTCTGGCGTAGCGACTCGACCGGCGAAGAACAGACGTTGATGCTCCGCCGTGTTTCGGATCATCCTTCAACGAAAGATTCGCAAGCCCCCGGCACCGTGTTAAACAACCTCGCGATTGCTTGCGAATCGGGAAGCATTGAATTGCTGGAGGTCCAAGCCCCCGGCGGCAAAGCGATGGCGTTCGCCGAGTTTTTGAAGGGGCACGGAATCAAGCCGGGCGACAAGCTTTCGCCTTTGTCTTGAGGCTTGCATCCGAAAATAGCAGATAAAAAAACAGCCCACGTAACGCTGCCCTTATTCCAGCCTAAGCCTTAGAAGTGGCTCTCGGGGTGCTTGTTGACAGGTCGTGAGCTACAACCAATATCGGGCAGGCGGGCTTAGGGGCCTAAAGAAATTCACGAAAATCTCAGAAAACCCGTTTCCAGGGCTCTGAGGCGTGTTTTAATCGCGGCCCTGGATATCAATCCCCGAGGTAGGACCCCAGCAGACGTAGCCGGTCGTAACGCTTCTTCACCAGGTTTTCTGGCTTGAATCGCTTGAGCTCGCGCAGCGACTGGATGATGAACTTCTCGAGTTGGTCGCAGGCCGCGGAGGGGCGGCGGTGGGCTGCGCCGAGGGGTTCTTCGAGGATCTCGTCGATGGTGCCGATCTTGAGGTTGTCCTGGGCGGTGACCTTCATGGCCTCGGCGGCCTTGGCGTTGTTCTCGGGGTTGGCGGTCTTCCAGAGGATCGCGGCGCAGCCTTCGGGGCTGATGACCGAGTACCAGGAGTATTGGAGCATCGCGAGCTTGTCGGCGACGCCGATGCCGATCGCGCCACCCGATCCGCCTTCGCCGATGACGACGCTGACAATGGGCACTTTCAGGCGTGACATCTCGCGCAGGTTCACGGCGATGGCTTCGGCCTGGCCGCGCTCTTCGCTGCCGATGCCGGGGTAGGCGCCGGGGGTATCCACGAAGGTCACGATGGGCAGGCCGAACTTCTCGGCGAGCTTCATGCAACGCAGCGCCTTGCGGTAGCCTTCGGGGTGGGCGCAGCCGAAGTGGCAGGCGATCTTGTCTTTGACGGTCTTGCCCTTGTGGTGGCCGACGACGAGGCACTTGTGCGGGCCGATGCGTCCGAAGCCCGCGATGATGGCGGGGTCGTCACCGAAGTGGCGGTCGCCGTGCAGCTCGGTGAAGTCTTTGACAAAGGCGTCGATGTAGTCGGACGTCTGCGGCCGGCCGGGGTGGCGGGCGACCTGGACGGTGTGCCAGGCGTTGAGGTTCTTGTAGATCTTCTTGAGCATCGCCGTGTGGGATTGGCGGAGCTTGCGCAGGTCGGCGGAGAAGTCCACGGTGGGGTCGAGGCCTACGGCCGAGCGGTCGGGGTCGGCCTGGGCTTCAAGCTCGTTGATCTGGCGTTCGAGGGCGAGCAGGGGGCGCTCGAATTCGAGTTCGTAGTTGCCGGTGTATTCGGAGAGGGTGGTCATGGGGCAGGCGCTAGGGGTTGGGCGCTAGGCGCTGGTTTGGGGGCCGCGGGCACGGATTTTCGTGGCGGCTGGGGGGTCGTGATAAAGCGTAAACTGCATTATAGTTAGAACTCATGCTGGATGAAATTCGCCGAGTCGTGATTGTGGGGGTGGGGCTTCTCGGGGCCAGCGTGGGGCTGGGGCTGAGGGCCAGAGGTTTCGCGGGTGAAATCATCGGCGTCGGGCGTCGTGAACAGACTCTGGAGACCGCCCGCCGGTTGGGGGCGATTGAGCGGGGCGAGACCAAGCTTGCAAAGGCGGTCTCGGACTGCGACGGAGCGATGATCGTGGTCGTGGCGGTCCCGGTCAGTAAATTCGGCGAGGTTTTCAGCTCACTCTCGGGGCATCAGCGGCCCGGGATGGTCATTACCGATGTAGGATCGACCAAGGGCAGCGTGGAGGCGGATGCTGCGAAGTTCCTATCCATGCCCCAGTTTTTCGTGCCGGCCCACCCCATGGCCGGGTCGGAGCAGTCGGGCCCCGAGGCGGGGCAAGCCGACCTCTTCGAGGGACGGCCTTGTGTGTTGTGTCCCAATGATCAGACATATGAAGGGGCGCTTGCCCATGTCACGGCTTTGTGGGAGCTGCTGGGGGCGAAGCTGTTTACGATGTCGGCTGAGGATCACGACCGACAGGTCGCTGCGGTGTCGCACCTGCCTCACCTGATGGCGGTGATGCTGGCGATGACTGCGGGAGAGATGGGACCGTTGGACCTGGCATCGAGCGGCTTCCGTGACACGAGTCGGCTGGCCCTGAGCAATCCGCCGATGCGGACGGATATTGTCATGGCCAATCGTCAACCGATCGGCGAAGCCTTGGATCGCTTGGTTGAAGTGCTTGGTGAGATACGCCAGATGATCCACGAGGGCGATGCCGATGGTCTGCTGGAACGGCTGACGGAAGTTCAGAAACGACGTGCGGATTGGGAGGATCAGCGGGGCTGATTTTCTTTTACACGGGGGCGTACAGGCTTACAATTTGATTCGAAATCTATCGCGACGAACCGGGAGTGTTATATGCAAGCCTACGGGATGAAGACTTTGCTGCTGCCTTTGTGTTGTTTGGTGGCCTTTCTGCCGACGGGGATATCCGCGCAGCCAAGTGTGGAAGAGCAGATGCTCGAAGAATTGAAGTTGTTACGAGCGGATGTGAAAGCCCTGAAGGCTCAGGTAGACAGTCTGGAAGAAAAACTTTCGGAGCAGCCGAAGCCCGTCGATGAAGTCGAAGACCTCGGGCCATGGGGCGACGCTTGGCAAGAGCGGAAGGCCGACCCAGAAAAATTGGCGGAGATCGAAGCCAAAATCAACGGCCATCTCACCGAGGGCGAGGCGTTACAACTGGTCCAGGAAATCGATCTGCTAACCGCAGGTCAGAACAGCTTCAGCCCCCAGGACCCACAGACACGGTTGTTGGCCAAGATCGGCAATCTGCATCCACCGGTCATTATCGATGCAATGTCGCTGCACAACCTTCACCACCACATCGATTACGGCTTGAACCGTATCAAGTGGCGTGACCACAAGGAACTGGTGTTGGATCAGCTTGCCCAACAGCCCGGGCTGGTTAAAGTCCTGATCAGCAACGGGTGGGTTGAGGAAGCAACGCCCACTCTGCTCGATGGGCTACGCGCTCGGGAGGACTTGCCGATCGAGTGGTTCCGGGCGGCTCTGGTGGTTGCGGAGCCTGGTGATCACGATGCGGTGGCTCGGTATTTCGCGGGGATGGAGGCCTGGGAGATCGATGAGGCCTACGACTTGTTACGGCTTGAGCGTGATTTTGATTTGGATCACGCGGTTGAACTGGCCTGGGAGATGAGCCGCTTCGATGATCAGCACGACCGCCTTGCGGTGGCTCAATTCGCAGCAGCGCACGGCCACCTCGATGCATTGGGCGTGCTGTTCGGGGCTCTGCCGGATGATGAAGACCCAGAAGGCGAGCACGCCCATATGTTCTGGCATGGAGAAGACCCACGGAGCATCATTATGCTGTTGACTCCGGCGCGTGGCAGCAATGCGGAGCTCAAAGAGTGGTTCGAGGCCAAGGAAAAGTTCTTGATCTTTGATCCCAATCGATCGAAATGGTTTGTGCAGCAAGCCTCGGTCAGTTGATTGTGTCCTCTTAGGCAACGGGGGCGTTGCTCAGTGCCTGTGGGCGCTTAGGCGGTTATGCTGTGCCGATGAGATATCCGCTGGGATTTATCGGCGCGGGGAACATGGCTGAAGCGATCGCCCGCGGTGCGGCCCGGACCGGTGTCATCCCGGCCGAGCAGATGATCGCGGCCGACCCCAGCGAAGAACGCCTACAGGTGTTCGAGTCGTTCGGCGTGACCAGCGCTTCGGACAACCTCGGCCTAGTCAACGCGGCGGACACGGTCGTGTTGGCGGTGAAGCCGCAGATGCTCTCGGCTCTCGGTGAGCCGGGGCAGGGGGCGTGGTGGGCGATCGACCCCGAACGGCACACCTTCATCTCGATCATGGCGGGGATCAGCAGCGCCAAGATCTGCGAGGCGATCGGCAAGCCGGTGCGGGTGGTCCGCGTGATGCCCAACACGCCGTTGATGGTCGGCAAGGGCATGGCGGGCGTCGCGCTCGGCGAGCACGCCCAGCCCGGAGACGACGAGTTGGCGATGCGGCTGTTCGGAGCTTGCGGCGAGGCGGTACGGGTCAGCGAGAAAGATCTGGATGCGGTCACGGCCGTCTCGGGCAGCGGCCCGGCCTACGTCTTCTACCTGGCCGAGGCGATGCAGGCGGCGGCGGACGAACTCGGCTTGTCCGAGCAGGCTCGACTTCTAGTGAACCAGACGATCCTGGGCAGCGCCGAATTGCTCTCGCAGTCTGACGACACCCCCGCGGAGCTGCGCCGTAAGGTCACCAGCCCCGGCGGCACGACCGCCGCCGCCATTGGCCATCTCGAAGAACAGGGCGTCCGCGAGACCATTGTCGCGGCGCTCCGCGCTGCACGGGACCGCTCGATCGAGTTGGGCAAGTGACACAAGCCTGAACCCATAAAACATGGCCGTGGTGCTGAGTTCACCACGGCCATGCTATTTAACGTATTCAGATTTTTATAGCGTGCAGTCAGCCGGACATTCTGATCCAGGCTGTTCGCCGCACGTCTTATTGCGATGCGCGGACCAGCACGAGCCAGTCCTGCTTGGGCTGCGAGGGAGCATTGCCGAGCTTGGCGGCCGCTCCGCCCTTAATCGACGTGACCGAGCCGTCGGTCAGTTCGCCGCCTTCGCGTGGGTTGAACCACTGCACGGAAAACTCGCCCTCGGCCTTGCTCAGGTCGAGCTCGGTCGATCCGCCCTTGGGCAGGTAAACAAGGTAGACCTCGCCGGGCTTGGCTAAGCAGTAGCGAGAGTTGTTGTTCTCGTTGTTGCCGATGAGTGCATTCGCATTGCTCATGTCCCAGAACGGAATTTCGTGGTCACGGAAGAAGTTGAGCGCGATCGCGCAGTACTTCCAACTCGATGCCCGGCTACGCCAGTCTTCGGCCTTGAGGTCGTTTTCGGGAAGTTGATACCCGAAGTAGTACTCCACGCCCGCGCCGCCCGCCATGAGGTTGCCCCACAGCGTGTACTTGCGGACGTCTTCGGCGGTGTGGACCTTGTTGCCCTTAGCGTCTTTGCCGTCCCAGCCCTTGTAGCCGAGGTCCGGCGGGGCACCGGTGTTGGCGCCGCCTTGCTCGTCTTGGGCAACAACCCAGGGCTTGCCCGCTTCCGCAGACGCCTTGATCCAGCGGAGGCCGCGTTGGTGGGCATTGCTCCAGTTGTTCTGCAGCGAAGCGCCGGTCAGCGCCGACTTGTCACCCAGCAGGTGGGGGTAACGCTGTTCCTGCTGGTTGGGGTAGGTGTGGATCACACGCAGGTGCTGGTACGGGTCCATGTCCGCGATGTATTGGGCCATGTCCCGCTGTTCCTCGGGGGTTTGCGTGGTTTCTTCGCCGAGGTTCCAGTTGAGGGCGAGCAGGTAGCCGTAGCGGGCGATGAGCTCGCGGAGGTAGATCCGGCGTTCGGGGCCGAGCTTGCCGCCGTCGAGCGCAGCCTTGACGAAATCGGTGTTCTTCTTGCGGTGGTCGTCGATTTCGGTTTCCTGCAGCTTGAAGTGCAGGTACATGCCCTTGGTCTGGGCGTGGTCGAAGACGATGGCCCACTGGTCGAGCTTCGAGCAGTCGAAGCGCATCTTGTCGCGGGGATGGATGTACGGCCAGACGTTGCTGCCGTCGCCGTCGACGTTGTAGGTCAGGAACGAGAAGGCGTTGCACCCGGTGCCCGAGAGGTAGTTGATCGCACCGATCAGGCCCTTGCCCTTACCGCCTTGCCAGGTCGGGTCGCCGTCTTGCCAGTCCTTGAGGTGGGGCGACCAGGTCTTGATCGGCCCGGCCTTCTGCTTCAGCGTCCGGGTGTCGTCGAAGTCGGCGAAGGCCAGCAGCGTTTCGGGGGCGTCGGCCCCGGCCTTGAGGAAGTAGCGTCCGCTCCCGGCGAACTGCAAGTGGTGCTTGCCGACGTACTGCAGGCGTCCTTCGCCCCGGAAGTCACGATCGATCTTGTCCGTCAGCGTGACCTGAAAGTTGCCCGCGATGATATCGGGGTTGCGCTTGGCAAACGCCTGGGGGGCTTTGGGGTCGATCGCGATGTTGGGGCCCGAGAGCAGCTCGATGCTGTAGGACCACATGCCGGTCTTGTCGGGGGACAGGTGCGCCCGCCAGACGTTGCCCGCCTTGGCCGATGTCTCACCGGCGTTGCCGTCCGCGGCGAAGTAGCCGGGCACGTCGTAGCTCGGCTCGCCCGACTCGTGGGTGAAGCGGACCGTCATGCGGTAGTCGGTGAACGGGTTGGGCGCGTCGGCGCGGTCGCCGTCCGCCTTCCCGTCGCTTTCGGTGGCGAACGGCCCGGCGAGCGACAGCGTGACTTTGTGCCACTGCTTGAGCTCACCGTCGATGGTGACCGACCGGTCGCCATCCTCTCCCGCCCATGCGGAACCAAGGAATGATGAAGTGATTAACCCGGCGAGCAGAAAAATAGATGCGATGCGGACCATGTGGTACTCCTGAATGGCGCAAAGAGAGAAAAGAGATACGACACGAGACAGGTGGGCAGCACCCCGGAGGGAGACATAAGATAGCACACAATGACCTATTCGAACCTGCGAACGTTTGTTGAAGCCCTGGAATCGGCCGGTGAGCTACGCCGGATTTCCGTACCCGTGTCCTCGATGCTGGAGATCACCGAGATCGCCGACCGGGTGAGCAAGTCCCCCGCGGCATCGGTTTCTGAGTTTGCGAAGGACTTCGATCCGCACCACGCCGATCTCGGCGGGAGCGCGTTGCTGTTTGAGAACGTCCAGACCCCCGAGGGGCAGGCGAAGTTCCCGCTGCTCATCAACGCCTTCGGCAGCTACCGCCGGATGGAGATGGCGATGGGTTGTGCCGAGGCGTCGGGGGCCTCGGGAGGGGGGTTCGATGGTCTGGCGGAGAGGGTGGCGTCGCTGGTGAAGCCCGAGCCGCCATCGTCGCTGATGGAGAAGGTGAAGAAGGGCGTCGAACTCGCCAAGGTGGCGGGGCAGGTCCCGCCCAAAGTGGTGAAGTCGGGGCTCTGCCAAGAGGTGGTGAAGGTGGGCGATGAGATCAACCTGTTTGATCTGCCGATCATCAAGTGCTGGCCGGACGACGGCGACCCGCGCACCTGTGGCTACGGGCTCTCGCCCGAGAAGGCGGGGACCGCGCAAGGCCAAGGCCGATACATCACCCTCGCAGGGATGTACACCATCCACCCCGACGACGCGGGCAAGCCGGATGGCGATCCCCGCCCCTCACGCAACGTCGGCATGTACCGCGCCCAACTGCTCGACCGCAACCACACCGCCATGCACTGGCACATGCACCACGACGGCGCGAGCCACTGGCGGGCGTGGAAGAAACACAACACCGCCAAGGGTGATCACACCGGCGGCATGCCCTGCGCCATCGTGCTCGGCGGAGAGAGCGTGCTGCCGTACAGCGCGACCGCGCCGCTCCCGCCGGGCATCAGCGAGCTCATGTTCGCCGGGTTCCTCAACCAGGGCAGCATCAAGCTGGTCAAGTGCAAGACCGTCGACATGCACGTCCCGGCCAACGCCGAGATCGTCATCGAGGGATACGTCAGCACCGAAGCGGGGCCCATCGGCTACGACCCTCGGCCACGCTACGGCGAAGCGCCGCCCGACCTGGGGCCCGGCGCCGTCTTCGAGGGCCCGTTCGGCGACCACACCGGCTTCTACTCGCTGCCCGACCGTTACCCTGTCTTCACGGTCACTGCGATTACGCACCGCGAGAAACCCATCTACCCCACAACCATCGTCGGCCGGCCGCCGCAGGAAGACTACTACCTCGGCAAGGCAACCGAGCGTGTCTTCCTGCCGCTGCTCAAGACGCTCATCCCCGACATCATCGACTACGACCTGCCGATGTTCGGCTGCTTCCACAACTGCGCCTTCATCAAGATCAAGAAGGAGTACCCCCTCCAGGCAAGGCGGGTGATGCACGCGGTTTGGGGTGCGGGCCAGATGGCGTGGACCAAGTCGATCGTGGTGGTGGACGACGACGTGAATGTGCACGACCACGAAGAGGTCTTGTTCCATTTGTTGGCCAACGCCGATCCCGGCCGCGACATTGAGTTCGCCAACGGCCCGCTGGATATCCTCGACCACGCCGCGCCTCGACTCGGCGCGGGCACCAAGATCGGCCTCGACGCCACCCGGAAAATCCCCGGCGAAGAGGTCAACGGCAACCCCGTTCGCGATTGGCCCACCATCCTCAACATGAGCGACGACATCCGGCAACGCGTCTCCGAGCGTTGGTCCGAGTACGGCTTGTAATCTCCGACGCTATTGCTTACATCTCACCTCGCCCACAAGGTTCGACTCACATGGCTCAAACTCCTGTCCGCTCCAAGACCTGGCTAACGATTCTGATGATTGTCGGCATGACCGTACTGACGGGGTGTCAAAGTAAGTCCGTCGAACAAGCGGAACGCTACAAGGGTTGGGACCAGGCGGTCATTCTGCGCAACTCGGTTGCCGAGGCGGTGATCGTCCCGCCGATCGGGCGGGTGTTGTCGTTCCGGCTGCTCGGCGGCGAGAACGTGCTGTGGACCGATCCCGATCTGTATGGCCAACTCGCCTCCGAAGAACGCCCGGGGTGGGAGAACTTCGGCGGCGACCGTCTCTGGCCCTGGCCCCAAGCCGACTGGGAAAAGAACGCCGAGGGCCACGCCCTGAACCCCGATACGTTCGACCAGACCCCGCTGGACCGTACGATCGAGGGGTTTACGGTGATCCTTGAGGGCAGTGCGGGGGCCTACGGCGAACGCTTCGAACGTCGCATTTCTCTCGAGCCCAACGAGGCCAGCCTCCGTATCGAAAACCGCATCACCAATCCGCGTCCCGGCACCTCGGCGTGGCAGATCGCCCAGATCCCCATCTCCGATCGCGTTGTCGCGGTGGTCGATCCCGGGGCCGAGCTGGACAACCTTCAGGAACACATGTTCGGCGACCTCGATTTCACCGAGCTCATGGAGCGGCCACGGCCCGATCAGCTCATCGTGAACATCCCCGAGCAGCGCATGACCAAGACCGGCGTCGCCACCGACCACCTCACCGCCGAATACGCTGGCCACCGGGTGAGCCTGATTGCCGAGGAACCCGAAGCCCTCCCGGTCCGCACCGACCGCGGCCAACTCTGGTTCTCCCCCGACTTCATGGAGCTCGAGCTGATCGGCCAACCGTCACACCACGGCGAAGACGCGGTTCTGGTGACACGGCTCGTTATCGAAACGCCGTAGCTCATCCACTGCGAAGGGTTGACTCCCCGCCGCAATTGGGAACTCGGACTTGGCTTGGGCATGAATCTATTTCCAGATTCTTATCTGGGAACAGGCAGGGGTTTGGGGTACATTCTGGTTTATTACTTCTCGGAGGTTTCATGCGATATCAAGTTTTATGTTCGGCGTTGCTGTGGTGTGTTGGGTTGGGCGTGACATCGGCCTTGGCCGAGGACTTGCCGGAACCCGAGGTGCTAGCGCAGTGGGGCGCTGTGGAATGGGCGGAGGCCGCAGAACGTGTTGCACCAATTATCGAGGACGAGTTCGATCGCGAAGATGTGCTGACCAATATCTTGTTCGCGCTCTGCCAGGTTCCCGGCCAGGAAGAACGCGTCGAGGCGTTGGCCGATGCCTCGGTCCAGCGGATACAAGCACTGGGCGGCGATCCGTTGGACGCGGATTACCAGTATCCATCGTCGGTGTATGCGTATGCCCGTATCGGCAAGCTGGACAAGGCACGCCAAACCCATGCCTTGATCCAGGACCCCTCGGAATCCACCTGGGGCCTGCTCCAGTTGGCGTGGGGTACCGCTGAGCGTCAGGAGATCGAGGCGACTGCCGAGTTGTTTGAACAGATTGAAGCGGGGATGGCGGACCTCGACGAATTCACACGGGGGTGGTACGAAGCCGAAGTCCCCATGTTGATGTGGCTGGTGGGGCAGCAAGAGGCCGCGATGGCCAAGGCCGAAGCGATTGTCCCCGAGGATGCGAGCGCGGACGCTTTGCTCTACCTCGGCGACCTGGCGATGGATTTCGGAGACGAAGCGCTGGCTGAAAAATGCCTGAACCAAGCCCAGGCCATTATGAAACGCTTGCCGGATCGTGGGCTTTGGCAAGTGGCCTCGGCGGCTTCGTTGAAGGCCCGCCTGGGCGCACCGGATGAGGCGGCGATCATGATGCTGCGGCTGAATGAACCCTATGAAATAGTCCAGGTCGGCGGCGAGGTGGCCCGGGCGTATCAGGCCGCGGGTAATGCGCAGGGCGCTGAGCAGATGTTGACCCGACTCCAGCGGGTGGTCGAATCGGTGCGGCCCGAGCCGGGGTTTATGGAGGCCGGGGACATTGCGTATCTGTGGTCGGATTGGGCGGTGGCGGCACACGACTGTGGCCGAGTGGATATGGTCGCCGAGGCGTGGGCCCAGTCGGACAGTTCGCTTACCCAAGGCATGATCGCAACCGGCATCGCGATTGAGATCGCGTGGGTCCAATGGATCGAGCAGCATAAAGATCAGGTTGAATGACCCCAGCCGTTTCGCATCCAGCGGCCGGATTCAGGGAAGCTCGGGCACCCAGAGGTAATACATCCCCGAGTCCGCCGCGTGGACGGTCGACAGCGCGTCGTCCAGGTTGATCTGCAACAGATTGATCTGCGTGGAAGAATCGCTTCTCGCCGTGGCCGGGGCTTGGGAGTAGGGGCCGCTGACGTAGTCGAGCGGGCGGTGGGCGACGAAGACGTCGGCGGTGCTCGCGCCCGAGAGTTCTTTCGCCTTGGAGATCCCGTCTCGGATGTCGCCGAGCTGATCGACGAGGCCGAGCTCGTACGCACGTCGGCCGGTGAAGACACGGCCGTCGGTAATCATGTCCCAGGTGTCGGCGTCCACGTCCGTCCGGTTCTCCCGGACCACGGTGACAAAGTCGGCGTAGAAGCGATCGACCAGCCCCTGCAGAATTTCGCGCTGGCTGTCTTCAAGGGTTTCCAGGGGCGAGCCCGCCGCTTTGTTGGGCCCACTGACCAGCGCCTCGGCCTCGACGCCGATACGGCTGAGCGCGGGCTTGACGCTGACGGTCTGGAAGATGACCCCGATGCTGCCGGTCACGGTGGAGGGGTAGGCGATGATGTGGTCCCCGGCACAAGCGAGGTAGTAGCCCCCGCTGGCGGCGACATCCATCATCACCATCACGACGGGCTTGCCGGTTTTGGTTTTGAACCGCTGGACCTCGCGGTACATCATGTCGCTGGCGGTGACGGTCCCGCCCGGGGTGTTGAGCCGGAGGACGACCGCCGACACCCGGTTGTCGTTGGCGGCCAAGCGCAGCCCCTCGGTCAGCC
This sequence comes from Algisphaera agarilytica, assembly GCF_014207595.1. Taxonomy (NCBI): domain Bacteria; kingdom Pseudomonadati; phylum Planctomycetota; class Phycisphaerae; order Phycisphaerales; family Phycisphaeraceae; genus Algisphaera; species Algisphaera agarilytica. The sequence continues at coordinate 3,496,978 of NZ_JACHGY010000001.1, forward strand.
GGGCGACGGGGTTGTCGCCCGCAGAAAGCAGGCCGCCCTGATCGGCGTTGGCGATCATGCCCGTGACGTCGATGATCATGATGTGTTGGCTGCCCCAGCGCCCGTCGCGTTCGATGGGGGTGGTGGTCATCGATTGCCCGCCCGGCGCGACGCCGACGACGAATGTGGCGGGGCCGCAGCCGACCAGGGGGAGCAGCGCCAAGGCGATCAGCAACACGAATCGATACAGGGTTTGCATGGGCAAGCCTTTCGGGGGCAATAGCTAGCGATATACTAGCGGCCCCAGGGAGTGTAGCTCAGTGGTTAGAGCAGGCCACTCATAATGGCTAGGTCGCGGGTTCGAATCCTGCCACTCCTATTGCGGTCAGGCGACGTTTATAAAATGGGGGTCCGAAATTCTGGTCCGGTGGGGCGGAACCTGCGATAATTCGGGTATGGGTTTAGCGTTCAATCTTCTTGCTCAGACGGCCACGCAGCCCGCGGCTGCTTCTCAAACCCCTTGGTTGGTTTGGGGCATCGTTTTGCTGGCGATCGCGGTGGCGTTGTTTTTCGTGGAGGTCTTCCTGCCGACGGGCGGGGTCGTCGGCGCGGCTGCGGGGTTGGCTGCGGCAGGTGGGGTCGTCTGCTTGTTTTGGCGTGACTCCACGCTCGGCTTACTCGCGGCGACCGGGGTGATCCTGGCACTGCCTTTTGCGATTGCGTTTGCGATGAAGGTCGCGCCGGACACGCCGTTTGCCCGATGGATCACGCTGAAGGATGCGCAGGAGCCGCTCACGCCGCAGAATCGGATGGAACCGGGGCGGCCCGTTTCACCCGAAGCCGACAACCACCGCATCAAGGTCGGCGCCAAGGGGCAGACGTTGACGCCGTTGTTCCCCGTCGGCACTTGTCTCATCAACGGGAAACGCGAAGAGTGTCTGGCCCGGCACGGCACGATCGAAAAAGGCACCGACGTCCGAGTCGTGGCCGTCGATGGCACCGAGGTCTACGTCGCGCCGGTGGAAGCCGGTTGACCTACGTCAGATAGGTGTAGCCCGACAAGCCCTGCTCGTAGAACCGGCGGAGCACGCCCGACTCGGCCACCGTGATCTTTCCTTCGCGTACGGCCTGCTCCAGGGTCTTGCGGAAAGTTCGGCGGAGTTCTTCGGGTTCAAACTGCACATACCGCAACACCTCGGCCACGGTATCGCCTTCCACGATCTCGTCGATCTGGACCTGGCCTTGTTCATCGAGCGTCACGTGGACCGCGTTGGTGTCGCCAAAGAGGTTGTGCAGGTCGCCGAGAGTTTCCTGGTAGGCCCCGACGAGGAACACGCCCAGGAAGTAATCGCCGCCGGTGTAGGGGTGGAGGGGGAGAACCGGGACGCTGGTCTTACCGCTTTCGGGCGGGGCGGCGAACCGGTCGATCTTGCCGTCCGAGTCGCAGGTGATGTCGGCCAACACGCCCCGGCAGGTCGGCTTCTCGTCCAGTTGTTGGATCGGCATCACCGGGAAGAGCTGATCGATCGCCCAGCAATCGGGCAAGGATTGAAAGACTGAGCCGTTGCAGAAGTAGATGTCGCTCAGCAGGGTTTCAAGGGCGGCGAACTCCTGAGGCACCGGGTCAAGGGATTGCGCGAGTCGGTACACGTTCGAGCAGATGCCATAGAACAACCGCTCGGCCAGTCCGCGGTGCTCCAGCGAGCAGTAGCCGAGGCTGAACAGGCTCAGCGTCTGCTCACGCGCTACCTGGGCGTCGTGGAAGTACTCGCGGAGGTTCGCATTGGACAACGCCTCGTGGGTTTCATAGAGCGTGCGAACCGGCTCGGGCAACTCGGCGAGCGCCTCGGCGTCGAATCGGGGGATCGGCTCAAAGCGGTCGAAGCCCGACCAGCCCAGGACGTCCATGACCAGCACGCTGTGGTGGGCCGCCATCGCCCGGCCCGACTCGGTGATGATGGTCGGTGCGGGGATCTCGGCTTGCTGGCAGACTTCGCCGATGTGATAGACGACGTTGTTGGCGTACTCGGTGAGGGTGTAGTTGGGGCTGGACTCGTTGCCGCTCTTGCTGCCGTCGTAGTCGATGCCCAGTCCGCCACCAACGTCCAGGTATTTCAGACCTGCGCCGAGTTTGGCCAGCTCGACGTACATCCGTGCCGATTCCACGAGCGCGGATTTCAGCGCCCGCATGTCGCTGATCTGGCTGCCCAGGTGGAAGTGGACCAGCTCGAGGCAGTCGAGCATCCCCTCGTCCTTGAGCAACCGCACCGCGTCGAGGACTTCGCTGATGAAGAGCCCGAACTTGCTGCGTTCTCCGCCCGAGCCGTGCCAGCGTCCCGAGCCCGAGCTGGCGAGCTTGATCCGCAAACCGATCGCGGGGCGGACGTCGTGGGCCTTGGCCTGCTCGATGATGAGCTGGAGCTCGCTGAATTTCTCGACCACCGGGATGACGTTCTTCCCCAGCTTGCGGGAGAGGATGACTGCCTCGATAAATTTCTGGTCTTTGAATCCGTTGCAGATCACCAGCGAGTCCGGGTCCTTGGCCAGGGCCATCACCGCCAGGAGCTCCGGCTTGCTGCCCGCCTCCAGGCCGAACCCGAGGCCGCTGCCGTAGTTCAATAGCTCTTCAACGATGTGCCGCTGCTGATTGACCTTGATCGGGTACACCCCGCGGTATTGGCCGGCGTAGTCGAACTCCTCGATCGCGCGTCGGAATGCGTCGGCGATCTGCTTGAGGCGGTCTTCCAGAATCCCCGGAAACCGCAGAAGCATCGGCGTGGACACGTCGCGTTGGCGTAGGTCCTGCACCAGCTGCCAGAGGTCCAGGCTGGGGCCAGAGTCCCGTCCTGGGCGGATCGTGACGTGGCCCGTCTCCGAGACCCCGAAGTAGCCGTTACCCCATCGGTTGGGGCCGTAGAAATCGATCGCGTCCTGGACCGTCCATGCCGCGGCATCGTCCTGTTCGGAGTGATCAAATACGCTGTCGGTGAGGGATTTGTCCATGGCACTTTCGGCTAATGGCGATAGGGTCGACCTGGCCGCAAAGTTTAGCCGGTGGCAGGGAGAAACGGGTAAAGAAAAACCACCCCGAATTGGGGTGGTTTCAGTTTGGTTGTGATGTCGAGCCGAGGGGTCGGCGGTCGGGCTTAGGCTTCGCGGCGACGCATCATCAGGAGAGCACCGCCCGAGAGGAACAGCACCACGGTGCCGGGCTCGGGGATCTGGATGAAGGTCTGGGTGAAGCGGCTCAGGTGAGCAGCGCTGGGGCTCTGGCCGTCCGAGAGGTCGCGGACGGTGATGTCCTTGCTGACGTAAAGCTTGCTCTGCGGGCCAGGCACGACGGTGGCGGTGTCGAGGTTGACCAGGGTACCGCTGTTGCCTTCGTAGAAGGTGTTGAGGAACGGCGGAGCGATGCCGATGATGGTTTCATCTTCATCGAGGAAGATGTTTTCAGCGATGTTGACTTGGCCTTGGCCGAAGGCGGCGAAGTTCTGCATGCTCAGCTCAACCGCTTCGATCAGGAAGGGGGAGTCGGCGGTCACGCAGAATTCGATGGTGCTGTTGATCAGTTCGTTGGTGCCAGCAACCCAGCCGCCGAAGAACTCCAGCTCGATGTTGCCTTCCGAGTCGACGCCACCCTTCACTTTGACGCTGTCAGCGTCGGGAAGCGTGATGCCGGTGGTGCCGGTGCTGACGATTTCGAATTCGTCAAAGACCTTGTCACCCACGCGGAGGCCACCACCATCGATGATTTCCTGGATGGTGTAGTCCATCGGGTTGTTGATGTCGACAACAAGCTGGGCTTGAGCGGAGCCAAACAAACCAACGGCTGCCGCTGAGGCAGCGGCGAAAAGAAGATTACGAAGATCAGATTTCAGAAATGAGTGCATTTTTCCCTCGCGGCTTTCTCTCCAGCAGCCCCGGTATGCCTGATACGCACGTCCATGTGAGCGATAACAGGCTATTGGGCTTAATTCATAGACACCATATTGTAGTTCGGCATCTTGGGTGTTGCAACGTATTTCTGGTGATAAACATGAAAATTCAGGGCCAGTTAAAACAGGTAAGGGTTGAGTGGGGTGAGTTTTAATGACTTTTAATTTATGGATTTAAATTAAATCTGGTTGCGTTGACGCTGGGCGTTGTCCATCGCCGCGGCGTCGGGGCTGGATCCGGTTCTCATCATCTCGACAAAACAGTCAAATAAATACCGGCTGTCGTGCGGCCCGGGGCTGGCTTCGGGGTGGTATTGGACCGCGAAGATGGGTTCCTGGGTGTGGCGGAAGCCCTCGAGGGTCTTGTCGTTGAGGTTGAGGTGGGTGGGCTCCCCGCCGACCTTGGCCAGGCTGTCGGGATCGACCGCGAAGCCGTGGTTCTGGCTGGTGATCTCCACCTTCTGGGTGCCCAGGTTCTGCACGGGTTGGTTGCCCCCGCGGTGGCCGAACTTGAGCTTGAAGGTGTCCGCTCCCATCGCCCGGCTGAGCAGCTGGTGCCCGAGGCAGATGCCGAAGATCGGGAGCTTGCCGATGAGTTGCTTGAGGTGGTCGATGGTGGGCTGGACCGCCGAGGGGTCGCCGGGGCCGTTCGAGACGAATAATCCATCCGGGGCGTGCTCGGCGATCTGCTCGGGCGTGGTGTCGTAGGGCAGGACGGTGGCATCGCAGCCCGAGTCGGTGAGGTTCCGCAGGATGTTCAGCTTCGCCCCGCAGTCCAGGGCCACGACCTTGAACCGGTTGTCAACCGCGGGGATCGAGCCTTGCAGGGGCAACCAGTCGCCGAGGTCTTCGCTCCACGCCAGGGGCTGGGTTCGGCTAACCGTGGCGACGAGGTTTCGGCCCACCAGTCCCGCCGAGGCCTTGGCCTGGGCCACGAGTTGTTCGTCGCTGACCGATGCGTCGGTGCAGAGCACGCCGCGCAGTGCCCCCTCGATGCGGAGCCGACGGGTCAGCGCCCGGGTGTCGATGCCTGCGATCCCCGTCACGCCTTCCTCGGCCAGCCACTGCTCGAGCTTGGCGGTCGCCCGGTAGTTGCTTGCGGTGTTGGCCAATTCGCGGACCACGAAGCCGCTGACCTGGGCCTTGGCGGATTCGAGGTCGCCGGGGTTGACGCCGTAGTTGCCGATGAGCGGGCAGGTCATCGTGACGATCTGCCCGGCGTACGACGGGTCGGTGACCACTTCCTGGTAGCCCGACAACGAGGTGTTGAAGCAGACCTCGCCCTCGACCGATTTGGGGGAGGTGTCACCGAAAGCCCGCCCGACAAAAACGCTTCCATCCTCGAGAGCGAGGCGAGCGGAGCCGGGTTTGGATACGGCGGCGGAGGAGGCCGAGTTGGGATCGCAAGTCATGGGCGGGAGTGTAATCCAGACCGGCCCACACAGCCAAACGGCCAAGGAGAAATCGCGTGTGGTCTGACCGCTAAAGCGAGGAGGGCGTCGGATCGTCCTCGGCAAAAACCGATGGCTCGCCGTCTTCATCCACCGCCGGGGCAGACGAGCTGAACAACTTGATCTGCGGCGGCAGGCTTTCGGTGGGGTCGATGGGGGTGACGTTGGCGAGAATGGTCATGCCCGCCAGGACTTTTTGCCCCTGCTGCACCTTGACCTCGGGGCGGAGCGTGGCGGGCAGATAGAGCTCGGTGGTGGAGCCGAGTTTGATGATGCCCATGCGTTGGCCGCGCTGGACGACCTGCTCGTCACGCAGGTGGTTGTAGATCGTTCTGGCGAGCAAACCCGCGACCTGACGGACCGCGGCGATGGGGTGGTCTTTCACCGGGTGGACGAACAGCGTGGTCATCGACTCGTTGTCTTCGATCGATTCGGGGTTGAGCGTGTTGCCGTGGTTGCCGGGCTGGTGGGTGATGGACGCGACCTTGCCGTGGCAGGGGCAGCGGTTGACGTGCACATCAAACACCGACATGAAGATGCGGATGCAGACAGCGGGCCCATCGAAGGGAGGGAATTGTTCGACTTCGTGGATCGACGAGATCTTGCCGTCCGACGGGGCGACCACGATGTTGCGGGGGCTGGGCACCCGGCGTTCGGGGTCGCGGAAGAAGGTCAGGATCGCGATCGTGGCGATGCCGACCAGGACGCTCCCCGGCCAATAGCCCAGGAGCACCAGCGACAGCCCGACACACAACCCCACCGCGATGATGGTCAGCCATTCGTTCTTGGCGTAGGGGCTTAGCATGGTGGGTTCAGTCGGCCCGTTGAGCGGGACGGGGTCTCTCGGCGTGGCAGGCTCGTACCGGGCCATCCTAACACACGCAACAGCATGAAAGCCGGTGAGCTTTCGGCAGGCTTAGGAAATTATTTCAACTCGGGGGCGATCCCTTAGTGGGCCGGGCGAAGACTTAGGCCGACTTCTTGCCGATCACGAATCCCACGCCGCCGAGCACGGCACTGAGTGCCGCCAAGCCGATGCACAGGAACATGACGTTGCTGGCTTTGCCACCTTCTTCGACCAGCATGCTGGTCAGAGCGCTGCGGCTGCCCGCGAGCGCCGCAGCGATCACGATCAGGCCGATGAACAACGCGGCGGTCGCACCGATCAGCAGGCCCGCACCCAAGGCGCTTCCCGCGGGATCGGATTCTTCGGCAGCGGCGTAGGAAACCGCGGCAACTGCGCCAGCCGAGGCGGTCACGCCAGCGCCGGGCAGGTCCATCGAACCGGGGTCGGCTTCAACGAGGTTGTCCAGGCCCGACGGGCCGGAGGTCCCGGTGTCCATCGCCAACGCGCCTTCGAAGACGCCCGACGAGCCCACCGAAGATTCGAGGCCGAAGTCGGCCGAGGACGCGCCGGTGCCGGTGTCGCCACCGCCGGGGTAGATTTCGTCGAGCAGCTCCGCACCGAGGCTGGTGTCGTCGGATTCGCGGGTGAGGTCGAGCAGGCCCGAGCCGGAGCCGACGGATTCGAGGGCGAGCTCTTCGTCGTCGATTTGGGGCTGGGTGACCTGGGTCTGAGCCATGGGGTCGGCGGGTTCGACTTCACCGGCGTCGAACACGCTGATGCCGGTGCCTTCACGCGGGTCGTCGGGCTCACCGCCGCCAGCCATGGAGTCGGCCAGGCTGATGGCATCGGTGTCGTCCGGTCCGGGGTCGGCCAGCGGAATGCCGAGGCTCGATCCGTCTGTGCTTTCGCCCACGCTGGCCATCGAGTCGACCTGCTCACGCTTGAACATCAGCTTGTCGCGGTCGCGGAACTGTTGGAGCTTGCCGCTGGCGGCCATTTCCTTCACCGCTTCGGCATCGAGACCGAGTCGGGCAGAAGCCTCTTCCAACGTGTAAAACATCTTGGCCATGGGGGTGAAGCTCCGTAAATCGGGAGAACCGGGGAGTCCGGCGGGGAATCAGGGGACGAGAGGGCCTCGTAGAACTAGATCCATAAGATAAGCCCAAGCCGAGTGCCTGACAAGGATTGGGCGCAGTCCAGGAACTATCGGGCCCCGAGGGGCCGCCCCCGAGCCCCGAGCCGTGATTCGGGGGCCTGCGATCGTGGAAACTCCGCTATGACGCGTCGTCCGATCCTTCAGTTACTGGACCTGCCGCTCCGGCATCTGCCCGAGGAGTTGGACGGCGTTCGTCTGGCGCACATCAGCGACCTGCACGTCCGCAAAGACCGGGCCCGATTCCGGCAGCTAATTGAAGAGTTAGCGGATGCCGACCTCGACCTGGCGTGCTACACCGGCGACTACATGACCTGGCCGGGCGATGAAGAGGTGGCGCTGCAGGTGATGGGGCGGGTGATCGAGGCGGCATCCCCTAGGCTTGGTCAATTCGGCATCTTCGGCAACCACGACTCGGCCGAGTTGGCCCGAAGGTTTGAGGAACTCCCCGTGCATTGGCTTATCAACGACGCGGTCGAATTGAAGGGCTTGCCGTTGGAGGTGTCGGGTCTCTCGCGTGAGCGACACCGCATGTTCGATGCGGCACGCGTGGCGGCCCGGATGTCTGGCGTCGCTGAGAGCAATCAGGGCGGAACGCCTTTCCGGATCCTGCTCAGCCACCATCCCTACACATTGATCCACGCGGCCGACCTGGGCGCTGATCTCATGTTGGCCGGCCACAGCCACGGTGGACAATGTCGCCTGCCCGGCGCCCGCGCATTGGCGAACTCTTCACGCTTGCCACGCCACCTCACCGCCGGACGTTTCCGGTACCGGGGGACGGAAGCGATGGTCTGCCGCGGTCTGGGGGAAGTCCACCTGCCGCTCCGGTTGAACTGCCCACCGCACGTTCCGATTTATGTCTTGCGTCGCGACCCATCCGGACCCAAAAAAACAAACCCGCCGATCAGCGGGTTCGAGTCGGTTTGGTCGTGGTGAGGAAAACGCAGTCTGCGTTGTCAAAGGGACGTGAAGCCAGAACTTAAAGCACTTCGCGAGCCCGGGGGAAGGAGCCGAGCACGGTGAGTTGCAGGCAGTGCTTCTTCGCTTCAGACAAGGCTTTCTGCATGTGGGGTTCGTCGGCGTGTCCTTCGACATCGACGAAGAAGTAGTACTCCCAGTTCATGCGTTGGCTGGGCCGTTCGGCGAGCCGGGTGAGGTTGAGCCCGTGGTCGCGGAAGACGTTGAGCACGTCGGTGAGTGCCCCGGCCTTGTGCTCGGTGGTGAACAGGATCGAGGTCTTGTCGTCGCCGCTGGGCTTGGCGTTCTGTCGGGCGATGACGAAGAAACGGGTCTCGTTGTTGGGGTTGTCTTCGATGTTATCGAAGAGGATGGGCACGTCGTTGAGCTGGGCCGCGAGGGTCGAGCCGATCGCGGCGGCCCCGGGTTCCTCGGCGGCGAGTGCAGCGGCCTGCGATGTCGAGACGGTGGCGATCTGCTCGGCGTTGGGCAGTTGAGCCGAGAGCCAGCGGCGACATTGGCCCAGCGCCTGCTGGTGCGAATACACGCGGGTGATCTGGTCGAGCGGTTGACGCGAGAGCAGGTTGTGATGGATCGCGATACGCACTTCGGCCGCGATCTTGACGGGGGTGTCGAGGAAGCAGTCGAGGCTCGCGGTGACGCCGCCGTGGGTCGAGTTCTCGATGGGGATGAGCCCGTAGTCGACGTGGCCGCGGGCGACTTCATCGAAGATCGCAGGGAAGTCGGTCAGCTCGTCGTAGTCGACCGAGGCTCCGAACTTCTTGCGGGCCGCGAGGTGCGAGAAGCTGCCCGCCGGGCCGAGGTAGCCGATGCGAAGCGGACGCTCCAGGGCGAAGCTGCCGGACATGAGCTCACGCCAGATCGCCTGCACGCACGCATCGGGCAGCGGCCCGGCGTTGGCGTTGCGGATCTTCTGCATCACCGCTTGCTCGCGGTCGGGGGCGTAGATCGGCACAGCCTCGCCTGCCGCCCGCTTGATGTGCCCGACCTCGATCACGATGTCCGCCCGCTCGTTGAGCAGCTTGACGATTTTTTCGTCGAGCTCATCGATACGGGAACGCAGGGGGGCGAGTTGGCGCTGGGCCTCGTCGCGGGCATCGGTGTCGGGGGTGGTGGGGTCCTGAGACATCAGGCGAGATTGTACCGAGTGCGGCTGGTCGGGCCGAGGGGCGGGTGTGATAATGCGCGTAACCCGGTTCCGAGCTTCTGGAATCGCCGGGGATGATGTAGGGTGGTCGGTTGTATTGGGAGAAAGATGAGGTGTACATCATGCTGGCTAGCGAAATCGATACCGCGATAGAGCCGCAGAATTTTGCGGAGTTGCTCCAGTCCATGCCCGCGGCCTGGACGATCCTGCTGGGTCTGGCCTTGGTGCTGGGGCTGGTGCTCTGGGTCTTCGGCGGACGGTTGGCGGAAAAGGGGGCGATGCTGACCGGCTTTGTGCTGGGCGGACTCGGCGCCGCGGCGTTGGCTGCGGGCCTGAGCAGCGGGGTGGTCCCGGCCGAGGGCGCGGCCGAAGAAGTCGTCCAACAAACCTCCAACAACGGCCTGTGGGTGCTGGCGATCGGTATCGGCGGGGCGTTGGCGGGCGTGTTGCTGGCGTGGCTGCTTTTCCGCTTCTGGATGGCGGCGACGGCGGCGGTCTTGCTCGCCTTGGTCGTTCCGATTGTGGCGATGATCTGGACCGGCAACCCGCCGCCGATGAGCTCGATCCAGGGGGCCCAGGAAGTGACCCTCGACGCGATGGGGGCCGGAGAATCCGACCCCGAAGCCGAGCGCATCCGAGAGCGGGCTAACGAGGAAGCCTCCAAGGCGGCCGAAGACGAGTCGTCGGAGGAAGACTCGGGGATCACCAAGGAAGAGGTCATCGCCAAGGCCGCCTTGTTCGATCGCGAGCAGTTCAGCTCTGACCTCCAGGCGGTCTGGCAGCAGCAGGTGGATGAGGTCAAGCTGTGGTGGCAGGAGATGGCTCCGGGGTCACGACGATTCCTATTGGCTGGCGCAGGCGTCGGGGCGGTGGTCGGGCTGGTGCTCGGCCTGATCCTGCCCTCGGTGGCGGCTTCGTTGCAGACCGCGATGGTCGGGGCGTTGTTGATCCTGTTCGCGGGTCGGACGCTATTGCTGAAGTATGTGCCGGGCAGCGAAGGGTTTATGCCGGGGTCTTGGCGTGCGGTGCTGTTGTCGCTGGGTCTGATAACGCTGCTGGGCGTGCTGATTCAGTGGACGCTGCGCAAGAAGAAGGACGATGACTAATGCAGCAACCGGTGCGCCCGGAGTCTCGCAACGGCGAGGCCGGGGCGGCCGAGTGATCCGGCCTGGAGCTGCATAATGATTCACGGACTATCTCAGGTAAGCACGCTGGCTCAAGCCGGCGCTCCCACGACGACCGCCCCCGCGGCAACGGTTCCCGGCCCCGGGGCCGAGCCGCAGAGCTTCGCTCAAGCTTTGGCGAACTTTTTTGAAACCGTCGCGGGCATGTTCTCGCGTGGCGACGCGTTGGCCCAGCCCGAGCACGTCATCGAACACCTGCAAGCCTTGGGCGCGGTCTGGGCGGTGGTGTTCGTCATCGTCGGTGTGCTCTGCATGTTTAACGGCTACAAGTTCTACAAACTCGCCACCATCAGCATCGCACTGCTGCTGGGCATGTTTGCCGGTTACTGGTTCGGCGGAAAGATCGGGGCGCCCTACATCGTCGCGGGTTGCCTCGGCGTGTTGCTGGCGACTTTGGCCTTCCCATTGATGAAGTACGCGGTTTCGGTATTTGGCGGTTTGGCGGGCGCGTTTGTCGGCGCGAACTTGTGGGCGGGCATGGCCCATGCCGTGAATAAGATTGCTTCCGAAGATGGTCAGGTACGAAGCATCGTCCCCGCAGAGGAGTACTGGCTCGGCGCATTGTTGGGGCTGCTGATCTGCGGCATGCTGGCCTTCATCCTTTTCAAGCTTTCGGTGGTGATGTTCACCTCCGTCAGCGGCTCGACCATTGCGATGATGGGTGTGCTGGCTTTGTTGTTGAGCTTCGAGCCCTGGCGTCAGACGGTTTCGGATGGCCTGACTTCCAGCCAGCTCGTGATCCCGCTGCTGGTGTTCGTGCCCGCGGCCATCGGGTTGATCCTTCAAGAGGTCAATAGCGGCGGCGTGATGGCCGGCGAGGGACGGCCCGAGGACTGAGTTTCCCAAAGGCAACTCGTGTAATACGAAACAACCCCGCCTGACAGGCGGGGTTGTTGTTATATGGAGGCGAGTTGTGGGGCTTAGCGACGGCGACGCAGGGCCGCAGCACCCACCAGCAGGAGCAGTCCCGTGGCGGGCTCGGGAATGGCCTGGAGGCCATCGACGTCGAAGAAGCCGTAGTTGTTGCGGACGACCTGCCAGCCCTGGTTAACGGTCGGGCCTGCCACCCCGTGTTCGAGGAAGCCGGCTTCCGGGCCGTTCTCGATGTAGTCGGGGTTGATGTTGTTGAACGGGTGGAACCAGATGCCGATCATCTGGGCGAAGCCGATGCCCTGCCAGGTGAGGGGCTGGTTGTCCATCACGTCGAACGGAGATTGCAGCGGGGTGTGGTTGTTGATGTCGGTCGCATCGAGCTCGATACGCATCAGGCGTTTTTTCTTGCCGGCGTCATCGAAGTCGTTGAGGGTTGAGTTGAAAGCGAAGCCGTTGATCGAGGAAACTATCTGATCGGGTGCCGCGGGCGTGGGGCTCTGCACATCACGGAAGTCGGAGGTGCGGTGAGCGCTGGCGGAGCTGCCGCCGTTGTAGGCGTACGCGGTCAGGGTGGGGGTGCCCGTTGCACCGTTGGTTTCGATCAGCTCTTCCGCTTCGAAGTAAAGCACCGCCAGGTTGCCCAGGTGGGTCTTGGGCATCGGTCCGTCGTTGACCACGAGCGTGAAGCCGGTGGGCAGATCCGAAACAGAGTCACCCGAGTAAACGGCTTCCCAAACGAACTGGTTGTTGCTGTCATCAAACGAGGTGTAGATCGATTCGATGATCGCGGTCGTTTCAGAGATGGCGGGGGTGCCAACGCTGTTGTTGATGTATTCGAACACGGTGGCTTCGGCAGACTGGAAGCCGAGGCACACAGCAAGACCGGCGGCCATTGCGGCACGCTTTCGAAGGTTTAAACAGATGCTTGAGCGAAACAAATTCATTGACAGATTCTCCATCCCCAATGCGCTAGACGAGGCTCGAACTACGGAATTAAATAATTCAGATGATAAATGGCGTTGCTTAGATTGCTTTCAATGGCCTCAGAATTGAAACAAACTCATATCCCCAGATGGAGCTGACCCCGCTCCAAAGGATCGATACCCAGACGCACCCAGCAGGCATTCTGCTAAGTGGGCAATGTGGCTCGACTTGAAACGAGCGTTATCGCCAAATCTAAGTCTATCACCTAATTGGTTTTTGTCTAGAATCAAAATAAACATTAAATATATCATAAAAATATGTAAATATTACATTTAAAAAATTGTTGACAAAAATAAACCCCAATCCGGACATAATTCAGGGTAGACCTGAGGTCCTTGTGGGCAAGGCGGTTAGACTCACGTCCCCGTTCAGCCAATCGATTGGAAATGGATGCGAATTACCACATGGAACGTGAATGGCCTACGGGCTGCATTGCGCAAAGGGCTGCCCGAGCGGCTCGATGCCATCAAGCCCGATGTGCTTTTACTGCAGGAAATCCGGGTCAAGCCCGAGCAATTGGACCCCGAGTGGTCGGCCCCGTCGGGCTGGCATGTCACCTGGCATCCCGCCGAACGGCCGGGCTATGCCGGGACCGCGGTCTGGTCACGTTCGCCGCACAAGGTGGTCGAGACCGGCTTGGGAGACGGGGTGGCCGACGATGAAGGGCGGGTGCTTCGGGTTAAGGTGGAGGGGGTTCAGGTGGTGAGTTTGTACCTGCCTTCGGGCTCGTCGTCCCCCCAGCGTCAGGTGGCAAAGGAAGCCTGGATGGCGAGGTTCCATCCGTGGGCGGAAAAGCTCAAGCGAGCCCGCACGCCCACCGTGATGGGCGGGGATTTCAACATCGCCCACACCGAGCGCGATATTTTCTACGCCAAGTCCAACCAGAATCAGTCTGGTTTTCTGCCCCACGAGCGGGAGTGGTTCGGTGGGGTGCTGGGTCTGGGGTGGCGAGATGTGGTGCGGGAAGATGCGGGGGATGTCGACGGGCCATATTCGTGGTGGTCCAACCGGGGCCAGGCGAGGGCGCTCGATCGGGGTTGGCGGATCGACTATCTGCTGGCCAACCCCGCGGCTTCCAAGCTTGCGGGCTCCACTCAGACCCACCGCGAAGCGGGGCTTCAGTGTTCGGACCACGCGCCGGTTTCGGTGGATTTGAAGGTATAGTTGGCCGTGTTGGTAAGGCCATTTCTTTGAACGTGACGATGCCCAATTTGGTCATTGGGGGGTGCTCTGGACCACACGCAACCATCTCGCGCCCCGGCGACGACTTCTGGATCTGATGAAGCGGGCGCAACTGTTGCATCGGCAGTCCCGCGTGGGGCAGGCCCGGCGCTTTCGGCCGAGCAATACGCCCAGCTGGCTGCGGCGCATGTGGCCTATGGTCCGATCCGCCGCGCGATCCGTGTGGCGGGTATCAGTGGGGTGACTCTGGCGCTGGCGGCGCTGGTGTCACTTTCGTTTGCACTATTTAGTTTCAAAGGGCTCGTCGCCGCGGTGGGCCTGAGCGCGGCGGCGTGGTTCGAGTTCAGGGGCTACGCCAAGCTCCGGCGGCTCGACCCACAAGGGGTAACCATCCTCACCCGCAATCAGGTGGGGCTGACGGTCCTGATCGTGGGGTACTGCCTCTGGTGTCTGGCGGACGCCTGGTTCGGCCCCGACCCCTACGAAAAGGTGGTGTCTTTGCGCCCCGAGCTAGCGCAGCCGCTTGAGCCTTATGCAGGAATTTTCCGGCAAATGGTAGTGATGATTTATGTCATCGTGCTTGCGGTGAGCCTTCCCGTGCAAGCTTTGGTCATCCGGTACTACGCGACCCGTAGGGGCAATTTCCGGGCCTACCTGGATCAAACCCCGGGATGGGTCTTGCGGTGGAATCGGGCCGAGTTGAAGGGGGAGGTGGGGGAGGAAAGTGAATTTCGCCCGTGAAAATTTATTTTCAAAAAAAGCCCTGTCAACAATTTACAGCATGGGTTTCATTGCTACAATCTGCGCCCTTGGCCGTTGTGCGCCTGGGCATTCTGCCTCCCTTTTCTTGAAGTGCATCCCCACACCATGACCGAATCTTCAAAGCCCCTGAGCGCCGCTTCGATCCGAGCCTTGAACTACACCCGTGGCCCGGAGTGGTACACCGAATTCAAGGAGATCGACCTCAAAGGCGACTTTGCCTACGAAGAAGGCATCGTCCGCCGCGACCCCAGCGCGGTGCTGAAGGTCGATGGTCTTTATTACTGCTGGTACACCCGGGGCGAGGGCGAATCCAACTTCGCCAAGTTCGACTTTGACAACCCCTCAAGCAAGACCTTTCCCTGGGACCTCTGCGAGGTCTGGTACGCAACCTCGGAAGACGGCATCACCTGGAAGGAAGAAGGTCTCGCGGTCGGCCGCGGTCCGGATGGCGCTTACGACGACCGTTCGATCTTCACCCCCGAGATCATGGCCCACGACGGCAAGTACTACCTGGTTTATCAGGTGGTGCAATCGCCTTACGTCATGCGGGTGAAGGAGCACATCTCGATGGCTGTCGCCGACTCGCCGCGCGGCCCGTGGACCAAGGTGGATGGCCCGATCGTCTCGCCCGCCGACAACGGCGTGTGGAAGGGCGAAGAAGACGATCGCTTTGCGATCATCGAGCAGGGCGACTTCGACAGCCACAAGACCCACGACCCTTGCCTTGTTCATTACAAAGACAAGTTCTACCTGTACTACAAAGGCGAGCGTATGGGCGAAGGCATGACCTTCGGCGGACGCGAGATCAACTGGGGCGTCGCCATCGCCGACAACCCCACCGGCCCGTACGTGAAGTCGCCTTACAACCCAATCACCAACAGCGGCCACGAGGTCTGTGTCTGGCCGTACAAAGAAGGTATGGCGGCGCTGCTGACCACCGACGGCCCCGAACGCAACACCTTCCAATACGCCGAGGACGGCATCAACTTCGAGATTATGGCCCACATCAAGGGCGCTCCCCAAGCGCTGGGCCTGTTCCGGGACGTTGAAGACCCCCACGGCCACCCGCTGAACCAGATCACCTGGGGCCTTTGCCACCGCTACTACGGGCCCAATCCCCAGTACCAATACATCAAGGGCTTCACCAGCGCGAAGCCGCGTCGGGTCTGAATCCGGCGTATTCACCGAACACGGAGCACACCATGTCTGAATCAACACGCAGCGAAGTGATGGAAGCGGTCAACCGCCTGGGCTTCTCCATGGATACCGGCAACTGGGCGGGTGTGCGTGGATGCCTCGCTGACACGCTCTACACCGACTACACCTCGCTGGTCGGCGGCGATCCCGCCGACGTGGCGGCAGACGATCTGGTGGCGGCCTGGAAGCAGGCGATCGTTCCGCTCGACGCCATTCAGCACGTCGTGGGCAGCCACATCGTGACGCTCGGCTCGGACGAAGCGGTCTGCACCGCTCAGGTGATCTGCACCCACCGTTTCGGTGAGCGCGAGCCCGGCGTCGCGGACCTTTGGTCGGTGGCCGGCCACTACGAATACAAACTTTCGCTGGTCGACGGCGTCTGGAAGATCCACTCCGCTGTCTTCACTCTCCTCTGGGAGACCGGCGACCGCGGCGTCATGGAGCGTGCCGCCAACGCCGCTTCTTGAAATCAACCGTTACTGGCGTGGATCGCTCCGAGCGATCGCGCAAATCAATACGTGAATCACTCCGCTTCACACCCCGCCTGAGATCCCCCCGTGTCCCAATCTGCCTCCTCACCGCGTACCTCGAACTTCAACCACGGCTGGCGTTTTAACCTCGGAGATGTCGACGCCGCGTCGCAGTCCTCGTTCGACGATGGCGCCTGGCGTAGCCTGTCGCTCCCCCACGACTGGAGCGTCGAGCACCCGTTCGATGAAAAACTCGAGGGCTGCACCGGTTACCTGCCCGGCGGCATCGGTTGGTACCGCAAGACGTTTGCGACCCCCGAATCGGTACCCGGCGGCCGGACGCTGGTGGTGTTCGATGGGGTCTACAACCGCAGTGAAATCTGGATCAACGGCAAGTCGCTGGGCTTCCGCCCCTACGGCTACGTGCCGATCGTGCTGGACCTGACCGATCACCTGGCCGATGCGGGCGGCGAGAACGTCTTGGCGGTCCGTGTCGATCACTCCCACTACGGCGACAGCCGTTGGTACACCGGCTCGGGCATCTACCGCGATGTTGAACTGATCCAGGTCGGCCCGACGCACATCCCGGTGTGGGGCACATTCGTGACGACCCCCAAGGTCACCGACGACGAGGCGCAGGTCCAGATCGAAACCCAGATCAACCACACCGGCTCGGAAGCGGGGGGGGGCTCGCTGAGCACCTCGATCCTCGATCCGCAGGGCAACGAAGTCGCGAAGGCCTCGGAGTCCGTCAGCCTCGCCGGGGGTTCCCAGCAGGCGGTTACCCAACAACTCGCCGTGGCGCAGCCGAAGCGTTGGGGGATCGAAACGCCCCACATGTATCGCGCGGTGACCACGCTCGAGAAGGGCGGAGAGGTGGTCGATCGTTACGAGACGCCGTTCGGCATCCGCACGATCCAATTCGACAAGCACAAGGGCTTTTTCCTCAACGAAGAGCACACGCTGATCAAGGGTGTCTGCCTCCACCACGACGGCGGCCTCGTCGGCGCGGCGGTGCCGCTGGGCGTTTGGCGTCGTCGCCTGCTGACCTTGCGAGAGGGCGGTTGCAACGCGATCCGCACCGCGCACAACCCGCCGAGTGCCGAGTTTCTTGACCTCTGCGACGAGATGGGCTTCCTCGTGCAGGACGAGTTCTACGACGAGTGGGACAACCCCAAAGACAAGCGACAGAACTGCAACGAGAAGGAACGCGACGACATCGTGGCGGGCCACGACGAGTTTTTCCAGGAGTGGGCCGAGCGCGACCTCAAGGACACCATGCTCCGCGACCGCAACCACCCCTGCGTTTTCCAGTGGAGTATCGGCAACGAGATCGAGTGGACCTACCCCAACTACTCAAAGGCCACCGGCTTCTTCGACATGGACTGGACCGGCAACTACTTCTGGTCCCAGCCGCCCATCGGCCCCGAAGAAATCAAGAAGCGCATCCTCGAAACCGAGACCGGCGAAAACGGCGAGCACGTCTGCGCCACCACCGCCCAGAAGCTCGCCGCCTGGACCCGCGAACTCGACAGCACACGCCCCATCACCGCCAACTGCATCCTGCCCTCGGCCAGCCACGCCTCGGGTTACGCGGACGCGCTCGACGTCGTGGGCTACAGCTACCGCCGGGTGATGTACGACTACGGCCAGGAGATCAGCGACAAGTGCATCATGGGCACCGAGAACGTCCCGCACTGGCACGAATGGAAAGCGGTGCTGGATCGCGAATTTATATCGGGCCTGTTCCTCTGGACCGGCATCGACTACATGGGCGAGTCCAACAAGAAGTGGCCCACTAAGTCCACGAGGAGCGGCCTGCTGAGTACCGCCGGTTTCGCCAAGCCCTCGTACCACCTCTACAAAACCCTGTGGAGCGATGATCCGCACGCGCAGCTGTTCACCATTCCGCTCGAAGACTCGGTCTATGAAGTCGGCGGTGACGGCGAGCTGGTCGAGAAAGAGCCGGGCTCCTGGGAGCGTCGGCTGTGGTTCTGGCACCCGCTGAACCCGCACTGGGAATACGAGCCGGGCCAGAAGATCGTGGTCGAAGCCATGACCAACATGCCCTCGGCTGAGCTCCTGCTCAACGGCGAGAAGCTGGGGGCCCGTAAGCTCGAAGATCAGGACGACCGCATCTGCCGGTGGTTGGTGGAGTATCAGCCGGGCGAGTTGAGCATCCAGGCGACCGATGGTCAGGCGACCGCGGAACACACCCTGGCCGCGCCGGGTGCGGTGGCGGACATCAGCCTGTCGGTTGATCGGGAGCAACTCGTTGCGGACGGCCGGGATGTGGCTCACGTTGTGGCGCAACTCGTTGACGCCGAGGGCCGACCGGTACGTAGCGATGAACGCGAGATCGTATTCGAGCTTGGCGAAGGCCTGCGTCTTCTTGGTGTAGACAACGGGGCGCACGACAACACCCAGTCGTATACCTCGGATCGCCTCGTGACCCACCACGGCCGGGCGCTGCTGGTTGTTCAGGCGGCCGCGGAAGCCTCGCAAGTCTCCATCACCGCCACGACGGCCGGAGCTGCTTCGGCGAGTGTATCGCTCGAGCTGACCGGGTCCTCCGACACCGGCGTTTTGCAACCGGCTTGATCTATCATTGAAGACCCGGCGAATCCTACGCCCGGTCGATAAGGACCCTCCGCTGTTCTGTCGAGTCACAACTTCTTCTTCGCTTCCCCTTCTCAAGGACCGACCATGACGACCGCCGCCACACAAGTTGATGCCTACCGCTGCTACATCCACGGCCAATGGGTCGAGTCCGAGACCGGGCAAACCATCGAGGTGAAGAGCCCCGCGACCGGACAGGTGTGGGCGACCGTCCCCGCCTGCTCTAAGGCCCAGGCCCAGCAAGCACTGGAGTCGTCGCAGGAAGCCCAGCCCGCGTGGGCGGCGCTACCCGCGCAAGACCGCGCGGTTCACCTGCTGAACATCGCCAAAGCACTTGAGGCGGAACACGAGCACTTCTCCAAGCTGTTGGTGATGGAGCAAGGCAAGACCCTGCCCCAGGCCCGCGGCGAGGTCACCGACACCATCCGTTACATCACCTACAACGCCGAGGCCGCCCGCCGCATCCAGGGCGAAATCTTCCCCTCGGACATGGCCGACGAGTCGCTGTGGATCACCCGCGTGCCGTTCGGCGTGACCGTGGGCCTGTGCGCGTTCAACTACCCGCTCGCGCTCATCGGCCGCAAGCTCGCGCCCGCGCTGGTCACCGGCAACACCATGGTGCTCAAGCCCCACGACGAAACCCCCGTGACCGCGTCGGAGTTCATGCGTCTCGTTCACGACGCGGGCCTCCCCGCAGGTGTCGTGAACATGGTGTCTGGCGGCGTTCAGGACGTGGGCAGCACGCTGGTCGAGAGCCCGATCACCAAGCTCGTTTCGGTCACCGGCAGCATCCCCGCGGGCCGCGCGATCTACGCCGGTGGCGCGAAGAACCTCACCCAGATGACCCTCGAGCTCGGCGGCAAGGCTCCGTTCATCATCCTTGACGATGTGGACGATCTTGATGCGATCGTCGATGCCGCCGTCATCGCCCGCTACGCCAACTGTGGTCAGGTCTGCATCTGCAACGAGATGGCCCTGGTCCACGAGAAGATCGCCGACGAATTCACCGAGAAGTTCATCAAGAAGGCCAAGGAAGTCACCGTCGGCGACCCGATGGACGAGTCGATCGGCATGGGCCCGTACACCACCAAGGGCGGCATGGACCGCTTCCACGGCATCGTTCAGGAAAGCATCAAGCAAGGTGCCGAACTCGCGCTCGGCGGCGACTACGCCGAGGTCCCCGGCTTCGAGGGCGGCAACTGGTACCAGCCCACCGTGCTGACCAACGCCACCAAAGACACCGCCGCGGTGGCCCAGGAAGTTTTCGGCCCGGTGCTTCCGATCGTCAAGATCTCGGGCTACGAAGAAGCCGCGGAGATGGTCAACAGCCGTGACGAAGGTTTGTCGGCCTACCTCTGGACCACGAACCACAAGACCATCATGCACGCCACCCGCACCCTCGAAGTCGGCACCGTCTTCGTCAACAAGGGCATCTGTGGCTACATCCAGGGCTACCACACCGGCCACAAGCACTCGGGCATCGGCGGCGAAGACGGCGTCCACGGCATCGAGGGCTTCCTGCAAAAACGCACCATCTATCTCGGCAACGGCTGAGAAACAACAAGCTAATTACTCCCAATCACACAGGATCTTGTTTTGTCTACCCCACGCTACACACTCGACCTCAGCGGCAACCACTGGAAAATGGAACGCGCCCGCCCCGGCACCGGCGTCCAGGAAGGTTTCCACGATTTGCCCTCGGAATACCAGGGCATCTACTACAGCTGGAACCAGGCTTCGGTCCCCGGCGATGTCTTCACCGACCTGCAACGCGCCGGTGAGATCGACGACCCGTTCTTCGGTCGCAACTACCACAAGACCAAATGGGTCACCGACTATGAGTGGTGGTACGTCACCAAGTTCAACCTGCCCGAAGAGCTGGAAGGCAAGCGGTTCGAGATCCACTTCGAAGGCGTGGACTACAGCTTCGAGGCCTGGCTCAACGGCAAGCCGATCGGCAGTCACACGGGCATGTTCAGCTCGTTCCGCCCCGATGTCACCCACGCGGTGCGCTTCGAGCAGTGGATGGAGGGTTGCAACATCCTCATGGTCAAGCTCGACCCCGCGCCAAAGAACCTCATGAACGTCGGCGGTCGGAAGCAGTGCTTCCAGGGCGACTACATGACCGGCGTGGTGCCGACGGGCATCTGGCGCCCGGTCAAGGTTGTTGCGACCGACGCGGTCAAGATCGACTACGCCCGCATCGAAACCCCGCTCGGCGGTGCCGACCACGACGGCCCGGAAGACCCCAACGCCCCGATCAACGCCACGGCCGTGGTCGAACTGGAAGTGACCAACGCCGGAGACAAGGCAATCGAAGTCGCTTTCGGTGCAGATGTGTCTGCGGCCAACGACGACGCGGGCTCGGGTAAGGGTCAGGCATCGCACACCGCGACGGTCCAGCCCGGCGAAAGCACCGTGAAGTTTGAGGTGCCGTTGGAAGACGTCTACCGTTGGTGGCCGTGGGACATGGGCAACCAGCCGCTCTACAACGCCACGATCTCCGCCAAGATCGGCGACGTGGTCAGTGACGAAGTCACCGAGCGCATCGGCGTCCGTGAAATCGTGATGACGCGAAACCCCGGCTACACCGAAGAGGAAGCCGAGTTCCCCTGGACCTTCACGATGAACGGCAAGCGGCACTACCTGCGTGGCGCCTGCTGGTCCGGCCCGCCGTCGCTGCTCTACGGCCGCAACAACTCCGCGAAGTACCAGGCCCGCATCAAGCAGGTTCTGCAGGCCAACATCAACCACCTGCGCATCTTCGGTTGGCACCCCCCCGAAGTCCCCGAGTTCTACGAGCTTTGCGACGAAGCGGGCATTACGGTGTGGACCAACTTCACCTTCGCCACCCAGGCTTATCGAGCGACCGAAGAGTTCATGGCGGGCGCGAAGAACGACTGCATCCACATCGTGAAGGATCGGCGGAACCACCCGTCTGCGGTGATGTTCATGGGCGGCGAAGAAGTCTTCTTCAGCCACGCCCACGCCGAGAGCGACAACCGCTTCATCATGGAAGAGATGGGGCGGGCGATCGAGCCTTACACGTCGATCCCCTACGGCCTCGCGTCCCCGCTGTCCGAACAGTTCGGCCAGAAGATGGGCTTCAAGGCCCACGACTCGACCCATGCCAACGGCCACTACTACGGCGCGGGCCGAACGATGATGGAAGAGTTCTACCCCAAGCTCGACTACTGCATCGTGCCCGAACTGACTGCGGCCTCGGCCCCGAACATCGAGTCGCTCAAGCGGTTCATCCCCGAAGACGAGCTCTGGCCGATGGGTCCGAGTTGGGGCTACCACCACGCCGACATCGACATCCTCAAAAACCTCAACTTCGAAGTGTTCGGGCAGGTCCGCTGCGACTCGCTGGAAGACTTCGTCAACGGCACCCAGACCGCCCACGGCATCATCGCCCACTTCGCGCTCGAGTCGCTCCGCCGTCTCAAGCCCAAGAACAGCGGCATCGGCCTGTGCCACTTCATGACCCACTGGCCCGACATCAAGTGGGGCATCATCGACTACTACGCCAAGAAGAAGCTCAGCTTCGACTACGTCACCCGCGCCTACCAGCCCGTGCTGCCCAGCGTGGACTACGTCAAGCGTCGCTGGAACCCCGGCGAAAACGTCGACCTCGGCCTTTACGTCATCAACGACACCTTCGACGCCAAGCCCGGCAGCACCTACCGCTGGTCGATCAGCACCGCTCAGGGCGAAGCCGCTAGTGGTGAGGAGTCGGTTGATATCGCTCCGGACAGCTGTGTCGAGCTCAAGCGGATCAACTGGCAGGTGCCGACCGATGCCCTGCCCGTCGATGCCGAAGGTGGGTATGCTGTGCCGACTTTCCGCGTGGACGTCGAGCTGCTCGACGGCGACGGCAACACGATCGCCAAGAACTTCCACGTGCTTTTGGTCGACGACCAGGAAAACGCCAAGGTCCGTTACCGCGAGCTCAACGACGCCAACACGGCACAACGTGACGAGCTCGGCAAGACCTACTACCGTTACTTCCCCGAGATGTACGACGTCGACAACGAAGAACCCGACCTCTGAACCCGCCCCCAAATTACGCAAGAACCATGAACACCGCACTGCTTAACGCCGACAAGACCTTCACCTTGGAATCCAAGGACGCCCAACCCCTCGAAGAAGGGCAGGTCCGCCTCGATGTCGCCTGGTGCGGCATCTGTGGCACCGACCTTCACATCTACCGCGGTCACATGGATAAGCGGCTGAACTTCCCCGAAGTCATCGGCCACGAAGCCAGTGCGACCGTCGCCGAGGTTGGCCCCGGTGTCACGGAATACGCCGTGGGTGATGCCGTTGTGGTTCGGCCGTTGGATGCCTGTGGCGAATGCCCCGCGTGTGAGCGTGGCTTCGGACACGTCTGCAACAACCTGAACTTCATCGGCATCGACTCCAGCGGCGCTTTCCAGCAGTCTTGGAACGTGCCCGCGAAGTTGTTGCACCGTCTGCCCGAAGGCATGAACCTCGAGCTCGCGGCGTTTGTCGAGCCCTTGGCGGTGGCCTGTCACGACGTGCGGATGGCTGGCCTCAAGGCCGACGAGTTCTCGGTGGTGCTGGGCGGCGGTCCGATCGGTCTGCTGATCGCGATGGCGGCCCGTGCTGTGGGCGCCCGTGTGGCGATTTCCGAGCTCAGTGAATCGCGTCTTGAGTTGGCCCAGAAGCTTGGCTTTGACACGATCAACGCGGGTTCGGACGACGTCGAAGCCGCGGTCATCGAGAAGAGCGGTGCCGACGGGGCGGATGTGGTGTTTGAGGTATCGGGGGCGGCCCCGCCGATCCGCCAGATGACCAAGCTGGCCCGCGTGCGTGGCCGGGTGGTGGTCGTGGCGATCGTTCCCGAGCCCACCCCGGTGGACCTGTTTCAGGTCTTCTGGAAGGAACTGCAGATCATCGGAACCCGCGTATACGAGCCCGAAGACTACGACCGCGCGATCGAGCTGCTGGCCAGCGGAGAGGTTGATCCTTCTACCCTGGTGACCGGCCGGTTCGGCCTGTCGCAGATCGGCGAGGCGTTTCAATCGCTAGACACCGACAGCCAGCACATGAAGATCCTGGTCAACTGTCAGGACTGATCAATTACAAAACAACGCCTCGCCTCGGCCGGGCATAACCAGAAGGATAGAAGTATGGGCGTCTTGGATGCGTTTAAGTTGGATGGAAAGACCGCGTTGGTGACCGGCTGCAAGCGCGGCATCGGGATGGCGATGGCGGTTGGTTTGGCGGAGGCCGGGGCCGATGTGATTGGTGTTAGCGCTTCGCTCGAAGCCGAGGGCAGCGATGTCGCCAAGGCGGTCGAGGCGACGGGGCGGAAGTTCACTGCTTATACCTGCGACTTCTCCGACCGCGATTCGCTGTACAAGTTCATCGAGCAGGTCAAGGCCGACACGCCGCAGATCGACATCCTGGTGAACAACGCCGGGACCATCCTCCGCAAGCCCGCCGCCGAGCACCCGGATGAATACTGGGACAAGGTCATCGAGGTGAACCTCTCAGCTCAGTTCGTGCTGACCCGTGAGTTCGGCAAGGACATGGTCGAGCGCGGCTCGGGCAAGGTGATCTTCACCGCCTCGTTGCTGACCTTCCAGGGCGGCATCACCGTGCCGGGTTATGCGGCGAGCAAGGGCGGCATCGGCCAGCTGACCATGGCGTTTGCCAACGAGTGGGCTGGCAAGGGCGTGAACGTGAACGCGATCGCCCCGGGCTACATCAGCACCGACAACACCGAAGCCCTGCGCAACGACCCCACCCGCAGCGAGCAGATCCTGGCGCGCATCCCGGCGGGTCGCTGGGGGCTTGCCGAAGACTTCGCGGGCCCCGCGGTGTTCCTGGCGTCGGAAGCCGCGTCATACATGCACGGCACGACCATGCTGGTCGATGGCGGCTGGATGGGGCGGTAGTCTCCCGACTCGTCTGAATGGTTAGTTCAAACTTTTGGGTAGGCGTTGCAGATGGCCGATGAGGCATGCAGCCGCCTGCTTTTTCGTGGTTATTTGGACAAAAAACGCGGTCTAAAGTAATTGCACGCGGCGAGTTAGCGCTATTGTCATTGCAATTGCCCAGACACCGCGTATAATTGTTAACACTTGACTGAACCCACCGGTTCCTCTCGTTTCTGAATAGCGATGGTGCTTAAATAAGTAAACCAAGATTCTTAAGGCGTGACTTTGCAGAAAAACGGCGCGACACAATCTCCAGCCTCGGTGTCGGTTGAGGCTTCACCGGCATTCCGCGGGGCTTCCTTGGCGCGTCCCGCGATGCCGAAGGCCACCGCCATGTCCACATTGATCCGTGATGTTGATGTCCGGAACTACCGCGTTCCGTTGCCGAAAGTGCTCTGTGACGCCAAACACGGAACCCACACGCACTTTGAGATCGTGACCGTCACCGTACGCCTGGCTGACGGTTCAACCGGGACCGGCTACACCTACACCGGCGGCCGGGGCGGCCAATCCATCGCCACGCTGATCGAGCTTGACCTCGCGCCCGGCCTCGTCGGTAAAGACGCGGCCGACATCGAAGGCATCTACGACTGGATGGAGTGGCACCTCCACTACGTCGGTCGTGGCGGCATCGTGGCTTTTGCCACCTCTGCTGTGGACATCGCGCTCTGGGATGCCAAAGCCAAGCGAGAGGGCTTGCCGCTCTGGAAACTGGTCGGCGGTGATTCCCCCGAGTGCAATGCGTACTACGGCGGCATCGATTTGGCTTATACCCTCGACGAGCTCGTCGACAGCATCAAACAGCGTCTGGACCTCGGGTTCCAAGGTGTCAAGATCAAGGTCGGCCAACCGACACTGGCTCAGGACCTGGAGCGTGTCGAAGCGATCCGGAATCTCGTCGGCCCCGACATCCGTTTCATGGTAGATGCGAACTACTCGATGAGTGTCGAGGGTGCGATCGAGGCGGCCAAGGCCTTCCGTGCTTACGACCTGATGTGGTTCGAGGAACCCACACTGCCCGACCTCTATCATGCCTACGCCCGGATCGGCCGCGAGAGCGGGATGCCTCTGGCCATGGGTGAGAACCTGCACACCCTGCATGAGTTCGGCTACGCGTTCGAACAAGCCAACCTGTCCTTCATCCAGCCCGATGCGTCGAACTGTGGCGGCATCACCAGCTGGTTGCGCGTTGCGGAGATGTCGAAGGCTCACGACATCCCCGTCTGCTCCCACGGCATGCACGAACTGCACGTCAGCCTCGTGGCGAGCCAGCCCCACGGCGGATGGATGGAATGGCACAGCTTCCCGATCGACGAGTATTCGACGCTGCCGATCACACTGCGGGACGGCAAGGCGGTGGCTTCCGATGAGCCCGGGATCGGCGTGGCGTTTGACTGGAAAAAGTTGAAGCCCTACTTGGCCAGTCAAAAAGTGATTTCTGAGCCTTCTTGATTCCTTTTCGGATCGATTCCGATCGACTTTGGGTTCGATGACCTCTCCGGGAGCTATGCATTTTTACGGATCGTGTCACTGTCTTTAAGGTTGTGTTTTTCTGTCACATCGGTCAGAATCAAACGCGGTGCGATTGTTAAAGTGCTTTGCTTGTCTTGACTTGGCATTTCGCCTCTGGTAATGAAATAGCACAAGTCCAACGGTTCTCGGCGTGACCGGAATACAGTTTGATAGGATTTTGCAGTTGAAAACGGTTCGAGAACAAGTAACGACCAAG
Source organism: Algisphaera agarilytica (assembly GCF_014207595.1). Lineage (NCBI taxonomy): Bacteria > Pseudomonadati > Planctomycetota > Phycisphaerae > Phycisphaerales > Phycisphaeraceae > Algisphaera > Algisphaera agarilytica. The sequence continues at coordinate 3,523,437 of NZ_JACHGY010000001.1, forward strand.
CTTCGGGATGAATTGGTGGCGGGCCAGTACGAAGGCGGCAAAGTCCTTCGTGAGGCGGAGTTGGCTGCCCGCATGGGCGTCAGCCGCGGCCCGGTCCGCGACGCCATCCTCCAATTAGCCAACGAGGGCTTCCTGGCTTATCAAGCCAACCGCGGCGTGACCGTGAAGCACCCGCCGAACTCGCGCAACCGTGCGTTCATTGTCTCCCTGCGGATCCAGATTGAGGTCTTTGCGATCGAGACGGGGCTCGAGACCATTACCGACGAGGATATGGAGAAGATCGAGCACGCGATGGACGATCTGAAGCGTGCGTGCGTCGGCGACGACGCTGCGATGGTCGCCCGCTACGACATGGCCTTCCACGAAGCGATCCTGATGAGCTGTGGCGGAGAAGATTTCATCAACGCTTGGCGGCAGCTGTGCGCCAAGATGCTCATGAACTACTCCCGTCTCGACGACTACGCCGAGGTGTTCAACGAGCACGTCCATATCCTGGAGCATCTCCGCGAGCGTGACGCCAAGCAGGTCATCCAGGCCATCCGCGACAACATCCAGTAAGTAACCCTTTTCGGTGGGTTGAGTGTTTTTCCGCAGACATGTGCGGGTATGCCATGCCTGAATCGCTGTTGCTCTGGCTTATGCCACTGGTCTTCTTGGCTTGGGCCGGACTTTGGATGCGCGCGGTTTTGAGCGAAGGATTGGTACGGCCTCGGGAGGTATAGTGTCAACAATCAACCGCCGGGCGGAACTGTCGTTCGGCCCCCAGCAGGACCCGAGACCATGGATCAGATGATTGATGTGCAGGAAGCGTCGGGCGTGTGCCGGATCACGCTCAACCGCCCCAAAGCCAACGCCTACAACCAGGACTTCCTGGACCTATTTGTGGAAGTCCTTGAGCAGGTGGATGCCTCCGGCAACGCCCGGGTCGCGGTGATTCAGAGCGCCAGCGAGCGTTTTTTCTGTGCCGGTGCGGACATCGAAGCTTTTGCCAAATCGGATGCCGATGGTCAGAAGAAGATCGCGGCGACCGCACGGCGGGTCACCGCCATGATCGAGTCCAGCGACAAGGTTTTCGTGGCGTCCATCAACGGCCACGCGCTGGGCGGCGGGCTCGAGCTGGCGATGGCGTGTGACATCCGACTCGCATGCGATCGTGATTACCTGCTGGGCCTGCCCGAAGTGAAGTTGGGCCAGATGCCCGGCAACGGCGGGTCCCAGCGTCTGCCTCGCCTCGTGGGGTTCGCCAAGGGGTTGGAACTGACCATCACGGGTGACAACATCTCCCCGCAGGAGGCCTATCGGATCGGGCTGGTGAATCACCTCTATCCGGCGGATGGATTTACCGAACGGGTCGAAGCCTATGTCCAAGCTCTGGCGGGCGGGCCGCCGTTGGCGATCGCGGCGATCAAGCGGGCGGTCCGGCAGGGCTGGCAGAAATCCCTGGAAGATGGGCTGGCGGTTGAGGCGTCGTGTGGCGAGTCCATCTACGACACCCAGGACGCCAAGGAAGGGTTCCAGGCGTTTCTCGACAAGCGGCCGCCGATCTTTACAGGCCAATAGAGTAAGATCCGCGCAAAAAAAGGCCTCGGCAGGGGAGGCGTCCTGCACGAGACCCGATCCAGGGCAAGGGGATGTCGTCGGCCGAGGCCGGTGGCGGGGCGGCGTTGTTGTCCGCGTCCGCGTTGAACACCAGAAGAGTCCAATTCAACCCCTTCAGTGTCCAATCCGTGGTTTGGATTTCGTCGGGAGGCCGTCCGTTTGTAACGGTTAGGCAGGCCGTGAGTGTGGCGGGCCGGCCAGCGTCCCACGCACTGGACAGGTATACTCCCGCGATGGGCGATCACGTAGCCAAAACCAAAAAAATCGGACTGTTTCCGGGTACGTTCGACCCGCTGACCAATGGGCACCTGGATGTCATCCGACGCGGGCAAGACCTGTTTGATCAGCTGATCGTCGCGATCGGCCACAACCCCGCCAAGCGGGCAATCTTCTCGATCGACGAACGCATCGACATGATCACTCAGATCCTCCGCGAGGAATGCGGCGACCACGTCGAGGCCCGGAGCTTCTCCGGCCTGACCGTCGACTTCGCCCGTGAGGCCCAGGCCACCGCGATCCTCCGTGGTATCCGCAACGTGACCGACCTGAACTTCGAGTTCCAGCTCGCCCTGACCAACCGGGCGATCGCCGACATCGAAACCGTCTTCATCATGACCGGCGAGTCCACCGCGTTCACCAGCTCGACCCTGATCAAACAGATCGCTTCGGCGGGCGACATCGATCGGCTCTCGACGCTGCTCCCGGGAGTTGTGTTGGACCGGCTCAAAGAGAAGAAGCAGGCCTTTGGCGGCAAACTCCCCTGGGCCCACGTCGACCACCTCAAAGACTAAACCGCGAAACCGCTCGGCCTGCGTGTGCAATTCCCGTCGAGCGATCAGGAAACCCGTATGTCTCCAGCTTCTGTCACCTATCGCATCATCAGTATCGGCGCGTTGTCGGTCCACGAGCACTGGCCCACCAGCCAGACGCCCCGCACGCCGCACGCGACCACCACGCTGGTCAGCAGCGGCGACCGGCACATCCTGGTCGACCCCGGCCTTCCCCCGCAGGTGATTTCGGCCCGGCTCACCGAGCGTTCGGGCTTGCAGCCCAGCGACATCACCGATGTGTTTCTGACCAACTTCCGCCCCGCGCACCGCGGCGGGCTGGAGGCGTTTGAGTCGGCCGAGTGGTGGGTGTTCGAGAATGAACGCGAACGCATCGGCCGGTCGTTGCTCGCTCGGTTCGAGCAGGAAGAAGACAACGCGGTCCGACGGTTGTTGGATGCCGAGATCGCACTGCTCAAGCGTTGTATGGCTGCGCCCGACAAGCTCGCCCCGCAGGTTGATCTTTTCCCCTTGCCGGGGTTCACGCCCGGCACCTGCGGGCTGTTGCTGGCCCACTCCACCTCGACCACGGTGATCGCGGGCGACGCGGTGGCGACCAGTGAACACCTTGAACGCGGTCAGGTGCTTAAGGGGGCGTTCGACATCGAGGGGGCACAGGAAAGCCTGGTTGAGGTCCTGGAGATTGCCGACTACGTCGTGCCCGGACACGACAACGTGATCCTCAACCCCGCCCGGCGTCGCACCTAGAACTCAATCGCCTTCATCCACACTGGGCCAACGCACAACGCGGTCGGGCGTCCGCCTCGCGGATAGCACCATTTCGGTGTTCAAGCGATCGTTGCGTTGGTACTTCGCCTCGGCCTCCTCGGGGCTTCGGCCGACGGCGAGGTCACGCTTCATGAGCCAGCCCCGAGCGGTCTCTGGAGCCAGGTCCAGCCACCAGCACTCATCCAGCACGTCATTCAGCCTAGCCCACGGCAAATCGGGGCAGAGCAGGTATTGCCCCTCGGTCACGATGATTTGAGTCTGCGCGGTAACCTCGTCCTCAGCAGGGATCGGCTCGTGCGCTATCCGGCAGTAGACCGGGTAGCCGCCGACCGAATCTCGGGTGCGGTAGCGTTGGAGCAGCTCGACATAGGCTTCGCTGTCGTAGGTGAACGCGGCGCCTTTCCGGGGCTTCCAGCCCTGGGCGATCAACTCGGCGTTGCGCAGGTGGAAGCCGTCCATTGGGATGAACGCCGCCGCCCCGGGTTGGAGGCGGTTGACCTCGTCAACGAGCCGCTCGGCAAGCGTGCTCTTGCCCGAGCCGGCGATCCCCGCAATCCCGATCAAGAAGCGATGCGGGTTCCCGGCGTGATCGTTCCGCCACGCCTGAGCGGTCTGGGTGATCGCCTCGTCGGTTAGCAGGAAAGGTTCGTCGGCATCCATACGGATATGCTATCGACATGGCTGATCCGGTCCCGCAGAGTGTTGTTGAGTTGCTCCAGTTGATGGTGCGTGTGAACACGGTCAACCGCGCGTTGCCCGGGTCGGTCGGCGGCGAAGCGGCATTGGTGGAGGCGTTGGAATCTCTGGCTGATGCCTGGGGTTTGGCGACCACGCGACTCCCGGTCAAGGGGCAGGCCGATCAGCTGCTGGTGACGCACGTCGTGGGTGATGATCTGCCATGGATACTGTTCGATAGCCATCTGGATACGGTGGCGGTCGAAGGCATGACGATCGATCCGTTTTCGGGGGACGTGGGCGACGGTAAAGTCTGGGGGCGGGGCAGCTGCGACACCAAGGGCACCGGCGCTGCGATGTTGTGGGCGATGAAGCAAGCGGTGGCGGGGCAAGGTGATCGGGCGTTGCCGCACAACCTCGCGTTGCTGTTCAGCGTGGACGAAGAGGTGTCGATGCAGGGTGTTGCGTCGTTTGTGAAGAACGATCTGCCCTCGCTCGGTTGGTGGCCTGCCGCGGTGATCGTCGGTGAGCCCACCGAGCACCGGCCCGTCATCGCGCACAACGGATGTCTGCGTTGGACACTGACCACCCACGGCAAGGCCTGCCATTCTTCCGTGCCGCACGAGGGCGTCTCGGCGATCAGCGCGATGGTCCGCGTGATCGATCTGATCGAGAGCCGTTACATCCCGTCGCTCTCGGCCGAGCACCCGTTGACGGGGACGGCGGTGTGCTCGATCAACATGATCCGCGGCGGCAGTGCCCCCAACATCATCCCCGACCGTTGCACGATCCAGATCGACCGTCGGGTCGTGCCGGGCGAGGATTCGGCCCAAGCGATCGCAGACATCCACGCGTTGCTCGAGCCGCTCGGGGACAGCCATCCGCCGATAGATTTCACCCAAGACGTCGTCGTGGACCACCCGCCGTTTGGCACGGAGCACAACGGGGCGTTGATCGACCATCTGGTTCCGGTGCTCGAAAGTCTGGGCCTGCCCAAGCTCACCCTCGGTGCTCCGTTCGCCACGCACGCCTCGTATTTCGATCAGGCGGGTATCCCCGCCGTGGTCCTCGGTCCCGGCTCGCCCCACACGGCCCACACGAAAGACGAATGGGTGGCCGTCGATCAGATCGAGCGGGGCGTCGAGGTGTACCGCGCGATCATGCAGACCCCGCTCGCCGCGATCAGCAGCTAAACTATCCGGCCCGGCGTTGTATGCGATCAACGCTTGCTTCCCCCCATTGGACCGAACTCATGACCGCCGACCTCAACCGCTACTCCAAGACCGTCACCCAGCCCGCCCGCCAGGGCGCTTCCCAGGCCATGCTCCACGCCACCGGCCTGACCCGTGAAGACCTCAAGAAGCCCCAGGTCGGCATCGCCAGCGTCTGGTACGAAGGCAACTCCTGCAACATGCACCTCAACGACCTCGCCGCCGAGGTCCGGAAGGGTGTCACCGCCGCCGACTGTGTGGGCATGCGGTTCAACACCATCGGCGTGTCCGACGGCATCAGCATGGGCACCGACGGCATGGGCTACTCGCTCCAGTCGCGCGACCTGATTGCCGACTCGATCGAAACCGTGATGAGCGCCCAGTGGTACGACGCCCTGGTCACGATCCCCGGCTGCGACAAGAACATGCCCGGCTGCATCATGGCGATGGGGCGGCTCAACCGTCCGTCGCTGATGGTCTACGGCGGCACGATCAAGCCCGGCTGCGCTACCATCAAAGGTGAGGAGCTCAAGCTCGACATCGTCAGCGCGTTCCAGTCCTACGGCCAATCGCTGGCGGGAACCATCACCGAAGAAGAACGCCGCACCATCGTCGAAAGCTCCTGCCCCGGCGCGGGCGCGTGCGGCGGCATGTACACCGCCAACACCATGGCTAGCGCGATCGAGTGCATGGGCCTGAGCCTGCCGTACTCGTCCTGCACCCCGGCGGTGGACCAGGAGAAGACCGACGAATGCATCCGGGCCGGCCACGCCGCGCGGAAGCTGCTCGAGCTCGACCTCAAGCCGCGTGACATCGTGACCAAACAGAGCCTGCTCAACGCGATGCGGCTGATCATCGTCACCGGCGGCTCGACCAACGCGGTGCTGCACCTGCTGGCGATCGCCCGGGCGTTCGACATCGAGTTGACCATCGACGAGTGGCAGCAGATGAGCGACGACACGCCGCTGATCTGTGACCTCAAGCCGTCGGGCCGATACGTCATGGAGGAGCTGCACGCGATGGGCGGCACGCCCGCGCTGATCAAGTTCCTGATCGCCGAAGGCATGATCGACGGAAGCCAGATGACCGTGACCGGCAAGACGCTTGCCGAGAACGTCGCCGACCTGGCCGGCCTGCCGCCGTTCGGCGACCCGGCCACCACGCCCGGCACCCAGGACATGGTCCGCCCGCTGTCCGATCCGCTCAAGCCCACCGGCCACCTACAGATCATGCGCGGCAACCTCGCCCCCGGCGGATGTGTGGGCAAGATCACCGGCAAGGAAGGCACTGTGTTTAAGGGCACCGCCCGCGTCTACGACTGCGAAGAAGACATGCTCGACGGCCTCGAGCGCGGCGAGATCGTCAAGGGCGACGTCATCATCATCCGCTACGAAGGCCCCAAGGGCGGCCCCGGCATGCCCGAGATGCTCACGCCCACCAGCGCTGTCGCGGGTGCGGGCCTGATCAAAGACGTAGCGCTCATGACCGACGGCCGTTTCTCCGGCGGCAGCCACGGCTTCATCATCGGCCACGTCGTCCCCGAAGCTCAGGAGGGCGGCCCCATCGCGCTGGTCAAGACCGGCGACGCCGTGACGATCGACACCGACTACGGCGAGATCAACATGGACGTCTCGGATGAAGAACTCGAAGAACGCCGCAAAGCTTGGTCCGCACCCCAGCTCAAAGCCCGCCGCGGCACGTTGTATAAATACATCAAGAACGTGAAGACCGCGTCTGAGGGTTGTGTAACAGACGAATAGCGTAATATTGATTGGATGAGGTATGCCGTTGCCATGCCTGTGTTAGGCGTAGTCGCTGCGTTTGCAGGCGTCCGCTTCTGGCCGTACGGGATTATTCTCATCTGGTTTGGTTTGTGCTGCATTGTGCTTGGCTTTGCCTATTTACGCCCAGGCCTCAATCTTTTTTGTAAGACGGATACTGGTCGGATTCCTTTGTACATGTCTGTGATTGCTTTCCCGTACTTGGCTTTCACTTATGTGGTTTGGCGAGTGAATGTTGGCTTGGTGTCTGAGTCAGCCTTAATTGTGATTGATGACAATTTGATCGTCGGACGACGCTTGTTTCCGCATGAACTGCCTCGGCAGGTAACACACGTTGTTGATTTGACTACCGAGTTTTCTGAGCCATCTGGAGTTGTCGAGCGAGTGGCTTACCAACATCTTCCGATTATGGACGGACACGTCCCCCTACGAGATCGATTGTTGCAGACATTGGAAGAGCTACCTGAAGATGCTGTGGTATACATCCATTGCGCGCAAGGGCATGGTCGCACTGGGTTGGTGGCTATGGCGCTACTGTTCCTTCGTGGCGAGATAGCTTCGGTTTCAGAGGGGATTTCGCTGCTGCAATCAAAACGGCCAGGCATTCGATTGAATTCGGCTCAAACCGGTTTTATCGAAACGGTTATGGGGAGGGGCTAAGTTTGGCCAACCGTTCAGAACCTAAAGCCAGTAAACGCCTGTCCATGCGGGTTGATGACCTGCCCGGCATCGGTAAAGGGCGGGCGGCGGCGCTTCGGCGGTTGGATATCTATACGGTGACGGACCTGCTGCGGCACACGCCGATGCGGTACGAGAAGGAGGCGGCCGAGGGGATCATCGCGGACCTGCCGACCGATGGGAAGACGGTGGGCTCGGCCCGGGGGCAGGTGGTGGCGTGTCGGTGGGTGCCCTCGATGGGCTACGGCAAGAAGGGGCGGTTCGAGGCGACGCTGCGGGACGACTCGGATCAGGTGGGCGGGCGCACATTGATGTTGGTGTGGTTCAACGCGGGCTACCTCCGCGAGAAGATCATGCCCGGGCTGATGCTGCGGGTGCAGGGCAAGGCCAAGATGTTTGGCGACTACCCGCAGATGGTCTCGGCCAAGTGGGAAGTGCTCGACGAAGTCGATGCGCCCGAGGCGTCCACGGAGCGGCTGCGGCCGGTGTACCCGGCGACGGAGCGGTTCTCGTCGGTCAAGATCGAGCAGCTATTGGACACGGTGTTGCCGTGGGCGTTGCCGATGGTGACCGACCCGCTGCCCGAGGATTTGCTGCAGCACCACAACATGCCCGCCTTGGCTGAGGCGCTTCGGATGATGCACCGGCCCGAGGACCTCGACGAGCCCAAGGCGGCCCGGCGTCGGCTGGCGTTCAACGAGTTGCTTCTCCTTCAACTGGGTATTGCGATGCGAGCGGCGGAGGTCGAGCGGATGTTCGTCGCCCCGGCCCTCAATCACTCCGAGGCGATCGATCAGCACATCCGTAGCCGATTCCCGTTTGAGCTGACCGACACGCAGTCCGCGGCGGTGTTGGAGATCGCGAAAGACCTCTCGCAAGACAAGCCAATGAACCGTATGCTGCAGGGCGATGTCGGCGCGGGCAAGACGGTGGTGGCGTTGTACGCGATGCTCATGGCCGTGGCCGACCGCAAGCAGGCGGCGCTGATGGCTCCGACCGAACTGCTCGCCGAGCAACACCACCTCTCGATCTCGCGCACCCTCGAAGGCAGCAACGTCCGCGTGGCGCTGCTCACCGGCAACCAGCGTGACGACCTCGACGCGGTCGCCAGCGGCGAGGCGGACCTGGTCGTCGGCACCCACGCATTGCTGTCCGAATCGGTGAAGTTCAACGACCTGGCCGTCGTCGTGATCGATGAGCAGCACCGCTTCGGCGTGATGCAGCGGGCGACGCTGCGGCAGTCGGCCGAGGCAGACGAGAAGGGCCGGGAGCGGATGCCGCACACGCTGGTGATGACCGCGACACCGATCCCGCGGACGCTGAGCCTGACGCTGCTGGGCGACCTGGACAACACGACGCTGACCGGTCTGCCGCCCGGGCGGACGCCGATCCAGAACCGCGTCGTCGGCCCAGAGCAGGCGGACGAGGTGTACCGCTACATGCGGACGCGGCTGGAGCGGGGCGAACAAGCCTACGTGGTCGTGCCCGCCATCGACGCGGCCGGGGGGAGCGGTGGCGGCTCGGGCGAGAACGCCAAGACGCTGAAGTCGGTGAACGCCCTGGCCAAGACGCTGCAGCAGAAGTTCCTGGATGGCTACACGGTGGGCACCGTGCACGGCCGACTCAAGCGCGAGACCCGTCAGAAAGTCATGGAGAAGTTCCGGGAGGGCGAGATCGACGTGCTGGTCGCCACCACGGTGATCGAGGTCGGCGTGGATGTGCCCAACGCCACGGTGATGGTGATCGAACACGCCGAGCGTTTCGGGTTGGCACAGCTCCACCAGCTCCGCGGCCGGGTGGGGCGGGGGGATCACGGGCGGCGGTCGCTGTGCGTGTTCATCGCTGAGCCCACGACCGACGATGCGCTGTCACGGATGGATGCGATCGCCTCGACCAACGACGGGTTCAAGGTCGCGGAACTCGACCTGCAGATCCGGGGCATGGGCGAGATCCTCGGCACCAAGCAGTCGGGCCTGCCCCCGATGAAGCAGGCACGTATCCCCGAAGACATCGAGCTGCTGCAGCTGGCCAAGCGAGATGCCCGCGGGATCGTCGCGGACGATCCCGAATTGAGAGCGGCCGAGCACGCTAACCTGCGGAAGGTGCTGATGCTCCAGTACGGCTCGGCGCTGGGCTTGGTCGACGTGGGATGAACCGGGCGGTGTGAACGGCTTTACGTTGAAGCGTTTGCTTGCGACAGGGCGGAAGTCATCCGCACCGTCTCTTCGGCCAGCTCGGCGATCCGCTCCTGGATCAGTGACGACAGCTCGCCGTCGTCGAAATCGCTGTCGTCGGCGTAGACGAATCGCGGCACGATCACGCAGCGGAAGTCCAGCATCAGGCTGTTGGCCATGGGCATGATCGACATGAAACTTCCCCGGCCGCCCGCCGAGCAGATGAAGCTCACGGTTTTGTTGAGCCAGGCGGGTTTGCCGGTAAGTTCAATGAGGTTTTTAGCGGCGGCGTTGGCGTCGTAGTTGTAGATCGGCAGCGCCAGGATCACGCCGTCGGCGGCTCGCACACGCTCGCCCATTGCTTGCACCTCGGGCTGCCCGTAAACGGTCGAGCCATCACACATCGGCAGCGGGTGGTCGCGTAGATCGATCCAGTCGACCTCGATCTCCGCACGGCTCAAAGGCTCTCGCAGGTATTCCGCCATGGCGGCGGAGCGGCTTTCGGGATTCAGAGAACAACAAATGACAGCAATTCGCATAGCAGAGCTTAGGCGCGGGAGTGGCTCCATGAGCCACGGGGGTGAGATTAGTCGGATTCGAGCAGTTCGCCGGGCAGAGGGTTGCGGAGTAGGACGCGGTCGCCGCTGACCAGGCCGGTGGTGACCTCGACGAGGGTTTCCGAGGCCCGGCCGATGTCGATGATCTGTTTCTTGACCCGGCCGCTGCCCGCGGGCACGTAGCAGAAGTGCTCATCCCCTTCGGTGAAGACGGCTTGGACGGGGATGGACAACGCGTTATCGACCTGTCCGACCTTGATCTCGCCGGTGCAGCGCATGGCCGGTTTGAGCTCGGCTTCGAGGTCGGCGGGGAGCATGACGCGTGCTGTGAACTCCCGTTGTCCGGGGTTGAGCCAGCCGCCCGATTCGGTGAGCGGGGTGGTTCGATCGATCACGCCCTCGTACACCTCGCCGGGGCGGGCATCAACGGTCACCCGCACGGTTTGCCCGACCTTCACCAGGGGTTCGTACGCCTCGGCGATGGCGAGGTTGGCGACCATCTGACGGATGTCGGGCAGGAAGAGGATGGTTTCATTGAACCGCACCTCGCGCCCTTCAGCCATCGGGTCGCTTCGGTAGCGGGCGCGTCCCACCGAGGTGCCGTAAACGACCAGGCCGTCCTGCGGGGAGATGATGGTGCTGGCGCTGAGCTGATCTTTGAGCTTGTCGAGTTTCTCCTGACGGATCATCAGGGTCTGGGTCTTGCTGGAAAGGTCGGCCTCCTGCCGCGCGATTTCGCTTTCGTTCTTGGCGATCTCGCGTTCGAGGTTGGACTCGGCCTGCTCGACGTCTGAGAGCTTTTGCTGCTGCTCGGTCTGGAACGTGTACTGGTCGTACACAGACAGGTTCAACTCGGCGGTGAGCAGGGCATCGGCGGCTTCGAGTTCGGCGATCTCGCTGTCTTCGAGGTCGTTTTGGCTGATGAACTTCTGGGCGAAGAGGGCTTTGCTGATCTCGTGGTCACGCTTGGTCCGTTCGACCTGACGCTGGGCCTTCTGGAGTTCCAGGTCCAACTCGCGGCGTTTCTGCGGGACGTCGCCCTTCTGCCAGCGGGCGAGCTCCAGCTTGGCCAACGCCAACTCGACATCCGCCGCGGATTGACGCGATCGGGCCTCGTTGCGTTCGATCTCCAGGCCACGGCGGGCGAAGATTTCGTCGGTGCGGGCTTTCTCAACCGCCAGCGCGGCTTCTTCGATTTTGGTTCGGAGTTCGTCGCTGTCGAGGGTGACCAGCACGTCGCCTTCTTTCACCTCGCTGCCTTCCTCGACCAGGGTGATGATCTGGGGGCGACCTTCCACCTTGCTCTTGATTTCGATCCGCTCGGCCGCATCGAGGTCTCCCGACTCCGTCACCGTGAGTTCGAAACTGCGGGGTTTGACGTGGTACCAATCGATCTCGCCTTCGCGCCCGGCGGCGACAGCGTTGTCGGCGTCGGACCCGGCGAACCAGACCGAAGTCAGTACGACAATCCCCACCAGGGCCGCCAGGCCGATCAGCCAGCCCACCCGGGCGGCTCCCCATCGCCAAGTCGGTGCAGCAAACGAAGGAGGAGAATGGTGTGGGCGGGGATTCATGGTGTCTCGCGAAAATGAAGTACTTAAATTATTTTAGCGGTCGCCGCCGTGGATGTCGTCAGGAAGTCGATGGAGTTTCATCGAGCCCCGGGTCTTCAGTCGCATTGGGCTTGATCAGCTCGCCCGGGGCCATCCACCGCCCGTCGGAGCCGATCCGCATCTGCCCGGTGGCCAGCAAATATTGAAGGATGCTGATACGCAGGTCAGATTCCGCCTCGTCGCGGTCGTTTTTGGCATCCAACAGGTCTTCCTGCACATCGATCACTTCACGGGGCCCCAGAGATCGCTCGTTGATCTCGATCTGCTCGGCACGGCGTTCGTTGATCTCCACGGCGCGTTCCTGCAGCTGCAGGATGAAGCGGGCCTGCTCGATGGCACGGACCGCCCGGCGGACTTCCAATGCGATGCGGTCTTGCTCGACCTGGTACTCACGTTGTTCCCGCTCCAGGCGGATCAGGGCAGCGCGGTAGTCGGTGTATTCGATCTTGCGGTCCAGTGGAACCCCGAACGTTAGGCCCACGGTGTAGTCGCCGTCGCCGGGCTCGAAGTCCAGGCCGCCGCGGGCGAGGTTCTCGTCGGTCGGGAGGTTCAGGTCGGCGTTCAGGTCGAGATCGGGGAGCAGCTGGTTCTTGGCGATCAACACGCTACGCACCGCGTCTTCGACCAGGTCGCCTTCGGTTTGGAGGTCCAGCCGTTCGGTGAGGGCGATCGTCACCGAACGATCGGTATCGAGCAGGATCTCGGGGACATCAATCGTCACGGGGATGATTTCAACCGGGCGTGTCGTCTCGATCCCGATGCGGAGCTTGAGTGCATCGATGGCGCGGACGTAGTTTTCCTGTTGCCGAACGAGTGAATTGCGGGCACGCAGCACGCGTTGCTCCGCACGCTGGGCCTGGAAGTACGGCTCGCGGCCTGCCTCGGCGAGTGCAGTGAACAACTCGGCGGAACTTTCGAAGTTGCGGAGCTGAACCTCCTGGTTGGTGAGCTGCCCCTGGCGACGGAGCAAGTCGAAGTAAGCGGTTGAGAGGTCGACGAAAAACTCACGGCGGAAACGCTCGAATCCACGAACCGCATAGATCAGGTCACGCTCGGCCTGGATGCGGGTTTCGACCGTCGCTGCGGTCTTGCCCGCTCCGCGGAGGAGCGGCAGGTCCAACGAAAACTGGAGCTCGGCGGATTGGGATTCGCGGTTGTCGGTGCTGGTGGCGGCCTGTTCGAGGAAGCGTACGTAGTCGACCAAAGCGGCGGCCGAAATCGTGCCGCCGTAGGGCAGACGCTGCGTGGCGCCGAGCGAGCCGATCAGGCTGAGGGCGGTGTCGTTGTCTCCGGCCTCGGGGGTGCCGTCGACCTGGCCGGTGATGGTGGAGAAAAACCGCGGGCCCCATTCGTGACGCTCGACGATGAGGCTGAGCGTGGTGAGGAAGAGGTCTTCCTTCTCCCGGCGGTAGTCCGGGGCGAACTCGATGGCCTGAGCGATGATGCCTTCGAGGTCGAGCCGTAGGGTGTCGGGTTGGGTGCCGTCGTCGAGGATGGTGGGGTAGGGCACGACCTCGACCGGGGGTGCGGCCTCCACATCCAGACTCCGGGCGGGCGTGTTCACCGTCGCGGGGTCGTAGGTGTACAGCGAATCTTTCGGCTGGGCGTCGGGGGTGGGGACCTGGGTATCCGACATCGCGGCCGGGCCGATGCTGCGGGACTGCTGGTCCTGGATGATGCGCTGGGCCTCGAGCTCCAGGCGATCCATTCGCTGCGACTGGTTGCAGCTCAACAGGGCCCCGAGACACAGCGTCAGGGCGACGTGGGGGGCGACGAAAAGGGCGGGGGCCAAGCCCTTGGAGAATCGACGGACCAAACGAGAAAAATGAACGCTGTACACAGCTCTACTCTTAAGTTAAAACTTGTCCGTTGTGAGTCGCCCCCACTCTACCAAAACCGACGCTTTCATGGCATTTTCTCACCCGATCCGCCGCAAGGTGGTGGAGATGCTCGGCGAGAATGAATTGACCGTAGGCGAGCTGGCCGAGCCGTTCAAGGTCAGCATGCCCGCGATGTCGCAGCACCTGCAGGTCTTGCGGAAGGCCAAGGTGGTCCGCCAACGCCGTCTGGGCCGACAGCGGGTGTATCGGCTCAACCCCGGGCCGATCCGTGAAGTGGCGGAGTGGTCGATCAAGGTGGCCGAGGCGGCCGAGCAAGAAGACTAACGCGTCAGCAGACACGCCTGGACCATCGGCGGCGGTTCCCTTGAGACGTTTGTGATGGGCCGTGGCGGGCGATAAACTGCTTGGCTCGAAACTCTGGCTCGCTTGTTGCGTCGGTGTTTCCGTCATCCCCATAAGCCGGGCGGTTCCCCTGCCCCCCGAACCGGACCGTTCCCATGCAGCACGCGATCGACAAAGCCGCCGCCCTCGTCGAGGCCCACGCCTACATCCGCCAGTTCGCGGGTGCCGTGGTCGTCGTGAAAATCGGCGGCTCGATCATGGACGAGCCCGACACCCTCGCCTCTCTGGTGCAGGACGTCTGCTTCATGGCCAGCGTGGGCATGCGCCCCATCATGGTCCACGGCGGGGGCAAGGCGATCAACGCCGCGATGGGCCAGGCGGGGCTCGAAGCGCAGTTCGTGCAGGGGCGGCGCTACACGGATGACCGCACACTGGCGATCGCCGAGCACGTGCTCGTGAACCAGATCAACAAGGGCATCGTCGAGACCGTCGGAACCTACGGCGCCAAAGGCCTGGGGCTGCACAGCCTCTCGAGCTGCGTGGTGTTCGGCAAGGTGCTCAAGCTCGACGGCGAAGAGGGCCGTAAGATCGACATCGGCCTGGTCGGCGAGGTCGAACGGGTCAACGCCGAGGTGCTCAGCGCAGTGCTGGATGCGGGCATCATCCCCGTCATCGCGCCGATCGCTCGGGATGCGGCGGGCGGGAAACTCAACATCAACGCCGACTCGGTGGCCGGTCACGTGGCCGCCGCGATCAACGCCGAGAAGCTCGTGCTGGTGTCCGACACCCACGGCATCCGCCGTAGCGAGGATGTCAACGACCTGGCCAGCCACCTGACCCGTGCGGAGATCGATGAACTGATCCAGTCCGGCATCATCTCCGCGGGCATGCTGCCGAAGGTGGAGGCTAGCCTGACCGCGGTGGGCGCGGGCGTCCGTAAAGCCCACATCATCGACGGCCGTATCCCCCACTCGCTGCTGCTGGAGGTCTACACCGAAAGCGGCATCGGCACCGAAATCGTGCTCTGAGAATGTAATTCGCGATTTGGTGATTTGGCGAATGAGTAAATGCCAAATCACCAAACTGCTTTCATCTTGAGCAGCACTGACCACAAAAACGAATCCCTAAATCGCCCAATCACCAAATCACCCAATCGCTCAATACACCATGCGACACTTCCTCACCATCGCGGATCAACACCCCGACACGATCAAGCACATGCTCGAAGTGGGCATCAGGCTCCGTGA
This sequence comes from Algisphaera agarilytica, assembly GCF_014207595.1. Classification (NCBI taxonomy): domain Bacteria; kingdom Pseudomonadati; phylum Planctomycetota; class Phycisphaerae; order Phycisphaerales; family Phycisphaeraceae; genus Algisphaera; species Algisphaera agarilytica. The sequence goes on from NZ_JACHGY010000001.1 coordinate 3,538,711, forward strand.
CGAGCGTCAGCGGGGCGTCGCCAACGAGCCGGTGCTGGCGGGCAAGACGCTGGCGATGCTGTTTCAGAAGCCATCGCTGCGCACGCGGGTGAGTTTCGAGCAGGCGATGTACGAGCTGGGCGGAAACGCCATCGTGCTCGGGCAGAACGAGGTCGGGCTCGGCACGCGCGAGTCCGTCGGCGACGTGACGCGTGTCCTCTGCGGGATGGTCCACGGCATCGCAGCCCGGGTGTTCAAGCACGAGCACCTCGTGGAGATGTCCAATTCCGCCACCGCTCCGATCGTCAACATGCTCTCGGACTTCTCCCACCCCGCTCAGGCGTTGGCGGATGCGATGACGATCATCGACGAGTTCTCGCCCTCGCCCGAGGTCGGCGGCGTTGACGTGTCGGGTAAGACCGTGGCTTTTGTTGGCGACGGGAACAACGTCGCCCGCAGCCTGGCGGCCATCTGCAAAGTCCTGGGCATGAACTTTGTCCTCGCCAGCCCCGAGGGCTATGAGTTGCCCGATGACGGCTTTATCCAGTTGACCCGCGACCCCGAAGAAGCGGTGGAGGGGGCGGACGTGATTTACGCCGACACCTTCGTCTCGATGGGCGAAGAGGGCGAGAAAGACGAGAAGCTCAAGGCGTTCGAAGGCTTCCAGATCAACCGGCCGTTGGTCAACAAGGCGAGCGAACACGCGATCGTGCTGCACTGCCTGCCCGCCTACCGCGGGATCGAAATCACCGATCAGGTGATGGACGGCCCACGCAGCCGGGTGTTCTCTCAGGCGCACAACCGGCTCCACGCCCAGAAGGGCTTGCTGGCAGTCTTGCTGGGCGGGGTCTGAGTTCTCGTGATGTCCGACGGTGGGGCGTGGTAACCTTTGGGTAGCGATGTCTGAGGAAACGCCCAACCAACCCGAACCGCCGCACCGCGTCATGATCGTGGTGGGGTCGCACCTGCGTGCCGAGGAGGCCGACCGGCCGCTCGCGTACCGGATGGTTGAAGAGATCGAAGAGTGGAAAGAGCGGCATGAGGCGAAGCTCGGCGTTGAGATCGAGCCCATCGTCTGCACCGATCTCTGGTACCTGAATCACGAAGACCTGCGTTCCCTACCCACGATCTGCATCGGAGGGCCAGGAGTGAATGCTTTGTCGGCCTACCTCGCTCAGCACCTGTCCGATGAAAACCGCGAAGCGGATGTGCTGTTACAGATCGACCCCGATTTCACGGACTTGCAGGCGTGCATCTGGGGAACCGACCACGAACTCACGTCTCACGGCTTGCAGCTTTTTGTTGATCGGTATCTCGACGCCTATCTCCGTGCCGTGGCCACGCAGGTCGAGCCGCGGGCGGAGTGAGAAGCGGCCCGGCAAGCGGATGGATCCTGAAAGGGCGCGGCGTATCTGAGCCGACTCGGTGACGATAGGTTTTCAGTACACTACTCCAGCGATCGGGTCAGTTACCTCGACGCCTGGAGTTTTGAATCATGGCACGCTTTCACCTGCTACTTGTCTGCACCGGCAACACCTGTCGCTCGCCGATGGCCGAGGTGTTGGCGAAGAAGATCCTCGAAGACCAGCCGGGTGTGGTGGTTGGCTCGGCGGGGGTTTTTGCGGGGCCTGGCCAACCCGCGAGCGCCGAAGCCGTCGAGGCCATGAAGGCGATGGGGCTCGACCTCAGCCAGCACCGCTCTCAGCCGTTAACGCCCGAACTCCTGGAACAGGTCGATCAGATCTACACCATGACCGAGTCCCATCGTCAGGCGGTCTTGGCACAAGCCCCCGGGGCGATCGACAAGGTTCAACGGCTAGATCTGGACGGCGACATCAGCGACCCGTTCGGTGCAAGTCTTCCGGTGTATCAAGAAACCGCCGAGCAGATCAAGCGGGCTCTGGAAGCCAGACTCAAGCAGTAGCCGGGGCGGGAAAACCAGCGCATCTTGTCGTCTCGATGGAATCGGGGTGCGGCTTTCGTCCTGCGCGTTTATGATGGAACCTTATTCCACGGAACCGCCTGACTATGCCTGATTCTGCCCACCGCGTCCGCCTCGAAGGCGTCGATTTCTCCACCGCATTCCCGACGCTGCGGCTGTTTGAATCTTTTCGGATGGCGCTGCAGCCTTCGAAAATTCTTTTGGGGCTGCTGATGCTCCTGCTGATTTATTTCGGCGGGGTGGGCCTGGACTTTATCTGGGGTGAACAGCAAGGCGACAACGGCCGGACCTACCGCATCTTCGAGTCCACGCTCAATCTGGAGCTGGCTTACTTCCACGCGTTAATCAACTCTGCGGCGAGCCTGGACCTTGGACTGGCTGCGCTGTCGAACCCCGCGTCGACCAGCCCGGGCATGATCGGGGCGCTCCACGGGATGATCGTGGATGCGCCCGCAAAAGTCTGGGCACAGCACCCCGCCTTCTTTGTGATCCTCGTCTCCTACGTCCTCACCATCAAGATGGTGCTTGGCGGAGCGATCGCCCGGCTCGCGGCGACTCAGGCCTGCGGCGGGATAAACGTGGGCCTCTTCGAAACGGCACGATTCACCGGTCCCCGCGTGGTCTGGTACGTGGTGTCTCCGCTGATCCCGCTTTTCGTCGCGGGGGTTATCTGGCTCGTGCTGGCGGTGTCGGGTTGGGTCTTGTTCAACCTGCCGGGGCTGAACGTGATCGGCGGATTGCTGTTCTGGCTGATGCTGTTTGGCGGGTTTGTGGCGGCGTGCTGCGTGGTGTTCGCCGCGTTGGGCTCGGGGATGTTGCCGTCGGCGCTCGCGGTCGAAGGCACCGATGCGTTTGACGTGGTGTCTCGAGTCTTCACCTTCCTGCTGTACCGCCCGGTGCGTTACCTGATCCTCACGGCGGTCATGCTGGTCTACGGCGCTTTCACCTATCTCATCGTGGGCTTGATTGTGTTCCTGACCCTGTGGTTCACCCGCTCCGCCGCGGGCATCTGGGTGGACGGCTTTGATCAGCTGCTTCCGGTGGCTCAACTCGGCCAGCCTCTGGGGGCACTCGACACCGAAGGCCTGTCGACCTCCGAGAAAGCCACGTCGTGGCTGATCCGCGTCTGGTCGGCGCTCTTGTTTGGCGTCTCCATCGCTTACGCCGCCAGCTACTTCTTTACGGCTCAGACGTGGCTTTACCTGCTGCTCCGCCGTGATGTCGACGGCACCGACTTCGAGGAATACGCGGCGGAAGAAGATGCGGGGCGAACCGTCGTCCCGTCCTCGGCGACGGCCAGTGAAAAGATCGATCCCGATGGGCCCGGCGACACCGGCAGCCAAGACGATGCGGATGCATAACCCCACGCGCCGCGGTTTCCTGGCGGGTTGGTTGTTCCTTCTGGTCAGCCTTGGATTGATGTCCTGCGGCGAGCCGCGGGAAGCCGGTTTCTCCGACGATCAGCTCCGCATTGTTTCGCTTGCCCCCGCCATCACGCACACGCTCAATGAAATCGGCTTGCGCGACGCGATCGTCGCGGTGGGCGAGGGCGATGAACTGGCGGCTTTGGGGACGCCCAGCCTCGGCCGGTATGTCGATCTGGACCTTGAGCGACTGGCCACGTTGGCTCCGACACATGTGCTTGCCATGACCGGGCAGGCCGGTCTGCCCGAAGGTGTGAATCGGATGGCCGGGCAGGGGCGTTTTGTGTTGGTGGACCTGGCGTATCCGGGTGGCGTGGAGAGCAGCATCGGATTTATCGATGAGGTCGGCGCAGCCATCGACCGGGAGGACCGCACGTCACCGTTGACGCAGGGCATGCGAGAACGCCTGGCGGCGATCGCGGAGCTGACCGCGGAGCGTGAGCGTCCGAGGGCGCTAATGGTTTTTAATCTGGAACGCGTCATGGCGTCGGGGCCAAACACGGTCAACGACGCGTTGCTGCAGATCGCGGGAGGAGAAAACGCCGCTTCGGAAGCGACCGTGACCGCGCCGGTTTACGACCGCGAGGCCTTGCGGGCGTTGGCCCCCGAAGTCATCTTCTTGCTCATGCCCGGCGAGCCGCCCCTCGACGGGGCGGACGATCCCCGGCTGTCGGGATTGCGTGGCTTGGGCATCCCGGCCGTGGAGAACGAACGGGTGTATCTGCTCAACGACCCGGCGGTGCTGATCCCCGGCCCGTCGATGGTCTATACGGCGGTGTCGATGGCGGTTGCCTTGCACCCTGACCTTGCGGAACCGATCGCGGAGGTTTTCCGTGACCACCCGTGACCGTCCATCGGACTTCAAAGTGCTCGCGGCTTTGCTGGGCGTGTTTCTGCTGGCCGCGGCGTTGCGTCTGTTGATTGGCACTTCGTCTTTGGGGTTGCCCGGCGGGGATGCAGGATGGGAAGTGTTGGCTCTGCGTGGTGATCGACTGGTGACCGCGTCACTCGTTGGCGCCGCCTTGGCGGTTGCGGGGGTCGCGTTGCAGGCGTTGCTGCGGAACCCCTTGGCGGAGCCGTTCATCCTGGGGCTGTCGACTGGGGCGGCGGCGGGGATGGTGGGGCAGCGTCTGCTGGCCGCGGCACTCGGGGTCTCGTTGGGATTCGGTTTCGGTGGGGCGGCGTTGGGGGCGGGGGTATGCATGATGATCGTGTACCTCGCCAGCCAACGGCACGGGGTGCTGGACCCGTTGGGGCTGTTGTTGACGGGGGTGGTGCTGAGCACGATCAGCGGAGCGTTGATCATGCTCGCGGTGCATCTTCGGCCGGATCTGCTCCGCGTGGAATTGAGCCAGTGGATGATGGGGTATCTCAGTGAGGATCGCGGGGCGGTGGTGTCGTGGGGGCGTGGCCTGCTCGACCGGGATGCGGGTTGGCGGGTCGGCTTGCCCTGGGTGTTTTTCGTGGTGGCGGGAATCTTCGGGCTGGGGCTGGGGTATCTGCTGCGTCAGGCCAAGGCGATGGACCTCGCGACGCTGTCGAGCGTTGAGGCGCGGGCGTTGGGGGTGAACCTCCACCGCTTGCGGCGGGGCTTGTTTGGTGTGTCGTGTCTTCTTGCAGCCGGTGCGGTGGTGCTGGCGGGGCCGATTGCGTTCGTGGGCCTGGTGTGTCCTCACGTCGCCAGGCTGCTCGTTGGGCCGAGGCACCGCGGGTTGCTCTGGAGCTCGGCGTTGCTGGGCGCGACGCTGGTAATCCTGGCCGACACGGTCGGAGCCGAGCTGGCGCGTCGTCTGGGCGTGGGGGTGGTTCCGCTGGGTGTGTTCACCGCGATCGTTGGCGGCGGTGCTTTTCTCTGGATGCTAAGACCGCACCTCGGGCGTGGGGTCGAGTGAGCGGGAAGAACGATCCGCAAGTTTGGGTTAGCATAATCCGCGATGACCGAATCAGATAAGACGCATCATGCCGCTGACCGACTGATCGAGGCGTGCCGTAGCAAAGGCGCCCCGGTGTGTGTGGGTATCGATCCCGTGTTGAACAAGTTGCCCGATAGCCTCGGCGGTCTCGAGCCGATCGCGGCGATCGAGAAGTTTTCGCTGGAAGTGATCGAGGCCGTGGCCGAGCACGTCCCGGCGATCAAGCCGCAGATCGCGTGCTTCGAGCGCTACGGCAGCGAAGGCTACGCGGTGTACGAGCGGGTGGCCACCGCGGGTCGCGAGGCGGGCTTGTTCGTCATCGGCGACGCCAAACGCGGCGACATCGGCACCAGCTCGGCGCACTACGCCTCGGGCCTGCTGGTGGGCGAGGAAGACAGCGCGGTGGGTTGCGATGCCCTGACCGTGAACACCTACCTCGGCATGGACGGCATCGAGCCGTTCTTCAAAGCGGCAGCGGCCACGGGCAAAGGGCTGTTTGCTCTGGTCCGGACGTCCAACCCCGGCGGCGACAAGCTCCAGGGGCTCCGGCTGGAAGATGGCCGGAGCGTCGCGGAGGCGGTGGCGGATCAGGTGGCCGATCTGGGGTGTGGTGAACTCGGCTCCAGCGGGTACTCCCTGCTGGGCGCGGTGGTGGGTGCGACCAAGCCCGAGGACGCCGTGTCGCTGCGGCAACGCATGCCCCAGCAGATTTTCCTGGTCCCCGGCTTCGGGGCGCAGGGCGGTTCGGCGGACGACGTGCGGGCCTGCTTCAAGCCCGACGGAACGGGGGCGATCATCACGGCGAGCCGTTCGGTGATCTACGCCTACAACCCGGCCGACACCGATTGGCCCGACGCGGTGACCCAGGCGGCGATTGACTTGAAACGGCAGATCGCCGAAATCCTGTCCTGACGCGGGTTGTCGAGTCAATGAGTTCGCAGCCTGCCCCGCTTATGCGACTCCTCCGCCTTCGATTCTCAACAACGAACAACTGCCATCTGCCATACTTGTTGTCGGCAAGTCCCGCCCGAACCCAGTTAACCCGTGAGGAATTCAATGCATTCCATGTTCAACGATCTTCTGACTGCTGTTCCGATCACCGCCGCTTTGAGTGGCAACCTGATCGCCACCTTGATCTTCGTCGCGATTCTCGTGGTCCTCGGTTTCATCGTGATCGGGATGTACAACAAGCTGGTGTCTTTCCGTGAGCGGAGCAAGAACGCGTTCGCCCAGATCGATGTCCAACTCGAACGGCGTTACGACCTGATCCCCAACCTCGTCGAGACCGCCAAGGGCTACATGGCCCACGAAAAGGAAACCCTTGAATCCGTGATGGCGGCCCGCGCCTCGGCGACCCAGGCCCGTGTCCACGTCGGCGGCGACCCCAGCAACATGGCGGCCATGGGCGAGCTCGCCTCGGCGGAAGGCGCTCTCACCGGTGCGCTCGGGCGCCTGATGGCCGTGGCCGAGGCCTACCCGGACCTCAAGGCCAACCAGAACATGATGCAGCTCACCGAAGAGCTGACCGCGACGGAAAACAAGGTCGCCTTCGCTCGCCAGGGCTACAACGACGCCGCGACCCGGTACAACGAGTACAAGCAGCAGTTCCCGCCGGTGCTCATCGCCAACATCTTCGGCTTCAGCGACTCGGCGTATCTCGATCTGGACGACAGCCCCGAGAAACGCGAAGCGGTCAAGGTTCAGTTTTAATCCGACGCCGCACCCGAGCCTATGGACTTTTTTGATCACCAGGATGTCGCCCGCAAGAAGACCGGCCGGCTGGTCTTGCTGATGTTCCTCGCGGTGGTTTCCATCATCGCGCTGATCTACGGCGTGGTGCTGATCGCTGCGATCCAGCTCCAGGGGCAGTCGGTTTCGTCGGGCGCAAACGGCGTGCACAGCTTCGGCACACCCGACTTGCCCTACCTCACGCTCCTGGGTGCCACCGCGGTCGGCGTGCTTGTCGTGGTGGGTAGCGGCTCGCTCTTCAAGACCAGTCAACTCTCGGCGGGCGGCCGGGTGGTGGCCGAGTCGATGGGTGGGCGGGTGATCGAGACAGACACGACCGATCCCGACGAGCGGCGGGTGCTCAACGTGGTCCACGAGATGGCGATCGCGTCGGGGGCACCGGTGCCCGCGGTCTACATCATGGATCAGGAAAACGCGATTAACGCCTTTGCTGCGGGATGGTCGCTCGACGACGCCGTGATCGGCGTCACACGCGGCTGCGTGCAGCAGCTTACCCGTGATGAATTGCAGGGCGTGATCGCTCACGAGTTCAGCCACATCCTCAACGGCGATATGCGGATCAACCTCCGCCTGGTGGGCGTGATCTTCGGGATCCTCGTCATCAGCGTGATCGGCGGGGTGGTGATGCGGTCGATCTTCTACTCCGGCGGAACCCGGCGACGCAGCAGCAACAACAAAGACGGCGGCGGGGCGGTCATCGCGATCTTCCTGCTGGGCCTGGCGATGTACATCATCGGCTACGTCGGCGTGTTCTTCGGCCGGCTGATCCAGGCGGCGATCTCACGGCAGCGGGAATTCCTGGCCGACGCCTCGGCCGTGCAGTTCACCCGCAACCCCGACGGCATCGCGGGAGCGCTCAAACGCATCGGGGGATATTCCGCGGGCAGCAAGATGCAGAGCGCCCACGCCATCGAACACAGCCACATGTTCTTCGGCAGCGCCGTGACGAGCTACCTCGGCGGTGCGTTGGCAACCCACCCGCCCCTGCCCGAACGTATCCGACGGATCGATCCGAGTTGGGAAGGCGGATACCCCGAAGAGCGGCACATCGCTCAGCACTGCGAAAGCCTCGCGGCAGGAGCCGCGGGTTTTGCTGGGGCTTCGGTGGCGGATGAAAAGCCCAGCCAACCGAGCGCGGCGATGGGGTTCTCGCCAAGCGAAGGCACGGCTTCGGCGTTTGAGCAGATCGGCGCCTTGACCCCCTCGCACATCCATCACGCTCAGCATCTGATCGATGCGATGCCCAATGTCCTGCGTTCTGCGGCACAGACCTCGACCGGTGCACAGGCGGTGATCTTCGCACTGCTTCTGGATCGCAAGGACGGCGGGACCCGGGCCAACCAGCTTGCGTATCTCGATGCCAAGTCGCTCGGGCCGGTCGCGGCTTTGACTCATCGGTTGGCGGAACCGGCCGGCGAGCTGAAGACCGAGATGCGTTTGCCGCTGGTCGATCTGGCCCTGCCCGCACTGTCCCGGCTGCAGCCCCAGGCCTTGGAGCAATGGTTCGTCCACCTCGATGCGCTGGTCGCGGCCGACCAGCGGTTGGATTTGTTCGAGTGGGCTTTGCGGCAGGTGGTTTGGCGCCATCTGGCCGCGCCGTCTCGTGGCGGCGGGGGCAAGAAAAAGCTCGCGTCCGGTCGGAACGCGTTGTCCGTGGTCTTGTCGGTCCTCTCGCGGGTCGGGGCGGGTAACGCGCGGGATGCGTCGCGGGCCTTCGAGGCGGCGGCGGAGCACGTCCCCCAGCTGGGGCTCGAACTGTTGCCCTCAGAGAGCGTTTCGATGTCACGGCTGACCGAAGCGGTGGACGAGCTCTCGGGCCTGGAGCCCAAGTCCCAGCGGCTGGCGATCGAGGCGTGCGCCTCCGCGATCGCCTCGGATCGCCAGGTGACCGCACGGGAAAGCGAGCTGTTCCGGGCGGTCGTGGAAACGCTCGGGGTGCCGGTTCCTCCGCTGCTCCCGGGGCAGAAACTCATCTGACAGGCCGAACGCAAAGTTGGGCTTGGGGCGTGTCGCGTGGGGGAGGTGAATCCTTTAGAATCAGGCGATTCGCTGGCGGTGCCGGGGTCTTTCCCGGCAGACATTCTCGCACCCCAAGGTCTATGCCCATGAACACCCCGGTCTTTTCTTCACTCTGCCTGACGGGTCTGCTGACCCTGTCGTTTGGATGCAGCCAAGTCAACCGTCTCTACGAGCAAGACACCGGCGAGATGGCCGAGGTCCCCGGTCCGCCGCCCGCAGAGACCTCCTCGCAGTACGCTGCGGAAGAGGATGTGGCGTTCATCGAGCCGATGGACGCGGGTGATGAGGACGCGATGCTTTCCGACGATGTGGATGCGATCGAGCCGCTGCCCGAACCCGAGCCCGCGGCCCCCCGCACCTACACCATCCAGAAGGGCGACTCCTTCTGGAAGATCGCCAAATCGGTCTACGGCGACCCGATGCGCATGAAAGACATCGAAGCGGCCAACCCCGATATCGACCCCAAAAAACTGAAAATCGGCGACGAAATCATTCTGCCCGAGTGATTCCCGACCGAGGGCGTTGCAGTGCGGTCTGAACGTATTGCCCTGTCGGCTACCCCGGGTGCCAGCCCCGTCGAGACGGGGCTGGCAATACGATACTCAGCAAGTAAACTATTTAAGTTCGCTGTGCCCGCTTCGTGTATCTCAGTTTGCCACGAACATACGACTGTCTTCTGCCGCGTCAGGCATCCGCCACCCAATCCTGCCATCTCTTCTTGAACAGGCTCACACATGCAAACCGTTGACTGGATCATCATCGCCGCCTTTGGTCTCCTGCTGGTCGGCATCGTGATCTTCACCAACCGTATCACCAAATCGGTGGCGGGCTTTCTCTCTTCCGAACGATGCGCAGGACGGTACCTCTTAACCATCGCCAACTCGATGGCCTTCTGCTCGGCGATCGGCATCGTCGGCGGCTTCGAAGGCACCTACCGCAACGGCATCACCAGCATCTGGTGGGGCATGCTCATGATGCCCATCGGGACCATCCTCGCGCTGACCGGGTGGGTCACCTATCGCTACCGCCAGACACGATCGCTGACGATGGCGCAGTTCCTCGAGAAGCGCTACAGCCGTAAGTTCCGGATCTTCGCGGGCTTCGTTGCGTTTATCTCGGGCATGCTCAACTGCGCGGTCTTCCCGCTCGTGACCGCGCACTTCCTGGTCTACTTCCTCGATCTGCCGCAGGTGACGTATTTCACGCTCGGGCCATGGGAGTGCGGCACGCACTTCTTGGTCATGCTGGTGATGGTGAGCCTCGGTGTGATCCTGGCGATCTCTGGCGGCCAGATCACCATCATGGTCACCGACTTCTTCCAAGGCACGATCGGCACGGTCGCTCTGCTGGCGATGATTGCGCTGCTGCTCTCGACCGTGGGCTGGTCGACCTTGATGACCACACTCAAGGCCTCGGAAGACATCCGGGTCCTGGAGACCACCGGTGGCGACCAGCTGGAATATCCGGTGTGGTATCAAGAGCGGGTCGCCCCCGTGCGGGAACACCACGCGGCGCTCGAGGCGGCGATGCCCGGTGTGTTTGAGGTGCTCCGTGACAACCCAGAGGTCTTCGATGCGTTGGGCCAGGGCGTGGAAGAAGCCCGCGTGCTGGCGGCCGAGAAACGCGAGCTGGACCTGGTCGGCCTCGAACTGGCCGCAGCAGACTACGAAGAAGACGCGGACCTGGCGAAAGCCCTTGAGACCGGGGTCGCTGAGGCCAAAGCCGTTGCTTTGGACAACGCGAACGCGTTGTTGGCCGACGATGACGCGGAAAACGACTCGAAGGCCGAGGCGCTTCTTACCTTGGCGAATGGCTCGGCGGTCCTGACCCAGGCCGCGCGGAGTTACCGCTCCACACGGCTGCTGGTCAACGAAGACTACCCCGACATGGTGCGGATCCTCGAGCGGGCTGAAGACGCTTCGATGATGAACCCGTCGAAGCTCGGCAACGAGGGAGCGTTCAGCGTGCCGTTCTTCATCATGATGGGCCTGATCATGATCAGTCAGGTCGGCGTGTGGCAGGGCGGATCGGGCTATCTCACTGCGGCACGCACGCCTCACGAAGGACGGATGGGCGGCATCCTCAGCGGCTGGCGTTGGATGACCATCACGCTCGGCAGCGTCGCGGCGGTCACGCTCATCTACTGCACGATATGGAACGCAAATTACGTCCAGGAGCAGCAGGCGATCCAGGAGGCCGCGCAAGCTATCCAAGACCCGCTGCTGCAGAGTCAACAGTTTGTGCCGACGGCTCTGGGCATTGTCTTGCCCGCCGGTCTTATGGGTTTGTTTGCTGTCTTCATGATCGGCGCATCGATCTCGACCGACGACTCCGCTTACCACTCCTGGGGTTCGATCTTCCTGCAGGACGTGGTCATGCCGTTCCGCAAGAAGCCGTTCTCGACCAAAGAACACCTGCTCTACCTGCGGCTGGCGATTATTGGTGTCGGGTTGTTTGCGCTGTTCTTTAGTTCGCTATGGCGGCTGACTGACTTCATCAACATGTGGTTCCAGATCACCGGGGCGATCTACACCGGCGGGGCGATGTGCGCGATCGTTGGCGGCCTCTATTGGCGTCGTGGCACCACGGCGGGGGCCTGGGCGGGCATGCTGGTAGGCAGTTCGCTATCGCTCTACGCAATCTATTTCCTCAACGGTCGCAACCTCGTCGCCGAGGGCATCAACCTCTTTGGGCTGATCCACCTGGAGCTGAAGAACATCCCGATCCTCAGTGTTGTGCAGAGCACCGAGGTACCCTACAAGGTGCCTCGCTGGATCATCGGCGTTGGGGGGGAGCCGATCAACGGCCTGCACTTGGCGGTGATGAACATCCTGATCTCGATCGGTGTGTACACCTTGGTGTCGACGCTGACCTGCCGCGTCCCGACGAATCTCGACAAACTGCTGCACCGCGGTGAGTACGCGATCGATGACGACAAGACCGCCGCCGCCAAGGAAGCCGAGAAATCCGGCAAGCGGCGTAACATCCTTCGCATGATCGGGATCACGGACGAGTTCTCCAAGTTTGACGTGTTCCTGTACTGCCTCTCGATCACATGGACTGCCATGCTCTCGATTAGCTTTCTGTCGATCACCACATGGTTCTTGTTCTTCCAGAGTGCCGAAGAACGTAACAACAGCGCTGAAGCCTGGTATACGGGTTGGGCCTGGCTGCTGGGGATTCAGGGGCTCATGGCGGTGATCACCGGTATTTGGTACGCCTGCGGCGGCGCACGCGACCTGGTCCGGCTGGTGCGTGCGGTTCAGGGCAAGGCGGTTGACGAGGCCGATGATGGTTTCGAGCAAACCAAACCCGCGTTCGAGAAAGAGTGATATTTGTTCTTAGTCAAGGAGTCGCTTGATGCTTAGCTCAAACGGTTTGAAATGGATTGCCGGGGTCTTGTGTGCTGCGGTCTTGCCGACGACGGCGGTGGCGGAACCCGCCGACGAGGTGGTGTTGAAGATCGACCCGTCGATCCAGCGTTCGATTGGGGGCATCAGTGCGTTGGACCGCGACGCGGTCTTCGCGATGTGCGACCCGGGAACGGGATTCGACAAACGGATCGACTCGCCGGACCGCATGAAGTTCCTCCTGAGTGAGTTGAACGTGTCGTTCGGCCGCCGACTCGGCCCGATCAACGGAGTTGTGAAGTGGGGGCCGGGTGTGGATGAAGATCCCAGCCGACCGGGCTTTGCGGATATCGCGAAGCTCGAGCAATCGCTCAAACCAGACCAGCCGGGTGATCTGTTCCGAGGCCTGTCGGGCGGCAGGCTGGACGTTGTCGCCCACGGCAACCACAACGCCTACCCCGAGTTCATGGGCCAAGTCACCACGGACGCCGCTCAGGAAGGGCACAAAGCGCAGTATCTGCCGGAGAACATCGAGGCCGCCGCCGAGCTCGCCGCGGTTGTTTTTGAGCAGAGCTATACCGATTTCGACCGCCCCCATTACTTCGAGCCCGTGAACGAGCCGCACTGGTCGTTCTACAGCGATCCGCACATGGCCAACTGGCACATGAAGACGATGGAGGCGGTCAAGAAACGCACGCCCGAGGTGTTGGTCGGCGGGCCCTGCTCCAGCGTCGCGTATTTCTACAAGCGCAACTTCGGAGCGTTTGGTGGGCTTAAGACCTTCATGGAGCACACCGAAGGCAAGATGGACTTCTACTCGTTCCACGTGTACGACTACCTGCGTTGGGAAAACGAAGAAGTGACAGGCCGAATCACCGGCGGCCTGCCCATCGAGGGCGTCCTGGACCTCGTCCAGTCCCACTCGTATCACACCTACGGGCAAGAGTTCCCCCTGGTGATCTCCGAGCACGGCGGATACTTCCTGGAAGGCGTTGTCCCGGAAATCGCTGCGAAGTATCTGCCCCCGGGTGAAGGCTTCGATCACACGATGCGTGTGCGGTCGATCGCGTCGCACGTGCTGGTCAGCGCGGCGATTGCGAACACGCTGTCTTTCCTGGAACACCCCCACGTCGTCAAGAAAGCGGTGCCGTTCATCTTGCTCGAGTCGATGAACTGGGACCCCGAGTACTACTCGACCGCCTACGTGCCCTACAACTTCACGGACAAGAACAATTGGGTCGAGTCGCGCAACCTCGACTTCTACCGTTTCTTCCGCGACCTCAAGGGTGAGCGTCTCTGGATTGATGGAGGTGACCCCGACCTGCAAGCGGTTGCATTTATCGAAGGTTCGATCATCCGCGTGGTAGTCAACAACCTAAGCGATGAGCCGCATACCCTGTCGCTGCAGTTGCCCGGCACAGAAGATCATGCGATCCGTCGTTATGGGCGCAACGACGACTACACCCCTTCGCTGAAAGAATCTTCGTTGTCGTCGCTGGAAGGCATCCAGATCGCTGGCCGTGAAGCCGTCGTGATTGCCTCGGTTCTGGGGGAAGAAGTCGAAGCCCAAGCCACCATCAACGAGGTTCCGTTCTACGCCGAGGACATCCAGGTCGTGGCCGAGCCCGGCAAGCCGATGCGTTTTGGCGTCGAAGTCGATTCTCCCGAGAAGGTGGTCAAGGCGACCTTGCGTATCGGTGTGACGCGTCCCCCGACGGCGAGCCCCGATATACGGGTGAAGATCAACGGCCGGGAGGTTGACGTGCCGCTGGAGGATTCCGCGGGGCGTTATACCAACGCGGATGAATACGCCTCGACCAAGATCATTTCGATCGACCCCGGCCTGCTGAAGGCCAAGAATCGGGTGATCGTCGCGTTCCCCGATGAGCAGGGCGGTGCCATCGGGACGGTGGTGATCCGTGCGGGTTACAAGCAGTGATGCGCGGCGAGAATCAGGCTCGACCATTGCCGGTTTGTGTAGAATGTTGACCGGATGTGCGGCAGGGATGTCGCCGTCCGAAATCCCTGTCCGCGTTTGAGTTGCGGCTTGGTTTCCTCACATCTCTGTTGTTCAGAAGTTCATTCATGCCCACGACCAAGCCCAACATCTTGTTCATCATGTCGGACGACCACGGCGCTAATGCCATCAGCGCTTACGGCTCGCGTCTCGCTTCGGTGTTTCAGACTCCCAACCTGGATCGCATCGCGCGTGAAGGGGTACGGCTGAACAATTGCCATTGCGGCAACGCCATCTGCACGCCGAGCCGGGCGACGATCTTCACCGGGCAACACAGCCACATCAACGGGGTCCGCACGCTCAGCGATTCGCTGGATACCGAGGCAACGACCTACCCCAAGATGATGCAGGCGGCGGGCTACCAAACCGCCATCTTCGGGAAGTGGCACGTCCACAGCGAGCCGCAGGGATTCGATCAGTACTACGTGCTCCCAGGGCAGGGCTACTACTCCAACCCCTTCTTCATCGGCCCCGATCACGACTGGGGCGAGAGCTACAGCCACAGCGACCCCGGCGGCGACCGTCACGAAGGCTATGTGACCGACCTGGTTACCGACTTCACGCTCGACTACCTCAAGAACGTGGACAAAGATCGCCCGTTCATGGTGTGCTGCCACCACAAAGCCCCGCACGACGACTTCGAATACCACCCGCGCCACGAGTACATGTTTGACGGCGTCACCATCCCCGAGCCAGACAACCTCTGGGAAGACCACAGCCGCCGTGACCCGTGCACCCGCCATTACGGCACTTCCGTTTCGGACCGCAACCCGTTCCGCAACGCGATCATCCGCATGAGCCAGCCCGACTACGTCACGGGGCAGCTCGACGTGACCGGCCTCGACGCGGAAGGGCGGACCAAGGCCGCCTACCAGAAGTATCTGAAAGACTACATGCGGACCTGTGCCGCGATCGACGAAAACGTCGGGCGTCTCCTGGACTACCTGGACGGATCGGGTCTCGCGGAGAACACGCTGGTCGTTTACACCTCGGACCAAGGCATGTTCCTGGGCGAGCACGATTACATCGACAAGCGTTGGATCTACGAAGAGGCGTTGCAGATGCCGATGCTGGTGCGTCTGCCCGGAGAGATCCCCGCGGGTTCGCAGAACCAAGACCTGATCACCAACGTGGACTTTGCGAGTACGCTGCTGGATTACGCCGGGATTGCATCCGACCCGGGCATGCAGGGTCGATCGTTCCGTAGCAACCTCCAGGGGCAGACGCCGGAGGATTGGACCGATGCGATCTACTATCGCTATTGGATGCACATGACCCACCACCACAACCCCGCGCACTACGGCATCCGCACACAGCGCTACAAGCTCATCCACTTCTACGGCCTCCCCCTCGACGCGACCGATGCGTTGCCGTATTCGACGCCGCCGGGCTGGGAGCTTTACGACCTGGAGAAGGACCCGGACGAAAACCACAACGTCTACAGCGATCCGGAATACGCAGACGTGGTGGAGAAACTTAAGGCCAGGTTGTTCGAGCTCAAGGCCGAGCTTGGTGATGAGGACGAGAAGTATCCCGAGGTCATGGCGCTGCCCACGCGCTGAGCGATCTTTCCGTTATTCAAAAGTCATTCTGACCGTATCAATTTTTTCTTGGAGACGACTATGCGACGTTTCGTGATATGTGTTTTGGCTACGGCGTTGAGTCCCTTGGCCGCCGCGGAGTTGGAGCCGGTTCAATTGACCGTCTCACCCGATACGGTCCGCTCGATCGGCGGGATCACCACCCTCGAGCGTGAGAAGTACATCACGATCCACGCCACCCCCGGCGAGCCGGACATCACCGAAGAGCAGCGTATCTACATCGAAGAGGAACTCGAAGCCCACTACGGCCGCGACGGCGGTGTGCAGTCGGGTCAGCTCCAAGTGACCCCCGCCGACCCCGCCAACCCACGGATGCCCGACGTGGCTTTCCTCAAAGAAGCCGGGGCCAGCGCCATCGCCGAACGTGCAGCGATGCCCGAGCGGTACCGGCCCGAGTCGATGCGCGAAGTGGTGCTTTGTACCCACCCCGAATGGATGATGGGGATCGAGAGCAACGACTACGCCGAATTCGGCCCGAAATCTGCCGAGGCCGCAGCCGAGTTCTGCGCCAACTTCCTCAAATACTTCTACACCGATGAGGACCGCCCCAAGTATTACGAGGTGTTTAACGAACCTTTTGTGAAGTCGAAGAAGATCGGAACCAACGTCGAAGAAATGTCCCACCAGCACGTGGTCACCGCACGGCGAATCAAGGAGCTGACCCCCGATGTCTTGGTGGGTGGCTACTCGGCCGCCTGGGCCGAGGTCGAGGCACGGAACTTCGAACACTGGAACAACTGGCAGAAGGCCTTCATGGACATCGCCGGGGACGACATGGATTTCTTCGCGACGCACCTGTATGACGGCGTCAACGTCAAGGGCACCCACGCCGAACGCACGGGCAGCAACATCGTGGCGATCATGGACCTGATCGACGCGTACAGCTACATCAAGTGGGGCGTGGCCAAGCCACAGATGATTTCGGAGTACGGCAGGATCATCAAGCCGCAGACCGACAAGGAATGGCCGAACCGCCTGAAACGGGAAGTCCCGGTGCTGGGCTCGTTCAATGGCATGCTTATGATGTATCTGGACCACCCCGACCGGATGCTCAAGACGGTGCCCTACATCCTCGGGGTGGGCAGCTGGACCTACGGCATCGAGGGCGGGATGCGGAGCACCGAGGAAGCGCCTTCGGACTTCCTGCTGTTTCGCCGCAGCGGCGACAACTACGTCACCACAGGGCTCGAGTTGTTCTACCGCTTCTGGAAGGGTATCGATGGCGAACGCCGACTGACCACGGTCAGTGACCCCGACATCCGCAGCCATTACTTCGCCGACGGCTTGCGCCATACCCTGGTGCTCCACAACATGGACACCGAAGAACGGGCGGTCGCGCTGGATGGTTTTGATGGGTTGGACATCGCCAAGGTTACCCTGCGTCGTTTGACGGCTGAGAACGAGGCGCCGCTACTTTCGGAGCAAACACTCTTCGGCCTCCCGGACGAGATTTCGATCGGCGTGGGCCAAGCCGCAGCACTGCTCATCGATCTGCGCAGCCCTTACGAAGCCGAGCGTGTGCAGACCGAGACGCGGGTTTATGCTTCGGAATACCTGAAAGCGATCGAAGCTGGCCAGCCGATCGAGTTTGTCTTCGAAGGCCTGCCTGCCGGTGAGGGCGACGCTGTTCTCCGCTTGGCCATCGGCCGTGTCCCCGGGCTGTCGTTGCAGCCCAAGGTAGAAGTCAACGGCCAAACGCTTGAGGTGCCGGTCGATTGGTCGGGTGGCGATCAGGCCGGCCGTCCGACGTTCTTCGGCCTGATCGAGGTGCCGGTGCCCGGCGATCTGCTCGATGACGCCGCCACGACTTTCACGCTGACCTTCCCTGATGCGGGTGGCAAAGTGGCGTCGGCGGTGCTGCGGGTTGACCGCGTCACCACCAAGTAATGATGTGTGGGCTTCATGTCCCACACTACCGTTCGTGTAGATAGGATTGCAGGTGTTCCGTGAATCGGAACGCTTGTTTTATCTTCGCAAAACTTACATCCTCCAAGAGGTTCATATGTCTGGTTCATCCCCTAACGCTGACTCTGCATCGCCGACGAATGTCCTGGTTTTTATCGCGGATGACATGACCTACCGGGCCATCGGTTCGCTGAACAACCCCGAGGTAGAGACGCCGAACCTCGACCGCCTGATCGCGCGGGGGACGACGTTTACCCACGCCCACCACCAGGGGTCTTGGCAGGGGGCGGTGTGCATGCCCAGCCGCGCGATGCTGCATACCGGGCGGATGCTCTATCACTGCGGGGGCGAGGCTTGTGGCGATTACCCGCTGCTGGGCCAGGAATTCGGGCGGCAGGGTTACGACACTTACATGGTCGGGAAGTGGCACAACTTCGAAGCATCCCAAAAGCGAAGTTTCAAAAAGATCGGCGACAACGATCAGGGCGGGATGTTCTACTCCTCGACCTTCAACTTCAGCAAGCTCCATCCCGATGGCGACCTGACCCAGTCCGCGTATCTGCGCCCTTCGCCGGGCAATGTCTGGGAGCCGGATGACCGCGGCCGCGCGGGCCATTGGCTTGAGCACGAAGCAGATCCCACCGGCTACGAGCACAGCAGTACCCGGTGGACCCGGAACCTCATCGATTATCTGAAGGTTCAGAGCGAGTACCCCGAGCAGCCGTTCCTGGCTTACTGCGCGTTCCATGCTCCCCACGATCCCCGCCAAGCGCCGACGGAGTACCTCGAGAAGTATTCGTTAGAGGATGTCGAGCTGCCGCCCAACTACGCCCCCGAGCACCCGTTTGACCAGGGGGATTTCAAGTTGCGCGACGAGCAGCTCGCGCCTTGGCCTAGGACCGAGCACGTGGTGAAGGTACACCGCCAGGAATACCACGCGATCCTCACCCACATGGACATGGAGCTCGGGCGTGTGCTCGACACGCTCGATGCGAACGGCCAGGCCGAGAACACCCTGATCGTCTTCACGGCGGACCACGGCCTGGCGGTCGGTGAGCACGGGCTCATGGGCAAACAGAACATGTACGACCACTCGGTCCGGGTCCCGTTGATCTTCGCCGGGCCGGGCGTCCCGCAGGGCAAGATCTGTGACGCGTTGGTGTACCAGCACAGCGTGTACGCTACCGTGGCGGAACTCACCGGCGTTGCGGCTCCCGATACCGTGCAGTTCCCTTCATTGGCGCCGCTGATCCGAGGCGACGCCGGGGCCGAGCCGCCGCACGACACCGTCTTCTCATGCTACCGGCACTTCCAACGCATGTGCCGCAACCACACCCACAAGCTGGTGCTTTATCCGCACCTCGGGCGTTGGCAGTTGTTCCACAACGCCGAAGACCCGTTCGAGACCGATGACCTGGCGCTCCACCCCGATGCGGTCGAGGCGTATCGCGATGTGTATGAGCCGTTGTTTGCGGCGTTACGCGGCTGGCAGCAGGCGGTGGGGGACCAGATGTACCTGCAGCCGAGCGATTACGGGCTCGGCTGAGTTGGCCGCTCAGGCGATGCCTGTGTCGATCGACTCTGATTGTGCGCAGGTGGGCTTCACGAGTCGGCGGGAGCGGGTCCCATCGAATCCCGGACCGCGAGGTCGGGTTTGATTAGGATGCGCTCGCGTTCGCTTTGCTGATCGCCTTCTTTGATGCGCTGCAGCAGAAGCGAGGCGGCGCGGCCACCGATTTCTTCGGGGAGTTGGTGGAGCGTGGTCAGTTTGGGGTCAAGCAGGGTCGCGATGGGGTTGTCCGCGAAGCCGACGACCGAGAGGTCGCCGGGGATGCTGAGGCCCATTTCCTTCGCGGCGCGATACACGCCTCGGGCCAGCTGGTCCATCGTGACGAAGATGGCGGTCGGGCGCGGGTTCAACGTCAGCATCTTCATCGCCGCGTCGTACCCATCGATGTCAAAACGCCAGGGCTCGGAGATGCTGACACATGTGGCGTGACGGTGTTCCGCGACGCGCTTCTCGAAACCTTCCCGCCGGAAGTACATGCCGTCCGGGAACGATCCGGTGGTGATCACGCCCAGGTGTTTGTGGTTTGCTTCGAGCAGGGCGTCGGCCGCCATCTGGGCGCCGCCGATATCGTCGGTGCCCACAAAGTCGATGTGGTGGGTCTCGGCCTGGGGCTCAACATCGACCGAGACCACGGGCACGTTACGATCCAACGCCTCGTTGAGGTGCCGCTCCCACAGCGCCTCGGCAGAGGGGCGGAGCAGAATGCCGTCGACGCGTCGGTCGATCAGCGAGTGGATCTGATCGAGAACCGGCGTCACCTTGCTGGGCATCAGCACGATCGGGACATAGTTGGCTGTCGACAGGTTGTCGTGGATCCCGTTGAACAGCCGGGCGTTGAACGCGTCTTGCATGAAATTCATCAGCACGCCCACGGTCATGGTCCGGCCCTTCTGGATCCCGTGAACCAAAAGGTTGGGGCGGTAGCCCATTTCGTTGGCGATTTTCAAGATGCGCTTGCGGGTTTCATCCGAGATGCGTCCGGAGCTGCCCATGGCGATGGAAACAGCCGCCTGGCTAACTTTTGCGCGTTCTGCGATGTCTTTTAAGGTAATCGGCATAGAAATGTGAATGTGAGGATAGAGAAAGGCACAGAAGCTTAAGCAACGCTTAAGGTGCCATCTCACATTCTAGCGAAGAAATCGCTTGTGTGTTAAGGATTTATGTCGATTTCGATAAAGTTTTAAGCAAATTCAATGCGCAACGGCCACGCCAGATCACCCGGCAGGGGGCTCGGGGGTTGTACGTGCAGGCCGTCCGGCTGGAGCGACCACTCGACTTTGTCGTTGTAGCCGAGCAGGGTGACATCGGCGATGGACTCGCCCGACAGGCTCTTGGCGACCCAGGGTTTGCCGCCCGAGGGGCGCCCCAGCGAGATGGCGTACACCACATTGTCGCGTTGCGTGTAACGGAAGTCCTCTGCGCCGAAGCTGATTTTCTGTTGCAAGCCCATCTCGCCTTCGCCGATCTGAGTCGGCCCTTCGCCGAACACGCGCCAGGGCCGGGTGCCGTAGATCGCCTCGCCGCAGGTGTTGAGCCACTTGCCGACCTGTTCGACGGTCCAATGGGTTTCGTCGTCGAGCGAGCCATCGGGGCGCTGGGTGTAGTTCAGGAGAAGGTTGCCGTTCTTACTCACGATGTCCGCGAGCATGTGGATGATCTCAGCGGGGGTCTTGTACTTGCTGGAGGGGTTCCAGAACCACGGCCCGGAGGAGGTGTCGGTCTGCCAAGGCTCGTCGATGATGCTGCCCAGCACGCCGTGCTCCAGGTCTTCGATGCCCGCCCCGGCTTGATATTGGCCGAGATACTTGTCGAACCCGGGGCGACGCCCGGGGACGTTCTTGTAGGTATAGACGCCGTCGGCGGCCTGGTTGTAGAAGTGGGCCATCACATCGAGACCAGCCTGCTCGAAGATCCCGCCATCGGTATAGAACATGTCCGGCTGGAACTGATCGATCGCGTCGATCATCCGCGCCTTCCAATTCTCAACAAAAAACGGCGAAGGGTTCTGGGGATAAGCGGCTTCCGTGTCGTCGTGGGGCTCGAAGTACAGGCTGGCGTTCGCCGGGTCGTTGCCGTCGTAGGGGACCCCGGCGTAGGGGCCGGTGGAGTCGGCGCCCTTATTGGTGTTGAACCAGCCGTAGCTCCAGGTGAGGTGCTCGGAGAAACCAAAACGCAGCCCCGCGTTGCGAGAGGCCTTGGCGTATTCGCCGAGGATGTCGCGCTTGGGGCCGCGGTTAACCGAGTTCCAGGGGTGGTGTTTAGAGTTAAACAGGTCGAAGTTGTCGCAGTGTGAAAGCATGCCCATGAAGTACTTCGCGCCGTTGTCGGCGTAGAAGCCGATGAGCTCTTCGGTGTCGAGCTTCGACGCGGTCCACTTCTCGATGATGTCCTTGTAGCCCACCTTGGAGGGGTGGCCGTAGGTCCGGCAGTGGTACCGGTATTCGGGCTGGTCTTCCATGTACATGAACCGGGCGTACCAGTCGCCCTGACCGGGCACCGCTTGGGGGCCCCAGTGTGACCACACCCCGAACTTCGCATCACGGAACCAGTCGGGGCAGGAGAAGCGGGAGATCAGGGAAGGCCAATCGGCCGCGATGGGGGAGGTGGGCTGAGCCATGGGGTTTCTCGTGAGTTCAAGGGGATGCAATAAGGGGCAAGATCATACTTGGGATGCCGTTGAGATGATAGTCTAATTTCAAATACGACAAAATATTTTTACAAGTAAAATCTAGGCAGGGCGGGCCAGAACGGGGTTCTGGGCGAGGGTGTCGAGAGTTTTGAAAGCCAGATCGCCCGACAAATACGGGGTAACATACGCTCAGAATCCATCGGCATCGATCTGTTTTGTCTCCGCAGAGGTTCCAACATGACTACCCGTGATTCGTCCCCGTGTTGCTCTGTTTGTCATGCGGCGATTGTCTTTTGTTTATTGCTTATCTTCGGCACCGCTCCTATGTCCGCTCAGCCCAACACCCCTCCTCAAGCTCCCGCCACCCAACGCCCCAACATCGTCTGGGTCATCACCGACGACCAGGGGTACGGTGACCTGTCCTGCACCTCGAACCCCGTGGTCAAGACGCCGCAGATCGATCGCTTCTACGAAGACGCGATCCGTCTCACCGACTTCCACGTCGGCCCCACCTGTGCCCCCACCCGGGCCGGGCTGCTGACGGGGCTGTACTCGGGCAGCACCGGGGTCTGGCACACGATCGGCGGCCGCTCGATTATCCGGCAGTCCATCACGATGCTGCCCGAAGTGCTGCGTGACGGCGGCTACGCCACCGCGATGTTCGGCAAGTGGCACCTGGGCGACAACTACCCCTACCGCCCCCACGACCGCGGCTTCGAAACCGTCATCCACCACCCCGCGGGCGGCATCGGCCAGCAGCCCGACTTCTGGGGCAACGACTACTTCGACGACACGTACCTTGTGAACAACGAGCCGCGCAAGTTCGAGGGGTATTGCACCGACGTCTGGTTCGATCAGGCCGGGAAGTTCATCGAAGACCATGTGACGAACAACTCCGAAGAGCCGTTCTTCTGCTACATCGCGCCCAACGCCCCGCACGGCCCGTACAACGTCCCGCCCGGATACGCTGACCCGTACGCGGGGAAAGTCCCGGACCACGTGGCACGCTTCTACGGCATGATCACGAACATCGACGAGAATTTCGCGCAGCTCCGTGAGTTGCTCCAGCGGCTGGCGATCGAAGACAACACCATCGTGATTTTCATGACCGACAACGGCTCGTCCTGCCCGATGATCGACCGCAAGACCGGGGCGCCCGAGCCGGGCTTCAACGGGGGGCTCCGGGGCGGCAAAGGATCGCCCTACGACGGCGGCCACCGCGTGCCGGTTTTCATCCGCTGGCCAGACGGCGGCCTGACGGGGGGGCGGGACGTCGAGGCGTTGACCGCGAACATCGACGTGATGCCCACGCTGCTGGACCTGTGCGGCGTCGAGGCGTCACGGCCGCTGGACATGGACGGGCACAGCCTCCGCGGATTGCTCTACGGCAACGTGAAGTTGGAGGATGTGGAGTCCCGGGTCGTGGTCACCGATTCCCAGCGTGTCTTGGAACCGGTCAAGTGGAAAGACAGCGCGGTGATGACCCGGCGTTGGCGTCTGATCCAAGGCGATAAGCTCTTCGACATCCTGGAAGACCGGGCCCAGCAGAACAACCTGGCTGCGGAGTTCCCCGAGGTCGTCGAACAACTCCGGCAGGAGTACGAGGCGTGGTGGGCTCACGTATACGCGGGGTCGGAGAAGCCGATCCCGTTGCCGGTGGGTGACCCCGAGGGGCCCAAGACGGTGCAGCTGAACTCGCACGACTGGCGATACGCCGATTCGCAGAACGATGTGGTCTGGAACCAGAAACAGGTCCGGCAGGGCGTGGCGTACACCGGCTTCTGGGAAGTGGATGTCGTCACTGCGGGCCGGTATCAAGTCGAGCTGCGGCGTTGGCCACGCGAAGACCGCGAGCACATCGCGCCGCCCGGCGATCCCGGCAACGAGCCGTTGGTGTGGAACAAGAGCGACATCGACCCCAGCTACCTCGACTGGTACTCGGGCGACACGCCGCTCGACATCGCCCAGGCGTCGCTCGTGGTGGGCGAACAGCAATTGACCCAAGCCGTCACGGATAAGCAGGGGATTTCGGTCTTCGAAATCGATCTGCCCGAGGGCTTCACTCACATGCGTGCGGAGTTCGAGCTAGCGGGCGGCGAGTCGCTCGGGGCGTACTACGTCTATGTCACCCGGCAATCGGATGCCGGTAAGTAAAACGAATCACGCTCTTGGCGTTGCATCATTCAGCAGACGGTGGGAGTGACGAGTCCTTGGGCCGATGGTCCATGTCTAAATAGCCATACGCCGCGGGCAAATCGAGGCTGGCGATCTGCGGGCCCAGAGCTCGAAAGAGCCTTTGGAACGAGAGCTGATTCGTATCGATTGCTTGACGTAGGTGCGGCAGGAGCGAGGTGTGGTACAGCCCTGGGAAAGGCTCGAATCGGCCCGAGTTCAGATAGACCGCCGCCATTCGATCTTCCGTGGCGAGGTCAATCAGGGGTGCGATCAGGTCGGCCGAGCCGTGGATCAAGTCGCAGCTGCTCAGCAGGACCCAGCAGGGTGAGTTGTCATCTCGAACGTCGTCTGCGTGAAGAAGGGCGGTCATCAGGCCCGCCAGCGGACCCGCGTTGCTCACCGCGTCGGCGATGGTGGGATAACCCAGATCATCGTAAGCGCCCGCGCTGCGGGCGACGATGGTGGTCGACGCGCTGAACGGTTCGAGAGTTGTGGCGACCCGGCGCAGCATCGCTTGCCCCGCGACAAGGTGCCGGGCTTTGTCCGAGCCAAAGCGTCGGCTCTCGCCACCGGCGAGGATGTAGTGAGGGAATCGTGTCGAGCGCGACGTCATACAACAGATTGTAGATCGCGGTGGATCGCACGGGCGGCCGCGAGCCCTTCATGGATCGCCCAAACCACCAGCGAGGCACCGCGTCGGCAATCACCAGCAACGTAGACGTTTTGATTCGCACTGCGATAGTCCTGGTCGGTGAGTCGGCCGCGCTTGTCCGTCTCCAGGCCGAACGCCGCGGCGAGCGGGGGGGTGTCGTGTCCAACAAAACCGATCGCCAGCAGGACCAGGTCCGCGGGGAGGATGCTCTTGGTCTGGTCAGCCAGATTTAGAACTTCCACGCCGCTTACTCCGCCGGGGTTAGACGGGATTGGCGTATCGCCCACCATACTCAGCGGCTGGACCTGGTACTCACGCGGGTCGCGACCGAAGCGGGTGACGCCCTCGGCGTGTGCGTAGTCGAGCGTGTAGGTGTTCGGTGGGCCGGGCCAGGGGGCTGTATCCGGGCGTTCATCCGGGGGTTGTTCCCGGCGGGTGATGTTGAGTAGCGAACGACAGCCTTGGCGTAACGCGGTGCCGATACAGTCGGCGCCGGTGTCGCCGCCGCCGATGACGATGACATCTTTACCGGCCGCATCCAGATCGGGCGCGGGGCCCGATGCGTCGAGGTGTTGGCGGGCCGAGGCGGTCAGGTAGTCCATCGCGTTGATCACGCCCGGCAGGTCCATCCCGGGGACATCAAGCGATCGGGCGCGTTGGGCGCCGACGGCAAGGAGAACCGAATCGAAATCGCGGGTCAGTTGCTGGGGATTGATGTCTTGGCCGATGTTGGCGTTGAGTCGGAAGTTCACGCCGGAGCGCATCATCAGGTCGATGCGTCGAAACACCACCGACTTGTCCAGCTTCATGTTCGGCACGCCGTAGGTGAGCAGCCCGCCGGGCCGGTCCGAGCGCTCGAACACGGTGACCTCGTGGCCGAGTCGACACAAGGTGTCTGCGGCGGCCAGCCCCGCGGGGCCCGAACCGATGACCGCGACGCGTTTGCCCGTAGGCGCGGGGGCGACCGCCGGAATAACCCAGCCTTCGTCAAACGCCCGGTCGATGATCGCGCGTTCGATGCCTTTGATCTGGACGGGTTTTTCGTTGATGCCGAGGATGCAGGCGTCCTGGCACGGCGCGGGGCAGACGCGGCTGGTGAACTCGGGGAACGGGTTGGTTTCGCTCAGCCGATGGTACGCTTCTTTCCACCGATCCAAACGAACCAATTCGTTCCACTCGGGGATCTTGTTCTGGATCGGGCACCCCTGACCGTATCCCGAGTCGGGCATACAGAACGCTGCGCCGCAATTGAAACATCGCTCACCCTCGGCCTTGGCGGCTTCGGGGCTCGCCTCGGTGTAGACCTCGTAGTAATCGTTCAATCGGATCGCCGAGTCACGCGAAGGCATGACCGTAAATTCGGCTATCTGGTGATTGGGCGATTTGGTGATGGGCATGTTGGGGTCGAATCAGAATCAGGTGGCGCGGATGCCAATCGGATGGATTAATTCCAATCGCCAATTCGCTAAATCACGAAATCGCAAAATAATCAATACACGTCCCGCTGGTAGCGGTGTTCATCCACGAGTTTGTCCATGTAGGCCTGCACCCCGGCCTCATCGAACTGGCCTTGCTCGGCGATGATGTCGCGCAGAGCCTTGTCGACGTCGCCCGCCATGCGCGAGGCATCGCCGCAGATGTAGAAGTGGCCGCCATTCTCGAACCAGGCGAAGACCTCGGCGGCGTTCTTCCGCATGAGGTCCTGGACGTAGACTTTTTCGTCCCCGTCACGCGACCAGGCGAGGCTGAGTTTGCTCAGCGTGCCGTCGGCCTGCATCTCCGCGAGCTGTTCGCGGTAGAGGAAGTCGGTCGCTTCGTGCTGGTCGCCGAAGAACAACCAGCTCTCGCCGACCTCAGCCCCCGCGGCCTTGCGGGCCTGGCGTTCTTCGAGGAAGGCGCGGAACGGCGCGATGCCGGTGCCGGGGCCGCACATGATGACCGGCGCGGTGTCGTTGTCGGTGAGGTGGAAGTGGGGGGCTTTGTGGACGTAGACCCCAACCCGTCCGCCGAAGCCGCAGCGGTCGGCGAGGAAGGTCGAGGCGACGCCCTTGCGGTCGCTGCCTTCGAGCTTGTACCGGACCGCGCCCACGGTGAGGTGGACCTCGCCGGGGTGGGCCTTGGGGCTGGAGGCGATGGAGTAAAGCCGGGGCTGGAGCGGACGCAACGCGTCGGCCAGCCCCTGGGCGGGGACCTGGGGCTCCCACTTACGCAGGGCATCGATCAGGTGCAGCCCCTTGACGTCTTCAACCGAACCCTCGATGCCCAGCGCATCCAGGGTGCTCTGCGTCAGGGTGACGACGTCGAGCTTGGCCTGCAACGCGAGGCGGATCGGGCAGGTCTCGCCCTTGAGCAGGATGCGGTTGGTGCCGGTGATGCCGGTGAGGGCGAGGATTTCCTCGACGAGGATCGGGTCGTTGCTCGGCCAGAGGCCCAGGGCGTCGCCGACCTCGTACTCCAGGCCCGAGCCCGAGAGCAGGATTTCGACGTGGTTGACTTCCTTGGACGAGCCTTCGCCGTTGAGGTTTTCGACGTGCAGGACCGGAGCAAAGTACGGGTTGTTCTTGTCCCATCCGCCGACGGCGTGTCCGTCGTCTTCATCCTCTTCGAGGCCGACGGGCAAGTCGCCCGCCGCGTCGATCAGCGTTTGGCTGGCGAAGAGTGATTCGGTCCAGCCGGCGTAGTCGTCTTCGTAGGCGACATCACACTCCACGCGGTCGGCGATGCGGGTTGCGCCGAGCTCGGACAGGCGGTCGTCGATGTCGTTGCCCGCTTTGCAGAAGTGGGTGTAGCTGCGGTCGCCCATGGAGCAGACGCTGTACTCGAGGTGGGCCAGGTCGGGGGCGTCGTCGGCCATGAGCTTCGCGGTGAACTTCATCGCGTTGTCCGGCGGGTCGCCCTCGCCGAAGGTCGAGCAGATGATCAGCAGGTGCTTGATGTTGGCGATCTCGTCGAAGTCAAAGCTGTCGAGGGCCGCGACATCGGGGCCGAAGCCCTGGGTGCGGGCTTTCTTGCGGAGCTGCTTGGCGAGGGCTTCGCTGTTGCCCGACTGCGAGCCGTAGAGGATCGTCATCGGTGCGCCGGGCGCATCGGGCTGAGCCGCAGCGGCCTGGGCGTTCTTGACCGAGACGAGTCCGGACAAGAAGCCTTCGACGAACTTCTGCTGCTCGGGGTTGAACGGGGCTTCGCCGGGAAGCGTGATCGGTTGGGGGGGAGTGGCGGTACTCATGAGGAGGTCACCTCCGCGAGGGGGGCGTCTTTCAGGAAGAGTTGTTTGAGGGCGTCGTCGTCGTGACGGCGGGTGAAGCTGAGGAAGGTCTCGTCGTCTTCGCGGTTTTCAAGGTAGGTACCGATGACGCCTTCGAGGAAGGGGTTGAGTTCGTCGTAGGCGACCGGGCCGGTGAGGGGGCGGGCGATGCCCTGGTCGTGATCGCTGCCGCCGCCGAGCACGACGTTGTAGGCCTCCCGGCCGTCTTCGGTGGACGCACCGACCAGGCCGATGTCGCCGATGTAGTGCTGGGCACAGCTGTGGGTGCACCCGGTGAGGTGGATATTGATCGGCGAGTCGAGCTCGAACTTGGTTTGCAGGTGTTCGACGGCGGCCTGGCCGTGCTCTTTGGTGTGGGCCGAGGCGAACTGACAGGCGAACTTGCCGGTGCAGGCGACGACGCCCGCGGCGAACGACGAGGCGGACACGTCGAGGCCCAAAGCGTTGAGGTCGGCGATGGCCGCATCCACCTGATCCGCGGGGACGTGGGGGATGAGTACGTTCTGCCAGACGGTAAGGCGGATGTCGCCTTGGCCGTACTTTTTCGAGATCGCTGCGATACCGCGCATCTGCTCGGGCGAGAGCCGGCCTAGCCAGAGCGACACGCCGAGGAAGCGGAGGTCTTCGCCGTCGGGGCCCGGTGCTTGCGGGTGCACGCCGATGTGCATCTGGCGGTCGATCGGGCCGCGGGGGTGGGTCGCATCCTCGGGGAGACGCAGGAGTTTGAACGGCAGGCGTTCTTCCACGGTCTCGGTGAACTTGGTGTGGCCCCAGTCGTCGAGGACGTATTTGAGGCGGGCCTTCTTGCGGTTGGTGCGGTCGCCGTTCTCGGTGAACACGTCGAGGGTGGCGATCGCGAAGTCGTTCATCTGGTCGGGCGTGCAGGCGAAGCCGGACGAGATCGCGAAGTCGTGGTGCCCGGTGATCCCGCCGAGCAGGATGCGGATGACGATGCCGTCGGGGCAGGCTGCGGCGACCTCGGGGTTGGCCGCGAGGTATTCATCGGTGAGCTTGTGGGCGACGAAGCCGATGTCGTTGGTGTCGACCACGGCCGAGATCACGCCGCCGCCGTCGAAGGCGATGTTGAACTTGCGCGGGATGCCGTGCAGCGAAGGCGTGTTGAGGATGTGCAGGTGCAACGCCTTGGCGTAGGGCGAGAGGTCCATCAGCTCCTGCGGATCGAACCCGGCCGTGGGGTTGGCGGTGATGTTGCGGACGCTGTCGGCCCCCGAGCCCTTGCAGGTCAGGCCCAGGTCATAAAGACCTTCGAGCAGGTTGATGATGTTCTGCGGCTGGATCTCGCGGACCTGGAGGTTGCCCCGCGTGGTGACGTGGGCGTAACCACCGGCAAGGTTCTCGGCGAGGTCGCCCAGGCCCTCAAACTGATTGGCGGTCAGCTTGCAGGCAGGGATGCGCATCCGGCACATGAAGCCGGGCTGCGCGGGTTGGACATTAAAGAGGCCATGGTGCTTGAACATGAAGGTGTCGCCACCCTCGGGCATCTTGGCCTCGGCGGCGTGGGCACGCAGCTTGGGCCACATCTCGTCGGGGTGCTCGGCGAGCTTGAGCTGTTCCTGGGTGCACAGGTCTTCGAGCGGGGTGCCGAACACCGAGATGCGAGCGCCGTTTACATTCCCGCCGTCGCCTGTCTCGTCAGCGTGCGCAGCTTTATAGACCGTGTTGAGGTCCATCTGGTCGAGCATGGAGGCGAGATAGTCACGTTGCTCATCGGTGAACCCATCGAGGGGGGCGTGAGCGAGTGAAGATTTGCCGTCACAAGGCATGACGTTCTCCTGAAAGCATGGGCGACGCGGTGTGAATCAAGTAGGGGTGAGTCGCCGTTTCCATATGAAATACAAAGTCCGACCTCGAAAATGCATTCGGGGTCGGACGCCGTTGTCCTGTAGGGATGTCTAACGTCGGGATTGTAGTGCAATCGTTGTGCCAATCGATACCCCAATTCAGCGAAGTGCGTCCACGCCGCGGTAAGCGTCGAAAACGGTCGAACGGCTCTTCCGTGGGGTGACAAACAACTAGGCAGTTTCGATGCCTCGTTGAGTGACTGCTGCGAAAATGCGCATCGCTTGGGCGTACTCGTCGAAACCATGCCCAAACAATTTCAACCGAGCTTGAACACGACAAATCGGAATAAATGCGGGCTAAATCACGCGGTTTGGCTCTGATCCACTGCGCGACGGCCCGGCAATTTTCGCGACGATGACGGATTGGCACACCGCTTGCCACGTGTCCCTCGGCCACACGAAGTTTGTGTGGACCCTGCCTACCTTGCATTCAGGACAAAGGCGTCCTGCAGTCGGACTCGTTCCGTCTCTGAACGCCTCTGTTGCGATTCACGACCTCTCGACTCCGGCGAACAAGGCCAAGCTAACGCAACCCTGCTGCCCAGCTTTCCCTATTTTCCCTGGAGTTTGTCACTATGTCCGAATCGTCCGTCACCCGCCGACGCCCCATGTGGGCCCGCACCCGCCAGCTGTTTTCTACGCTGGCGCTTGTCGCTGCCGTGGTTTCCCCCGCCGCCGCTCAAGAAACCGAGCCGCTCGATGTCGAGAAGGATGAGCTGAAGTTCGGCTTCATCAAGCTCACCGACTGTGCCCCCATCGTGATCGCCAAAGAAAAAGGCTACTTCGAAGACGAAGGCCTCTCGGTCGAAGTCATCGCCCAGCCCAACTGGAAGACCCTGCTCGACAATGTGATCTCCGGCGAACTGGACGGCGCTCACATGCTGTCGGGTCAGCCCATCGCCGCGACCATCGGCTTCGGCACCAAGGCGCACATCATCACCGCCTTCACCATGGACCTCAACGGCAACGGCATCACCGTGTCGAACTCCATCTGGGAACAGATGCAAGAGAACGACTCGGCTCTCGATATGCCCCAGCCCTCGCACCCCATCACCGCTGAAGGTCTCAAGCCGATCGTTCAGGAATACATCGACGACGGCAAGAAGCTGCAGATGGGCATGGTCTTCCCCGTGTCGACCCACAACTACGAAATCCGCTACTGGCTCGCCGCCGCGGGCATCCACCCCGGCATGTACACCGCGACCGACATCGGCGGCCGTACCGACGCCGAAGTCGAACTCTCCGTCACCCCGCCCCCGATGATGCCCGCGACCCTCGAGTCCGGCAACATCCAGGGCTACTGCGTCGGTGAGCCGTGGAACCAGCAAGCCGTCGCCAAGGGCATCGGCGTGCCGGTGACCACCAACTACGACATCTGGAAGAACAACCCCGAGAAGGTCTTCGGCGTGTCCAAGAAGTGGGCCGACGAAAACCCGCAGACCATGCTCGCCGTCACCAAGGCACTGATCAAGGCCGGTAAGTGGCTCGACGAAACCGACGCCGATGGCAACTTGGTCAACCGTGTCGAAGCCGCTCAGATCCTCTCGCGTCCCGACTACGTCGGTGCAGACTTCGACGTCATCAAGAACTCGATGACCGGCACCTTCATCTTCCAGAAGACCGACGTCCGCGAGATGCCCGACTTCAACGTGTTCTTCAAGTACCACTGCACCTACCCCTGGTACTCGGACGGCATCTGGTTCCTGACGCAAATGCGTCGCTGGGGCCAAGTCACCGAAGCCAAGCCTGCTGAGTGGTACCACGAGCAAGCCAAGGAAGTGTACAAGCCCGCGATCTACCTCGAAGCCGCGAAGCTCCTGCTCGAAGAAGGCTTCATCGAAGAGGCTGACGTGCCGTGGGACACCGATGGCTACAAGCCCGCCACCGCCGAGTTCATCGACGGTATCGAGTACGACGGCAAGGACCCCCTGGGCTACCTCGCCAAGCACGCGATCGGCCACAAAGACTAATTCGACTTTCCTAACCGCGCTCCGCCGTGTTTAACGGCACGCCGGGGCTTTTCCCAAACCCGACTCACTGCCCGCCTCCTGAGACCCCGCCATGCTCAAGAAACTCAAAACCATCCTCCTCAAGATCGTCGACTTGACCGCCCTAGGCTTTCTCGAGCCTTACGTGCGACTGTGCTACGGCGAAGAACCCAAGAAGCAGCTTAAGCTGATTGCTCAATTCAGTGCCGTTCCCATCGCGGCCATCGCCTTGTTCATCACGATCTGGGCAATCCTTGCTCCTATGCACAAAACCAAGTCGGGTAGCGTCCCTACGCCGATGCAAACGCTGAGTGCCTGGAATTCCATCCAGAATCAACACGATCAAGAAAATGCTAAGGCCGAAGCGTACAACCTGACCGGCGAAGCCCGGCTCGAAGTGGTTGCGGCGGCTGAAGCCCGTCAGGCCGAACTCGTGCCTTTGGTTGCCGAAGCAAACAAAGGCGTGGACGATGCCCGTGAGGCTGAAGCGGCCGAGAAGGCCGAGCGGATTGCTCCGCTGCAAGCCAAGCTCGACGAGATGAAGGAAGCCGCCGACACCGAGGAGGAGGCCCGGCTCAGCGAGATTGAGGCCCGTGCGGAGGCACTCGACACGAGCGATGCCGCGGCCCGCGACCAACTCAAGGCCGACTATCTCGCCTTCGACGCCTGGGAAGAAGAACAGAAGGACGCCCAGAGTGATCTGAAGGGAGCGATCAAGCTGATCCAGGACGAGAAGACCCCCGAAGTTACCGCGGCGTTGTTGTTGCAGAAGCAGCGCAACGACGAAAAGCAGTTCATCGACAAGCTGATTGAGGTCGCCGGTGAAGACAGCCGTGAGCTGTCACTGGCCGAGACCGAAGCCAAGCTCTCCGAGCTGGAGGTTGCCTACGCGGGGGCCAGCGGCGCGGATACCTTTAAGACCCTGAAGAAGATCGTCCGCGAACAGAATAAGCTCGCCAAGACCGAGGACCGCATCTACGCCAAGCCTTGGACGCTGCCGATGCAGATCTTCCGTTCGATCCTGTGTGTGTTCGCGGGCTTCCTGGTGGGTGTGGCGATTGCGGTGCCGATCGGCGTCTGCTGCGGCCTGTCGCGGACTTTCATGGCGGCGATGACCCCGTTCATTGCTTTGTTCAAGCCGGTGTCGCCGATCGTTTGGCTCCTGATCTTCATGATCGTCGTGGGCGGCTTCTTCCCCGACCCCGACAAGAGCGTGGTGCTCGAATCGCTCACCGCCTTCACCAACTGGATCACCGGATGGATCCCGTTTGTTGGCGACATGGTGACCGACTTCGACATCAACATCGCCTTCATCGCCTCGGCATTGACGGTCTCGATGTGCTCACTCTGGGCGACCATGGTCAACACCGCGCTGGGTGTCGCCTCGGTGGACAAGGACCACATCAACGTCGCCAAGGTGCTGCGTCTGGGCTTCTTCAGCCGTCTGTTCAAGATCGTGCTCCCCTCGGCCCTGCCGCTGGTGTTCGCGGGCATGCGGATTTCGTTGGGGGTCGGCTGGATGGTGCTGATCGCCGCCGAGCTGCTCGCCTCGTCCGAAGGTTTGGGTAAGTTCACCTGGGACCAGTTCAACAACGGGGCGACCGACTCGTTCGCCAAGATCGTCTGCATGGTCTTCGTGGTCGGCATCATCGGCCTGATCCTCGACCGCATCATGATCATCTTCCAACGCCTCGTGAGCTTCGAAGGCTCGGTCGCGACGATCTGATCATATCGACGTTCCCCCGTTAGCCCCGGGCTCTGCCCGGGGGCGCACTACCACGAATTACCGCCCCCGGGCAACCCCGCGGACAAAGGAAAGAAATGGCTTACCTCGAATTACAAAACGTCAGCAAGGGCTACGGCCCGCCGAGCAACCGCTACGAGGTGCTCGAAAACGTGAACCTGTCGATCGAGAAAAACGAGTTCGTTGCCGTCATCGGTTTTTCGGGCTCGGGCAAGAGCACGCTGATGTCCCTTCTCGCCGGGCTCGAAAAGCCCGACACGGGCAAGGTCATACTCGACGGCGAAGAAGTCGCCCAGCCCGGCCCTCGCCTGGGCATCATGTTCCAGAACTACTCGCTGCTGCCCTGGCTTTCGGTCGCGGGCAACCTCGAGATCGCGGTGAAGCAGGTCTTTCCCGAGATGCCGAAGAAGGAACGGGCCGAGTACATCCAGCACTACATCGACATGGTCACGCTGACCAACTCGGAATACAAGAAACCCGCCGAGCTTTCCGGCGGCATGCGTCAGCGTTTGTCGCTCGCCCGGACCCTGGCGATGAAGCCAGACGTGCTGCTCCTCGATGAGCCGCTCTCGGCGCTCGACGCGATCACGCGTTCGGTCCTTCAGGACGAGATCATCCGCATCTGGGAAGAAGACCGCCGGACCGTGGTGATGATCACCAACGACGTCGACGAAGCCGCGCTCATGGCCGACCGGATAGTTCCGCTGACGCCCGGCCCCTCGGCCACCCTGGCCCACTCCTACCCCGTTGAGCTCGAACGTCCCCGTGACCGCACGACCCTCAACTTCAACCCCGACTTCAAGAAGCTCCGCCACGAGGTCTCGGGCTTCCTGATGAGCCTGAACGAAGACGCCAAGAGCCTCAAGTTCAACAACGAGCTCACCCTCCCCGACCTCCAGCCCAAAGACTTCCGCACCCACTACACCACGGTCGGTTAGATATTTGGCGATTTGGTGATCGAGTGATTTGGCTAATGTCAAGCAAGTTACCGATCTCGTTCGCCGCAAATAAAGCTCCGTACCTGACAACAATCGCTATATCACCCAATCGCGAAATCACCAAATGGAACAGCTCCAACCTAGTGCAGCCAACCAAGCCGCTCGCGACGCCAAGTACGTCGAGATCGTCAACCTGGTCAAGGCCTACCCCAACCCCCTCGGCGACCCGATCAAGGTGGTTGACGGCTACAACCTCACCATCAAGAAGGGCGATCTCATTTCCGTGATCGGCCACTCGGGCTGCGGTAAATCGACCGTGCTCATGATGCTCGCCGGCCTCAACCCGATCACCTCCGGCGACGTGCTTGTTGAAGGCGAAGTCATCGAGGGCCCCGGCCCCGATCGTTCGGTGGTCTTCCAGGCACCCTGCCTCCTTCCGTGGATGACTTCGTTCCAGAACGTCATGCTCGGCGTGAAACGCTGCTACCCCCACGGCACCAAGCAGGAACGCAAAGAGATCGTCGAGTACTACCTGAACCTCGTCGGCCTGTCCGACTCGATGCACAAGTACCCCCGCGAGATGTCCGGCGGCATGCAGCAGCGTGTGGGTATCGCCCGGGCGATCGCGTTGCGGCCCAAGCTCCTGCTGCTGGACGAACCGTTCGGCCGTCTCGACTCGCTGACCCGGATGGACCTGCAGGACACCATCCTGGGCATCCTCGACAAAGAACGCATCACCACCATGCTCATCACCCACGATGTGGATGAGGCGGTGTACATGGCCGACCGCGTCTGCATGATGACCAACGGCCCGCGGGCTAAGGTCGGGCAGGTGCTCGATGTTCCATTCGAGCGTCCCCGCAAACGCCAGGAGATCCTCGCCTCCGACCTGTTCTACGACCTGCGTGGCAGCCTCGTCGACTTCCTCGCGAAAAACGAGAAGGAAAAGCCCGGCGACAAGCCCAAGGTCGTCGAGCCGCAAGAAGACGTTTTCGAGTCGCCGAGTGTGACGAACGAAACCTTCAAGCAGAAGGACACCGAGTTGCAGTTGTTTGCCGCGATGCCAGCGCACGCCTAAGGCTCTTCCATATTTTTGTTTGATGAGTTGCCCACGATCATGATCCAGAGCCCACCCATGACCCAGACCCTCCTCGCCGCAGCCGAGCTGTGGCGTCCCAACACCCAGTCGAGCACGATCGATTTTCAAGCCGGCTTCTACGGTGAGTGCGAAACGCTGCGGGGGGTTCCCTCGCAGAGCGCCATCGCCCTGGATCAGGGGCCGCTTGGCCAGGTCGCGTCGACCGGTCAGCCGATGATCATCGAAGAGCTGTCGGAGTTGGGGTTCCTGGTGGCCGAAGCGGCCGAAGCCCACGGCCTCGGTGCCGCGGCGTTGCTGCCCAGCTACACCCAGGGCAAAGTCGAGTCCATCCTTCTGATGTATTTCCGCCGAGGTGCCGACGCCAAGTGTGCGGTGGAGCTTTGGGCGGGCACCAAGGGGCGGTTTGAACTCAGCCTCGATCAGTCGTTCCACCTGGGGCTGGACCGTTTCGCACGCATCAGCCATTACGTGAACTTCCCCAAGGGCGCGGGGCTCCCGGGTCAGTGCTGGGAGACCGCGTTGCCCAGCATCGTGCCGGACCTGGCCACGGCCAAGGGTTTTCTGCGTTCTTCCGGCGCCGAGAGCGATGGGCTCGCGGTCGGACTGGGGCTGCCGATCATGCAGCGGACCGAGCTGCGGTCCGTGTTCCTGATGCTCTCCTCGGCGGCAACGCCGATCGCGAGGGTGCACGAAATCTGGATGGAAGACCCCGAGAAGCCCGGCGTCCTGACGCGGAGCCAGGGCGTCTACGGCGGATTGGTCGACCTGGCCAACGCCAGCAACGAATTGGTGTTCGCGGTTAGCGACAAAGACGGGCTGCCTGCCCGGGCGTGGTCCTCGGAGCAACCGGTGCTGCTCGACGGGATCGAAGCCATGAGCGAGGCCGGCCTTAAGCGTTTCGATGCGGTCCGCGATGCCGGCCTGAGTTACGCGCTGGCTTACCCTGTGGTGGTGGTGGACAGTGTCCGTGCGGTGGTGCTCTTGATGGGTTAATGGTGATTACGTCGCTCAACGTTATCCCGGATGTCGACTATGCTCCCGACACAGCGGAGCACATGACACGCGCAACCTGCCCGTATTGCGGCGTGGGCTGTGTCGTCGAGGTCAAGGTGCAGGGCGGACAGATGAAGTCGATCCACGCAGATGTGGAGGCGGCACCGAACTTCGGCATGATGTGCCCGAAGGGCGCGTTGCTGTTCAAGTCCGATGATGCTTCCCGGCGTCTGACCGAGCCGATGATCCGGGATGAGAAGGGCGGGCCGCTTCGCCCGGCGACCTGGGCCGAGGCGATCCGCAAGGTGGCTGATGGCATCAAGGACACGCTGACGCAACGCGGGCCCGACGCGGTGGCGTGGTACGGCTCGGGCCAGCTCGACACCGAGGCGTCGTTTCTATTCACCAAGCTGTTCAAGGGCTATCTGGGCAGCAACCACACCGATACCAACAGCCGTCTGTGCATGAGCAGTGCGGTGGCGGGCTATGTTCGTAGCTTCGGCAGCGACGGGCCGCCGACGTGCTACGAAGACATGGACCTGGCCGACACGTTTTTCCTGATCGGGGCGAACATGACGGCGAACCACCCGGTGCTGTTCAACCGCATCCGTCGGCGTCGCGCCACACACGAGGGCACGCGGATCATTGTCGTCGATCCCCGGCGGAGCAAGACCGCGGAGTTCGCGGACCTCCACCTGGCGGTGAAGCCCGGCGGGGATGTCGCACTGCTTCGGCTGCTGGCCAAAGCCGCGCTGGACCGTGGCGACCTCGATCTGGATTACATCGAGCAGAGCGTTGAAGGGTTTGCCGAGTTGAAGCAGCAGCTCGATGAGCTGGACGTCGACGCGATGCTGGACGCTTGCGGCGTGCCCGCAGCGGACATCGAGCAGGCGGCGGAGTGGATGGGCGGCGGCCGCAAGCTGTTGAGCTGCTACTGCATGGGGACCAACCAGAGCAGCCGGGGGACCGACAAGAACACCGCGCTGATCGACCTGCACCTCATGCTGGGCCAGGTCGGCAAGCCGGGGGCGGGGCCGTTCTCGCTCACGGGGCAACCCAACGCGATGGGCGGCCGCGAGGTGGGCTACCTCGCTCACCAGCTCCCGGGGTACCGCAAGGTCACGGTGGACGCCGACCGTGAGGCGCTCGAGCAGGCCTGGGGCCTTGCCGAGGGCAGCATCGCTGCGGAGCCCGGTCGGCCCGCGGTCGAGATGTTCGACGCCGCGGCGCGGGGCGAGCTCGGCGTGTTGTGGGTCGCGTGCACGAACCCGGCGGTGAGCATGCCCGATCTGGACGTCACGCAGCACGGCCTGCGGGAGACGCCGTTGGTCGTGGTGCAGGACTGCCTGAAAGACACCGAGACCGCGGCCTATGCCGACGTTTTGCTGCCCGCTGCGACGTGGGGCGAGAAACGCGGCACGATGACCAACAGCGAACGCCTCATCACCCGTAGCGATGCGGCGTTGCCCATCCCCGGTGAAGCACGGACCGATTGGA
Source organism: Algisphaera agarilytica (assembly GCF_014207595.1). NCBI lineage: Bacteria > Pseudomonadati > Planctomycetota > Phycisphaerae > Phycisphaerales > Phycisphaeraceae > Algisphaera > Algisphaera agarilytica. The sequence continues at coordinate 3,577,022 of NZ_JACHGY010000001.1, forward strand.
AGATCGTCTGCGATATTGCTCAAGCCATGGGATTCCACGGCTTCGACTTTGCGGACAGCGACGAGGTGTGGGACGAGTTCCGCCGTTTGACCGCCGATACCCTCTGCGACATGACGGGCATCACCAACGAGCAGCTCGATCAGCACGGCGGTACTCACTGGCCGTATCCCGCAGCCGCCGAGCGCCCCACGCTTCGGCGTTATGTGGACGGCGTGTTCCCCACGCCTTCGGGCAAGGCCCGTCTCAGCACCGCGAGCTACGAGCCCACCGCTGAAACCGCTGACGATGAATACCCGCTGAACCTGACCACGGGCCGTGTCGCTCAGCACTGGCACACCCGCGGTCGGACGGGACACGTACCCGAGCTCAACCGCTTTGCCCCGCACCCGGTTGCGGACGTGCACCCGTCCGATGCGGGAGGGTTTGGGCTGGTCGATGGCGATCTGGCGTGGGTTGAGTCTCGGCACGGCCGCGCTTTGGCCGAGGTATCGGTGACAACCAACACACGCCCCGGCCTGGTGTTTCTCCCGTTCCACTTCGGCGATACACTCCACCCCGAAACCGCGGCCAACTACGCCACGCACCGCGTGGTCGACGCGATTTCCAAGCAACCCGAGCTCAAGCACGCCGCCTGCCGCTTGGTCGCCGCACCCAACGAAACGTTCGCGAACCTCGACGAGGGGAGCCGAAACGCATGAGTACGCCCCAGAAACCCCTACGCATCATGATTGCCGATGACGACGCCGCCCGTGCGCAAACGCTCTCGGCGGCGCTGGCGGAGACGGGCTACGAAATCGTGGCGGTGACCGGGGGCGACACCCACCTGCACACGCTTGTGGCCGACAGCGAACCCGATCTGGTGCTCATCAACACCGAATCGCCCAGCCGTGACACCCTCGAACAGCTGACCACCATCCACCACAAGCAGCCGCGCCCGGTGGTGATGTTCGCCAGCGATGAAGACCGCGACACCATCCGGGCCGCGGTGAAAGCGGGCGTCTCCGCTTACGTGACACACGGCATCGCCAATTCGCGGGTCGCGTCGGTCATCGAGACGGCGATCGCCCAGTTCAACCAACACCAGAGCGTGGTGGATGAGCTCAAGAAAACCAAACAGACACTTGAGGAGCGGAAGGTTCTCGACCGGGCCAAGGGCATCCTCATGAAACGACGGTCTTGCTCGGAGGAAGAAGCTTTCGCCTTGCTCCGCCAGGCCGCGATGAATCACAAGAAACGCCTGGGCCAGGTCGCCGAAGAAATTGTTCAAGCGGCGGCTTTGCTGGATGCGGATGCGGGCGTTGTTAAAGGAGTCAGGCCATGATCGACCAAGCAGAACCGATAGTCATTGAAAAGCCGGATCTGCAGATCGGATTTATTCCGCTCTCCGATTGTGCGCCGCTGGTCGCCGCTTACGAAAAGGGTTTCTTCGAGCACGAAGGGCTGCGGGTGACGCTGTGTCGTGAGCGCTCGTGGGCCAGCATCCGGGACAAGACCGCCTTTGGCGTTTACGACGCGTCGCAGATGCTCTACCCCATGCCCCTCGCGTCCACGCTGGGGGTCGGCGGTGCGGCGGTGCCGATGATGAGCGCGTTGTGCCTGAGCCTGGGCGGGAACGCGATCACCGTCAGCGAATCGCTCTACGCCGAGATGCTTTCCGCAGCGGGCGAGGCGGGGCTCGATGAAGAACGGTCGGCATTCGTGCTCAGCGACGTGATCAAGCGTCGGGCCCAGAACGGCGAACCGGCCATCACGCTGGGCTGCGTCTTCCCCACGAGCACCCACCACTACGAACTCCGCCACTGGCTCAGCGCCGCGGGCGTGGATTGCGATCTGGATGTCCGCCTTCAGGTGGTTCCTCCGCCGGACATGCCCGACGCCATGCGGGAAGGGCGGATCGACGGATTCTGCGTGGGCGAGCCCTGGAACTCGATCACGGTCCAGCGGGGCTGGGGCCGGATCGTTATGACCAAACACAAGCTGTGGAACAACGCCCCGGAGAAAGTCCTCGGCGTGACCACCGCCTGGGCCGAGCAACATCCGGCCACCCACCTCGCACTGATCCGCGCGATCATCGCGGCCTCCGCCTGGTGCGACGACGAAGCCAACCGCGAAGAGCTGGCCCGCATGATTGCGTCCGAGCACTACGTGGACGTGCCCTACGAAGCGGTTCGTCCCTCGATGATGGGGCAGCTCAGCCTGTCGCAGAACGGCCCGGTTTGGGACTGCTCGGACTTCATGGTCTTCAACCGCTACGCCGCGAACTTCCCCTGGGTGTCCCACGGCCGGACGTTCCTGGAGAAGATGGCCGACGCGGGCCAGATCGATCCGAACGACCACCCCGCACAAGAATACGACCGGCTCGCGGCTCAGGTGTTGCAGCCCAACCTCTACCGCAAGGCGTGCGCAGAGCTGGACTTGCCCTACCCGCTGATCGACCACAAGCCCGAAGGCGTGCACAACGAGGCGTGGAGCCTGACCCAAGCGACACGGCCTATCGTAATGGGCCCCGACCAGATATTCCCCAGCCAGGCCTCGCCGGTCGAGGTGTCCTCCGACCCTTGATCGCATGAACCGGCCTCTTCCTGAGTGAAGAACCCCACAGTTTGTTCATCCGCAACGGCGCGGACCCCTAACCACACCCTCCGCTCGGCGGCACGGCCTGTGTTGCGCCCGAGCGGATACTTTTATTTGAAAGAGAGTTTTGTGATGAGTTTGTTTTCGAAGTTTCGACCTAGCCTGGTCCCGTACACGTTGTGTATGGGCGCGGTTGCGTTCCCTGCGTTGGGGCAGGCTGAGGGAGATGCCCCGGCAACATTGGAAGACGATACGACGCAAACCTTTGCCGACGCGATCATGTCCGGCACCGTGAAGCTGAACGTCCGGGCCCGGGCCGAGATTGTCGAACAAGACAACCTCGACAACGCCTACGCCTACACCATCCGCACCCGCCTCGGTTACCTGACCGAAGAATACGAAGGCTTCCAGTTTTACGTTGAGTTCGAAGACGTGACCGCGGCCGACGACGATCTGTACAACGACGGCCCCGGTGAAAGCACCGCCGGCCTGAACCGCGCCGTCGTCGCCGACCCCGAGGTGACCGAGCTCAACGAGGCTTGGGCCCAGTACAGCAACGCCGAACTCGCGGGCCTCAAGGTGAAGGCCGGCCGTCAAGTGATCGCGCTCGACGACCAACGCTTCATCGGCCACGTCGGCTGGCGCCAGGACAACCAGACCTTCGACGCCGTGCGTGCTTCCAGCAACCTCGGGCTCGAAGGCTTCGATCTCACCGGCGGCTACATCAACCGCGTGAACCGCATCTTCGGTGAAGAAGCCGACTTCAAAGACACCGAAATCGTCTTCGTCAACGGCTCCTACAAGATCAAGGACGTGGGCAAGCTCACCGGCTTCGGCTACTTCCTCGACATCGAAGATTCGCCCGCCAACTCCAACGACACCGTGGGTGTCCGTCTGGCCGGCAGCAAGCCCCTGGGCGATAGCGGCATGTCGCTGGCCTACGCAGGTAGCTTCGCTTACCAGGAAGACACCGGCGACAACCCGACCGACTACGACGCCATGTACTACGCCATCGACCTGGGCCTGAAGGTCCCCGAGACCGGCACGTTCGGCGTGGGCTACGAAGTCCTGGGCTCGGACGACGGCAACTTCGCGTTCCGCACCCCGCTCGCGACCCTGCACAAGTTCAACGGCTTCGCGGACGTCTTCCTCGTCACGCCCGCCGACGGCCTGGAAGACTTCTACATCTACTACGGTATCCCGTTCCCCAAGGAATGGAAGATGAAGGGTAAGCTGGTCTACCACTACTTCGGTGGCAACGACTCCATCGGCAAGTTCGGCCAAGAGTTCGACGCCGTCGTGACCAAGAAGCTCAGCAGTAACCTCAGCCTGGGCGCCAAGCTCGCCTACTTCGACGGCGACGAGGCCGGCTTCGCTGACCGCACCAAGCTCACCATCGACCTCACGTTTGCGTTCTAATTCGAACCGCATTCGTGAAACACCAAAGCCGCGGCGAGTCATCCTCGTCGCGGCTTTTTTATGTCTCGTCTGAAGTAGCTGTCTGACTAAGCCCGGCGTCGGTAAAGCACGCCCGCACCCAGGAGAAGCAGCAGGGCGCTGCCGGGCTCGGGGATATTCACGTTGGCGCCGAGCCCGCTGGCGGACTGCCCGAAGTTGTCCTGCCAGACCGTATAGTCAGCCGCATCGATGACCCCGTTGCCGTTGCCATCCGCGGCCAAGTCGGTGGTCGAGCCGAAGCTGTCCTGCCAGACAGTGTAGTCCGCCGCGTCGACCACGCCGTTGTTGTTGTAGTCGCCCGCCAGCGCGATCGCGAGCGATTCGGTCAGCGAGACGCTGTCGACCCACACGGCTCCGCCCTGGTTGTTGGGCTGAATAAACTCGAAGCCCACGTTCACGGACACCGCGTCGGAGGGCGCTACCCCCGTGAGCTCACGGAGCAGCCAGGTGTTGTTGTTGATCGAGCCGTCGGCAATCACGCCGCCCTCGCTGCCCAGCGAGTTGTTGTTGCCGTCGAAAAACTCCATCCACATAACCAGCAGATTGTTGGTGCCGGTGATCGAGTCGTTGCTGTTGATCCGGACGTTGGCGCTCAGCGTGTATTCGCTGTCGCCGGTGACCGAGACGCCGCTCTGGATGAGTTTGCTCGAGGCGAAGCCGAAGAGTTTGATTGCGTGGTCGCCGAAGCCGTCGAAGGCGTGACTGCCCTCGGGGTCGTGGCTTTCCACGAAGGTATTTCCGGTCCGTAGCCAGCCGTTGGAGTTGTTCGAAAACTCGCCGTTGGTCAGCAGGTTGGTGACGTTGCCGGTCTGCTGATAAGCCCGGACGTAGTCGATGTCGAAGGTGTTGGGGAACTGGGTTGTGCCGTCGGGGTTGCCGTCGAAGAACCCGCCGACGGCCGTGTTGAGGATAACGCTCATCGGGGTGGAGGAGATCGGGGCCATGTCGGGCGTGACCGTGAAATGGTTGACCCCATCCACGAAATAACGGATCGCCCGCGTGTCCCACTCCACGGCATACTCGTGGAAATCGTCGGCCCACGGCCCCTGGCCCGCGGGGGCGTGGTATTCCCCGAAGACGAATTGGCTGAAGTTGGGCACGTTGTTCCAGTGGTAGGCGCTGCTCACCACGTTGGGGCGAGACCCGCCGTGCTCCATGATGTCGATCTCGCCGCCCAACGGCCAGGGCGTATCACGCGGCAGCAGCCACGCCGCCGGCCAGATCCCTTTGGTGGTCGGGATGCGGGCCATGACCTCGAATCGGCCGTAGGCCTGGCTGTAGTTGCTTTCCAGGCGGGCCGAGCGATACGCCTTGCCATCCAGGGGCTCATCCGTTGCCGTGATCCGCAAGACCGACCTCCCCTCGGTCTGCGCGATCGCGGCTTGTTCGGGAATGTAGTACTGGAGCTCGTCGTTGAAGCTGTCCCGACGGGTAAGCACATCCCAGTCGGTCGTGTTGATGCTCGGAGCATCGAACTCGTCGGCCCACGTCAACTGCCATTGCGCCGTTAGCAAACTTGGCCTAGCCGTAATTAGGATCACCACGGCTAGACCAATATGCTTGGCTCGATAACCTCTTCTCATGAAATACACCTGTCGAGAGACTAATTCAGGCTGTCAGAGCGATAGGTTTTGTAAATTGAACGAATCAGTCGGGGCGGACGTTCTTCTTCAGCAGTGTGCCGCGTTGATTGATCTGGGCGTGACCGTCACCGAACAGGCCGTTGACCGAACCTTCGTCACTCCCATCAGACTTATCGCCCGCTCCGTGACGCCAACGCAGATCGCCTTCTCCATCACCGAAATTCCGGTCCTTATTAGCACCTTCAATAATCGGGTCCTCATTGTCCGCACTACCAGAATTGTAGTAGTCGTCGGGACTCCAAAGGTCTGCTGGTGTCCTGCCGCCTCCATCAAGACGGTCAAGCGCAGCGTAGCTATCGCCATCATCTTGGCTGGGATTGCCGGTATTCTGCATCGCGTCTGCAATGAACAAGATTTCGGTTGGGCGTTTCATTTGATACATCGGATATTGACCGAGAGCCGTCGCAAATCCATTGAACCAGACCGGGAAGATGAGTGGGTGTGCACCGTAATGAAGGCGGCCGCTATCAATGATCGCTGAGGGGCATTGCATGACGGGGCTGGGCAGGTTTTTCCCGCCACCGACATAGGTGTTGGCAGCGTCTCCGGAGATATAGGCAGAAACTTGTACCACCCAATCACTTTCTTGATCTCCTGCGGCGCCTCCGCCATAGAAGCTGACGGGAAGAAGTTCATCGTGATCCTGGGCGTACGCATAAAGACCAACGCCGATCTGACGCAGGTTCGAGAGGCATGCCATATCACGGGCAGAACTGCGGGCCGCCCCTAGAGCGGGGAGCAGAATGCCGATGAGCAGGGCGATGATGCTGATCACAACTAGCAGCTCAATCAGGGTGAAGGCGGAGCGTGTTTGGGGCTGATGGAGTTTCATGATCCAATCCGGGGGATGGGGATGGGGATGGGGATGGGGATGGGGGTGCGGGGTGGTGCGGGCACCGAACCAACGCGATAGTGCATCTAAAAAGCTCGATGCACGCCGCTCAGCGTGGATCGAGTAAACGCTTTATGGGTTACGGGTCAGCTCTAACATTACGAACAAGAAATTCGCCTCGTCCCACACTGCTGGCGTGTCCATCAGCAAACAAGACATTTACATTGCCACTATCGCTGCCGCTTTCTTTTCCGCCCGCACCGTGGCGCCAGCGGGGTTGTGCGAGGGCGAGAGCGCCATTGGCGCTGCCATCCACGTTTGGACCTTCGTTAATCGGGTCGTCATTGTCGGTGTCAGTAGAGTTATAGAAGCTTGGCGGAGTCGCGAAAGTGGCACCGTTGATGCCGTCCATCGCCGCGTAAGCATCGCCGTTGTCTTGTTGGCCCGAGTCAGCGACCCAGAAAATTTCGGTAGCTCGCTTGTGGAAGTCGAGGTTATAGAGCTTGTTAAGGGGGGGATTGGCAAAGTTACCGTTGAAGTACACGGGCATGGTCAATTTGTTAGCGCTGTAGTGGGCCCGACCGTCGGGTAAAACCGCGGCGGGACACTGGAAGACTTCGCTCTGTCCGGTAATTTCGCCGGTGACGGGATCCACATATTCTTCGGTGGTCCGGCTGGAGTTCGAGGTGATGAATGCGGAGATGAGCGTGGTCCAGTCCGAGGTGTTGGGGCTGAACGACGAGTTGTCAAACGAGGGGGGGAGAAGCAGGTTGTTCTCATTGGCGTAGGTGTTGAAGCCGATGGAAATCTGCCGCTGGTTAGACAGACAGGCCATGTCGCGAGCCGTGCTCCGCGCGGCACCGAGGGCGGGTAGGAGGATGCCGATCAGCAGTGCGATGATCGAAATAACAACGAGCAATTCAATGAGGGTGAAGGCTTTGGTTTGGTGTTTCATGGGAAGGGTCCTGAGTCGAAATGAGTGAGTGGTGGCGAGGCGTTAAGCCGGTCAGCCGCCGTTAAGCGGCTGGCCGGGGAGTGATGGTGTCAGTGGCTGCGGCGACGGCCGAGCACGGCCAGGCCACCCAGGCCGACGAGCGCGAGGCTGGCGGGCTCGGGGATGACAGCGAAGCTGATGTTGTCGTAGTTGACACCCGAAGCCTTGAAGTTATCAGCGGTGTTGCTGAAACCGAATTGCAGGATCTGGCCGTCCAGAGCGGGGTCGCTCAGGTCGATCTGCAGGCTCAGGGTGGTGACGCCGGCACCCAACGAGCTCGTGTCCACCGTGATGTTGTTGGTGGCGGCGAAGCCGCTCAGCGGGTCGAGGGTGCGGATGAACGCGTCGGCCAGCGTGGTGGGGTCGATCGTGTTCGCGTCGGGCGAAGCGACGAACGAGAATTCCCAGATGCTGCCGATATCCGCGGCACTGATGGTCTGTTCTTGGAACACGTTGACATTGATGCGGCGGTTGGTGCCGTTGCCGTGGTCGCCGTTGGCATAGTCATTGAAAATGACCAAGCCTTGATCACCAACTGGAGCAGCAGAGCTATCGCTGATTACCGAGATATTGGGATTGGCGATGTCATTCGGAGCCGGGAAGACGCCGTAGTTGTAAACAGGGGTGGTTCCATCAGACTGGAACACGTTGACGAAAAGACCCCAGCCGTCGATATCCAGCGCGGACGTGTTGGTGCGGTCCAGGCCTTCGAAGTCTTGGCTGTAGCTGGAGAGTTGGGCGACGCCCATGGGGGCGACGGCCGCCGACAACAAGCCGGTACAAACAAAAGCAGTTAAACGATTCATGACTCTAATACCTCCAAAGGGAACGGGAATGATTCGGGAAATGCTTGAAACATGCCTTGGCCGGGTGTTACCCCGGCCAAGGCGAAATTTAGGCCGAAAGGCTTAGGCCTTGCGACGACGGGCCAGCATGGCCAGGCCACCGAGGCCGACCAGTGCCATCGAGGCGGGTTCGGGCACGGTCACCGAGACGTTGTCGTAGAACATGTTGGTGCCACCGGCGGGGCCGTTGGTCGCACCGAGTTGCAGGGTCACACCACCGCTGACGTCGCCGGTGATGGTCCAGTCAAAGGTGAAGGTGGTCCACTCTTCGGGATCGCCGCTGATGGCCAGGGGGGCACCGCCGAGGATGCCGCCGCCGGAGGTACCGCCGCCCGAGAGCTCTTGGAAGAACTCAGCGAACGCAACGCCGCCGGGCACCGCGTACGAGCCGCGGGCGTCGAACGAGATGGTGACCTTGTCGCCGATGGCAACTTGGCCGATGCCGATGTTGGCTTGCTTCCACAGCGAGTTGCTCAGGGCAACGTCGTTGTTGATGTTACCGGCGTAGGTGCCGGCGGAAGGGTTCGAGGTGGTCACGGACTGTTGGCCGGGGCCGGTTTCGAACTGGGTCCAGCCGGTGAGGTCGCCGGTTTCGAAGTCACCGTTGGTGGTGAGTTCGATTTGGGCCGAGGCGCTGGTGCTCAGCGCGGTGGCGACGGCGGCCGCAGCCACAAAACGAGTGGAGAGAGACAAAAGATTCATTTCAAATTCCTCCAGATGGGAAGGTGTTAACCCCAGCCTGTTTTCGGGGATGGGGAAGAAAAGTGTGCAAACGCACGGAAAACAAAAACATTTAATGTTGTGATACGCAGATGAGTGGCCGACGTAGATTCAGATGGGCGATAAGATGGGATGTGAGCAGGGCAGTCGTGTTTTGCTCAACCGGTCGTTTCGTCGTTGCAGCGGCGAAGCGACCTTTTTCTTATTCCCTCACTAGGGGTAGTGATCACGTCATTCGGCCCTCCTTTCGACCGATGGTGAAGCGGTGGAGTGATGGACTTCGAGCCATGCCCGTCGCGCTTTACGCACGGGCAGTGTTTCTCCCGGGCCGTTCTCGATGACTTCGTGCAGAGCGGTCATCGCCTCCTGGCCGATCGCGCCGGTGTCTTGGCACACGGCGGTCATTTCGGGGTAGATATCAAAACGAAGGTCTCCGTCGTCGAACCCGATGATCGAAATGTCTTCGGGGACGTTCAGACCCAACGCACGGGCTTCTTTGAAAGCACCGGCGGCGGCGGCGGGGTCGGTAATGAAAATCGCGGTGGGGCGGTCGGCCATCGAGGCCACCCGCCGCATCAGTTGCTCGCCACCCGTGCGGTTGGCGTGGGCCCGGATCACGAGCTTGCGGTCGAGCGGGATGTCGTGGTCGCTCAGGGCTTGTTCGTAGCCCGCGAGGCGGTCGGCGTGGTCCGAGTCGTCCACGATGTTGAGGCAGATCGCGATCCGGGTGTGCCCCAGGGCGATGAGGTGCTCGATCGCTTCACGGCTGGGCTCACGCGAATCCGAATAGATGAAACGCATGCTGGGGTGTTCGAACCGGTCACCCACGACGACCGAGGGGAAGCCTTCTTCGGCAATCGCCAGGCAGATGTGCCGCGTCGAAAGGGTGGTGCGGAGGACAGCGCCGCGGACACCTTTACGCATAAACATCTGGGTGTAGGTTTCGCCGGGCTGGAGTGACCGCTTGGCGTCGAGCACCATGAGGTCGTAGCCGTATTCTTCGATGCCGGAGGACATGCCCCACATCACCTGAGAGTCGAACGGCGAGCCCAGGGAGGATTCGCCGGTGTAAAGCAGGGCAATATTGGTCGTGGATCGCTTGCTGACGGGGGCGACATAGCGGGCATCGTTGGCAGCGGCCAAAACACGCTCACGGGCCTTTTGGCTGACGCGAGGGTGGTTGTTCAGGACCCGTGAAACGGTGGTGATGGAAACACCTGCTTCTCGGGCGATTTGGCGAACGCTGGACATGCCTGGACCTTAAAAGACGGGAAAAACAAGGAGTCTTGAGTCAGAATGACGTATTAAAATGAAACTGTTTCACTCCTGTTGCACGAATTCTAATCCGATGTGGCCTATCTGTCAAGAAATATGTGAAAAATCAGGCAATGAAAACAATTTACAGAAATGATGCTGAAATATTGAGCAATCTACATAGGCATAGATTTCGAATACTAGTCCCCCAGATTCGGTTTGGCTGGTGAATTGAGATGAATTCTGATGGGGTGCGGTGCTCAGGTGGCGGAGCCTTGACATGGGCCGCGGGATCCGAGGAGAATCCTATTAGAACAGTTGGACTCTTCTACTTGCATCGGTTGTATTCGCTCTATCGCTTTCTTCCAGTTTTCAGGGGTTTGATCATGAAAGTTTTGGCCGTTTTGCTTGTCGTCGTCATCGTGGGCGTGGCTCTGCTCGTGAAGTTCGGGGGGGTCACCGATTTCGACCCCGCTGCGGGTGCGGATGAGTTCATCTCGCAGGTTCAGCCGGGTATGAGTTGGCAGCAGGTCGTTGACATCAGACCTCCGAAAAAATTTGCGGCCTTCTCGAATAACCCTAATCGGCTGCATGGGCCGATCGTCAAATTCGACGAGGCGGCATTCGCGACCAAGATCCAGAACGGTTCCTACAACCTGGGATTCTTTTTTGAATACCGGTTTGATGCCGAAAACGCCTACAACGTGAACTTCGATGAGCAGGGTAATGTCACCAGTGTCGAAGAACTCATGACCATGTCCGATCTCCTTGGCGGATGAGCTCCCAGACGTCATGCGTAACGGCCGTTTGAATGTGAGCGATGGGTTAGCCCGCGTCTAACGCTTTCCCCGCAACGCAGTTGGGGTTACTGTGGGCACCCATGACCTCTCCATCACCCCAGCGGATGTACGGCAGGCAACGCGAGTTTTACCGCTACTGCCTCTTTGGGCTGATCCTGACGATCCTGGCTGTCTTTCTGATTTGGCCGATCTTCCTGACGGTGCGCGGCGGCTTCGAGGACGAGGCGACCGGGGCTTTCACCCTCAAGTATTTCATTGGCGATGGCGTCGGCGTGCTGCGCGACCCGCTGTACCGCCAGGGACTATTCAATGCCCTGATGATCGCGGTGGCGACGACGCTGCTGTGTCTGATCGTCACGCTGCCGATGGGTGTGATCGCGGCGAAGTACGAGTTCCGCGGCAAGGCGACGGTCAGCGCGTTGGTCTTGGTCCCGCTGATCCTTCCGCCGTTCGTGGGTGCCATTGGCCTGCAAGCCCTGCTCGGGCGTTTCGGGGCGATCAACTCGCTGCTCGCCAAGCTAGGGCTCATCGACCCGGCGGGACCGGGCATCGACTTCCTCGGCGGGGGGCTGGGCGGGCGTTTCTGGGCGGTCGTCGTCATGGAGGCGCTTCACCTCTACCCCATCCTCTACCTCAATATCGTTGCGGCGCTGTCTAACCTAGACCCCTCGCTTGATGAAGCGGCGCTGAATCTCGGTGCGGGGCGGTTCAAGCGGTTCTTCCGCTGCACGCTGCCGCTGATCCTCCCGGGCGTGTTCGCGGGTGCCACCATCGTCTTCATCTGGAGCTTCACCGAGCTCGGCACCCCGCTGATGTTCGAGTACAAAACCGTCACCCCCGTCCAGGTCTTCTACGGCCTGACCGACATCGAGGCCAACCCCCGGCCCTACGCCCTGGTCGTGGTCATGCTCGTCGTCGCCGTGGCGCTTTACCTCATGGGTAAGTTCGCCTTCGGCGGCCGCGCCTACGCCATGCAGAACAAGGCCACCGCCGCCGTCGCCACCCAGCGGCTCACCGGGCTCAAGGGCCTGGGCGCGATCCTGTTCTTCGGCGGGATCACGTTCCTCGCTGTGCTCCCGCACCTCGGCGTGATCTTCTCGTCCATCGCGGTCGACGGCACGTGGTACCGCTCGATCCTGCCGCAGCAGTTCACGGGCGAGCACTTCGCCGGGGCGTTGTCGCACCAGCTCGCGATGCAGTCGATCCTCAACAGCCTGATCTACGCCTCGGCCGCCATGTTCTTCTGCATCCTGCTCGGGCTGGCCATCGCCTACCTCACCGCCCGGATCAAGATCAAGGGCGGCTTCGTGCTCGACGCCCTGGGCATGCTCCCGCTCGCGGTGCCCGGCCTGGTGATGGCGTTCGGCTACGTCGCCATGAGCCTGCACTGGCCGTTCCCGCAGATCGGCAGCTGGCTGCAGGTCACGATCGCCAACGAAAACACCGAATCCATCTGGTATCAGCTCGGCTCGCTCATGTCCGTGCGGGGTCAGGCCCCGAACCCGCTGATGTTCCTGGTCATCGCCTACACCATCCGCCGCCTGCCCTACATCCTCCGCTCCGCCGCGGCGGGTCTGGAGCAGACCTCGGGCGACCTCGAAGAAGCGGCATTGAACCTCGGCGCTTCGCCGATGACCGCGATCCGCCGGGTCGTCGTGCCGCTGATCATGGCCAACCTCATCGCGGGCGGCATCCTCGTCTTCAGCTTCGCGATGCTCGAGGTCAGCGACTCGCTGATCCTGGCCGAGAAGGAACCGCACTACCCGATCACCAAAGCGATCTGGACGCTCTTCAACCGCCTGGGCGACGGCCCGTACATCGCCAGCGCGATGGGCGTCTGGGGCATGGCCCTGCTGACCGTCACTCTGGTCGGCGCCAGCGTCCTCATGGGCAAGAAGCTCGGGGCGATCTTCAAGGTTTAAAACGTGACCGAATCAATTCCATCCGGTGGGCCGGGAGAGACAAACGAGCCGGCTTCGGTTGGTTTGGATTGCGATGTGTGTGGGTACGATCTGACGGGATCACGTATCAGCGGGGACTGTCCGGAGTGTGGGGCTGAAATCAATCAAGGCCTCGCGCCCATTGGTGTGAGGACCAGTGTCATTGTTCTGATCCGTTTGCTGATTGTATTCGCATGTCTCATGCAGCTTGTAGGTCTGGTATCAAGCGTAGCTCAGTTGGTCGCTGCATCTTTGGGTATGACGGTGAATATCTGGGATTCGGCTCAATTTCGATCCGTGATTGGATCACGAATCATCCCGAAAGTGTTCTTTCTGCTGATGTGGGTAGTGATTTGGTTTTTGGTGCCTTGGATTGCGCGAAAGATAGTGCCGGAGGATGGAGTGCTTGGCCGTACGGTTCGTCTCTCGCCAATCAGCTTGCTGTCGGCGGGCATTATTTTGATCGGTGTGACTTACACGGTCAGTGGCTTATCGCAATTGATCCGGCTTCCATTCACGTCGTTCTGGCAAGAGATGTCGTGGGACAGGTTTGCTGAGCAAGGCCTCTCGCAGCTGGTTACATACGGTTTTACGCTGGCAATTGGCCTGATCATGGTTTTCTCCAAGAGTTTCCGTAGCTGGCTCGGCACGGGCTTGTCGCGATCCTAGGAATGCCAAGTTTTTGCGGGATGCGGTACCATCTCCGCCATGCCTGACACCCTCTTTGATCGTTTTCCCGTGTTCTGGGAAACCCCCGAACTTACGCACATCAACCGTCTGCCCGGCCGGAGCCCGCTGACGCCGTACTCGACGCTCGCGTCGGCCAAGCGCAACGACGCGGCCAAGAGCCCTTGGGTCCAATCCCTCGATGGCGATTGGAAGTTCAAGATGTTCGATCGGCCCGAGGTGGTGCCCGCCTGGGCGGTGAAGCCTGGGGCCAAGGACAACAAGTGGGGCAAGATCCCCGTGCCCTCGAACTGGACGCAGCACGGCCACGGGGCCCCGCAGTACACCAACGTCCAGATGCCCTTCGAGAACACGCCGCCGAACGTGCCGAAGGAGAACCTCACCGGGGTCTATCGACGCACGTTCAAGATTGCGCCCGGCTGGGACGGCCGCCGGATCGTGCTGCACGTCGGCGGGGCGGAGAGCGTGCTGTGCATCTGGATCAACGGCACGTTCGTGGGCATGAGCAAAGACTGCCGGTTGCCCAGCGAGTTTGATGTGACGCCGTTCGTGACCAAGGGCAAGAACCACATCGCCGCGGCGGTGATCAAGTGGTCCGACGCGTCGTATGTCGAGGACCAGGACCAGTGGTGGCTCGGCGGGATCTTCCGCGAGGTGCTGCTGTACACCCAGGAGCACGCCTACATCGAGGACGTCTTCGCCCGGGCCCACCTCAACACCGACAACACCTCCGGCCAGCTCGACGTCGATGTGAAGCTCAACTTCACGACGATGCCCGAGAAGACCTACCACGTCGTCGGCACGCTGGCCGACCCGTCGGGCAAGGCGATCAAGACGATCAAGGCCGATCACATCATCGATAACCAGTACGGCAGGCATGCCAACGCCACGGCCATGGCCGCGTCGTTCCGCAAGGTCCTGCCGTGGTCGGCCGAGTCGCCGTCGCTGTACACACTGGTGGTCTCGCTGCACGAAGACGACGGCAAGGGCAAGCCCAAGGCCCGCGCGATCGAGCACGTCTCGTGCAAGGTCGGCTTCCGCCGGGTGGAGGTGCGTGACCGCAAGCTGCTGATCAACGGCCAGGCCGTGATGATCCGCGGCGTCAACCGCCATGAGCATGACCCGGTCACGGCCAAGGCCCTCAGCACCGAGTCGATGGTGCGCGACATCCTGCTGATGAAGCAGCACAACTTCAACGCGGTGCGCAACGCCCACTACCCCAACGACCGCCGGTGGTACGAGCTGTGCGACCAGTACGGCCTGTACGTCGTGGACGAAGCCAACGTCGAGGCCCACGCCAACTACGACTCCATCTGCCGCGACCCGCGCTGGCACGACGCCTTCGTCGACCGCGCGATGAACATGGTCAAGCGCACCAAGAACCACCCCAGCATCATCTTGTGGTCGCTCGGCAACGAGTCGGGCTACGGCGAGAACCACGACGCCATGGCGACCTGGATCCGCGCCTACGACCCCACCCGCCCGCTGCACTACGAGGGCGCGGTCCGCAACACCTGGAAGCAGATCGATACCGCGATGGAGCCCATCGGCCGCCACGTCACCGACATCATCTGCCCGATGTATCCGGACATCGAAGAGTTGATCAGGTGGTCCACGCTCGACCGCGACGATCGGCCGTACATCCCCTGCGAGTACCAGCACGCCATGGGCAACTCAAACGGCTGCCTGCAGGACTACTGGGACACCTTCGAGAAATATGACGGACTGCAGGGCGGCTTTATCTGGGAATGGATCGACCACGGCATCAAGCAGACCACCGCCGACGGCCAGGAGTTCTACGCCTACGGCGGCGACTTCGGCGAGAAGATCCACGACTCGGAGTTTGTGTGCGACGGCCTGATCGGGGCCGACCGCGAGCCACACCCTGCGATGGCGGACTGCCACAAGGTGCAGCAGCCCGTGGGCTTTGCGTTGACCAACGCCAAGCGTGGCCGTTTGAACATCACCAACAAGAACTACTTCACCGACCTGTCGTGGCTCAGCTTCCGCTGGGTGATCGAGGTCGAGGGCAAGCGGGTTGCGACCGGCACGATGAAGCCCGCGAAGATCCTGCCGCAGAAACGCGCGGCGGTGACTCTCGACTACGACCTCTCGGAGCTGCCCGAAGGCGAAGCGTTCCTCACGGTCGAAGCACTCTCGGCGAAGAAGACCGACTGGTGTGCGAAGGGCCACCGCGTCGCGTGGGAGCAGTTTGCGCTGCCGGCTGCCAAGTCTAAGCGTGTGGCCAAGCCCGCAGCGCCAAAGGTCAAGCAGCCCGTTGAAGTCAGCGAAACCAAACGCAACATCCGCGTGTCGTGCGCTGTAAATGGCATTGAACTCAAGTTCAACCGCAGCAAGGGCCAGCTCAAGTCACTGTCGGTGAACGGCGAAGCGCTGATCACCGAGGGGCCGAAGCTGAACCTCTGGCGTGGCGTGACGAGCAACGACGGCGTGAAGGGCAAGCCCGAGCAGTGGCACTCCGAATGGAAGCCGCTGGGGGTGTGGTGTGTCGCGCATTTGGACAAGCCCCGGCTGTCGCAGACCGCCGAGCCGATCATCGAGCTCAAACGCGGCGGCGTGGTCGCGGTCACGCTGCATCACCAGTGGGTGTTCGACGGCCGTGACGACGACGCGAGCGTGGTGCACCAGCAGGTCTGGACGCTGCGTCCGACGGGCGAGCTGCACGTCGAGAACCTGTTCGACATTGATAAGCGGCTACCCGACGTGCCTCGGGTCGGGGTGATCTTCACCGCGGCCAAGGGTCTGGAGCGGCTCGACTGGTTCGGCCGAGGCCCGGGCGAGTCGTACTCGGACCGCAAGACCGGCAAGGCGATCGGCAAGTTCCGCTCGACCTTGAAAGACGAGTACGTCCCGTACGTGCTGCCGCAGGAGCACGGGCTGAAGGCCGATGTGCGGTGGTGTGCGTTGTCGGATGACGGCAAACGTTCGCTGCGTTTCGATGCGGACAAGCCGATGTATTTCTCGGCCAGCCACTACACGCCGATCGACCTGACCAAGGCCTACCACACCTACGACCTCAAGCCCCGTGCGGACGTCACGGTTTGCCTGGACGCGGAACACCGCGGGCTGGGCACGCGCAGCTGCGGCCCGGACACGCTCGACAAATACAAGGTGTTCCCCGGAACGTACCGGCTGGGCTGTTCGATCGAGGTGTAAAGTCCCGCCACGCGGTTTGCCGAGATAAGCGGGAAGGTCTGGGTATACTCCACAGACGGCCACGTCGGGGATGTTTCGTGGCCACAGACTTTGTTGTTCAGCGTTTAGTTCTGGAACGAGACTTTAGCGATGCCGCGTGATATCCCCGTTGGAAATGGCCAGATGCTGGTGACGTTCGACCAGCACTACCGCGTTCGGGACCTGTATTTCCCGCACGTGGGGCAGGAGAACCACGCCGGGGGGCCGTGCCGGTTCGGGGTGTGGGCCAAGCTGCCGGGGGACAACGGCGACGAACGCCGCAAGGAACGCGTCTACTGGTCCGACGACGGCTGGGACACGAGCCTGAAGTACGAATACGACACCCTCGCCACGGACGTGACGATGCGCCACGACGCGATCCAGGTTGAGCTGCGCTGCAGCGACGTGGTGGATTTCAACCGCCCGGTGATGGTCCGCCGGATCGAGGTGGTCAACCTCACCGAGCAGGAGCGCGAGGTCCGGCTGTTCCACCACCACGACTTCCACATGTTCGGCAACAAGGTCGGCGACACCGCCTACTACGACCCGCAGCTCCGCAGCGTCATCCACTACCGCAAGAACCGCTACCTCATGTCCTGCTTCTACCTCGACGGCGAGCAGCAGACCGACGAATACGCCTGCGGCACCGCAGGCTTCGGCGGGGCGGAGGGCACGTGGCGCGACGCGGAAGACGGCAAACTCGGCAACAACCCGGTCGCCCAGGGCGCGGTCGACTCGACGATCTGCGTCCGCGCGACCCTTCCGCCGGGCGGCATGCGGGTGGTGTACCTGGTGATCGGCGCGGGCTTCAGCTACGACGACATGGACACGATCCACAAGTTCCTGCACCGCGAGGGGCCGCAGGGCTCGATCGACCGGACCAAGGCCTACTGGAAGCTCTGGCTCGCCGCGTCACGCACCGAGGTCACCCCGCAGGACGAAGGCGAACCGCTTGAGGGGGCGGGCCTGTCGTCGAAGGTGCTGGACCTGTTCAAGCGCTCGCTGCTATTGGTACGCACTCAGATCGACAACGACGGGGCGATCATCGCGGCGAACGACTCGGACATCATGCAGTTCAGCCGGGATACGTACAGCTACCTCTGGCCGCGCGACGGCGCGTTCGTGGCGGATGCGATGGACGCGGCGGGTTTCCCGGATGTGTCTCGCCAGTTCTACCGGTTTTGCCGCGATGTGCTTTCGCACCGGGGCATGTTCCTGCACAAGTACAACCCCGACGGGTCGCCCGCGTCGTCGTGGCACCCGTGGGTGGATGCGAAGGGACGGCCGCAGCTGCCGATCCAGGAAGACGAGACGGCGCTGGTGGTGTGGGCGCTGTGGCGCCACTTTGTCCGTTACCGCGACATCGAGTTCACCCGCCCGATGTGGGTCGACCTCGTACGGCCCGCGGCCGACTTCATGGTCCAGTTCCGCGACCCGGATTCGAAGCTGCCCCTGCCCAGCTACGACCTGTGGGAAGAGCGTTACGGCGTCCACGCGTTCACCGTCGCTACCGTCTACGGCGGGCTCAAGAGTGCGTGGCAGTTCGCGGTCTGCTTCGGCGACACCGTCCGGGCCAAGCGGTACGCCCAGGCCGCGGAAGAGGTGCGTGAGGCGTTCTGCAAATACATGTGGAGCGACGAGCACGGCCGTTTCCTGCGGCGGATCATGCCCGCCGATCAAGACCGCACCGCGCGGCTCATGGGCGATGTGTTTGCGGGCCGGGTCCCGCAGTCGCAGTTTCAGCCGGGCTTTTCCGAAGCGCTTGACGATGTGGGGCTTGGCGAAGATACGGAACAAGAATCCACGCCCGCAGTCGAATACGAGCAAGACGACAACATCGATGCGTCGATGTTCGCGATCTTTGCGCTGGGCCTGCTGCCGACCGACGACGAGCGGGTCGTAGCAACGATGGAGAAAATCGAAGCACGACTCACGGTCAAGACCGAGGTCGGCGGCGTCGCCCGCTACGAGGACGACTACTACCACCAGGTCACCGATGATGTGGAAAACGTCCCGGGCAACCCGTGGTTCATCTGCACGCTGTGGATGGCGGACTACCTCATCGCCAAAGCCAAGACGGTGGAAGAGCTCGAGCCCGCCAAGCGGTACCTGGAATGGGTCGCGGACCGCTCGCTGCCCTCGGGCGTCCTGGCGGAACAGGTGCACCCGCAGACCAACGCGCCGCTGTCGGTTAGCCCGCTGACCTGGAGCCACGCCACGGTGGTGGCGACGGTGGTGCAATACCTCGCGAAGCTGGAATCGCTGTCGCCCGGCGGTTCGGCAGACGATTCCCTGGCCCGATCGGTGCGTGGGGCCGGCTTGGCCGGGGCGGATCGTACGCCCACGACGGTGCTGGAACCGGTGCCGGAGATTTAGGGAGTAGGGAGATAGGCAGTAGGCAGTAGGGAAGACGCAAGCGATGGCGTTTGGGGGATAGTTCGCGCGTGCTTTTCTGCCTCCCTACTCCCTATCTCCCTGCCACTTACCTCCCTGCCTCCCTTACCCACATTTGCAAGGGTCAACCCCCGCTCTTATCCTGCCGCATGTATGCAGCCGCAGTTGGTCTTGTACATCGCGTCGGTGGTGGGAGCTATTGCCCTTTTCCTGCTCATGCCCAAGCCGGGCAAGGACTTGCGCGTCCTCGGCGGGGTGCTCGGAGCGGCGGCGCTCGGGGGCCTGTGGCTTGTGCTGGTCCCGCTGTTTCTTTTGAATGACGACGGCGGCCTGGATACCGGGTTCAGCGACGGCCAAACCCCTTTTTATTACGTGTTCAGTGCGATCGCGATCGCGGCGGCGGTGCGGGTGATCACCCACACCCGGCCGGTGTACGCGGCGTTGTGGTTTGTCATGGTCGTGATGTCCTCGGCGGGCCTACTGCTGACGCTCTCGGCCGAGTTCATGGCCTTCGCCATGCTGATCATCTACGGCGGGGCGATCCTGGTGACGTACATGTTCGTCATCATGCTCGCGACCCCGCCGCGCAGCTTCGAAGAGAAAGACGACGGCCCCGAGTACGAACGCTTCGCCAGCGAGCCCATGTGGGCTGCCGCAGCGGGTTTTCTGCTGCTGGCCGTGGTGCTGAGCGTGTATTTCCAGCCGATGCAGGCCAACCCCGACGCCTTGGCGGTCAGTGACGCCGTTGTTGCGGAGACGATCCTGCCCGGCCGCAGCAATGCCGACGAAAACGCAGCCCTCGGCACGCCCTCCGGCAATCCGGTGGTGCTGGATGAGAACGACCAGCCGGTCGTACAGCTCACCAACGTCGAACGCGTCGGCCTCGACCTGTTCCAAGCCCACCCGCTGGCGATCGAACTCGCTGGCGTGATCCTGCTGCTGGCCCTGGTCGGCGCCGTCGTGATCGCCAAGACGCAGATCCACGATGAGGACGAGGGCGAAGACGAACCCCAGACCGCTGATTCGTCGGCCTCGACGGAGGTGGCGGCCCAATCATGAGTTCACTGCTCGCCCTGTCCAGCCCGATGCTCTCGCACTACCTCCTGACCGGGGCGGTGTTGTTCGTGTTGGGGATGATCGGCTTCGTCAGCCGACGCAACCTGATCGTGATGTTCCTGTGCACCGAGATGATGTTCCAGGGCGTCGTGGTCACGCTGGTCGCGTTCAGCGCGTTCCACGGCAACTACACCGGGCAGACCTTTGTGATCTTTGTGCTAACCATCGCGGCGGCAGAAGCGGCTTTGGCCTTGGGCCTGGTCGTGCTGCTGTTCCGCCGGAAACAGACCCTCGACGCCTCGGCGTGGTCGAGTATGCGTGGTTAGGTATTGGGGGCTTGGAGATTGGGGGCTTAGGCTCCAAGCCATGTACTGAGAGATGACCGACCGATGGATGCATTCCGAAGTTCAACCCAAGCCCCTAACGCCCAAGCCCCTAACACCGACTAATGAGTAATCTCGCCGTCATCCTGATCCCCTGGCTCCCCGCACTCGCGGCGCTCTTGATCGCTGTGATCGCGCTGAAGGAGAAGCTGCAGAAGCTGGCGGCACCCATCTGTGCCGCGGCGATCGGGGCGTCGTTCGTGATCGCGATGATCGTCTGGTCGAACCTCGGTGGCCCCGAGACGGTCGACTTCTACAACTGGATCGCCTTCGGCGACTTCCGCCTGGGCATGTCCTACTTCCTCGACCCGCTCACGATGGTGATGCTGGGCGTGGTGTGCGGCGTGGGTTGCCTGATCGCGATCTACGCCACGGGCTACATGAAGGGCGATCCGGGGTATTGGCGTTTCTTCACGTACGTGGCGTTGTTCATCTTCTCAATGACTACGCTGGTCATGGCCGACAACCTGGTGCTGCTGTTCCTGGGTTGGGAGGGCGTGGGGGCGTGTTCGTACCTCTTGATCGGGTACTACTACGACAAGCCCTTTGCGGTCTCGGCGG
The DNA here is from genome assembly GCF_014207595.1 of Algisphaera agarilytica. Taxonomy (NCBI): domain Bacteria; kingdom Pseudomonadati; phylum Planctomycetota; class Phycisphaerae; order Phycisphaerales; family Phycisphaeraceae; genus Algisphaera; species Algisphaera agarilytica. Next base: position 3,598,358 of record NZ_JACHGY010000001.1, read on the forward strand.
CGAAGAAGGCGTTCATCGTCAACCGCGTCGGCGACTTCGGCTTCCTGCTGGGCATCTTCCTCTGCTACCAGCGCTACGACACCGTCCAGCTCAGCGTCATGCTCGAAGCGGCCCGGCACAACGTCGAGATGCTCGCGGCGGGGGCGTACAACCCGACCGCGGCGGACCTCTGGATCCCGTTCCTGCTGATGGTGGGGGCGTTCGGTAAGTCGGCCCAGATCCCGCTGTACGTCTGGCTGCCCGACGCAATGGCCGGCCCGACGCCGGTGTCCGCCCTCGTCCACGCCGCGACCATGGTCACGGCTGGCGTGTACCTGATTGCCCGCTGCATCCCGCTGTTTGAGCTGTCGCCCGCAGCGCTGCCGACCGTGGCGGTGGTGGGGGGCTGCACGGCCCTCTTCGCCGCGACCATCGCGTTGTGTTGCAACGACCTCAAGGGGGTATTCGCGTACTCGACGGTGTCCCAGCTGGGGTACATGTTTGTCGGCGTCGGGGCGCTCTCGACCGACGGGGCGGTGTTCCACCTATTTACCCACGCGTTCTTCAAAGCCCTGCTGTTCCTCACCGCGGGCAGCGTCATGCACGCCCTGGCGGGCCAGCTCGACATCCGCACGATGGGCGGGCTCCGGCACAAAATGCCCGTGACGTGTTGGCTGATGTTCATCGGCTGCCTGTCGCTGGCGGGCTTCCCCTTCATCACTGCGGGCTTCTGGTCCAAGGACCTGATCCTCGGCGACGCCCTGGCCTACGGCCTGGACCACAACCAGCTCTATCTCTTCGTCACCCTGCTTGGCGTCATCACCGCGTTCCTCACGGCGTTCTACACCTTCCGCCTGTGGTTCACCGTCTTCATGGGCGAAGAGAAGTTCGAGATGGGCGATGAGCACCATCACGAAGAGCACGAAGAAGAAGCCCACGCCGAGGGCGACGAGGCGCACGGTCACGATGATCATCACGCCCACGAGCCGCACGAGATGCCCTGGCTGCCGATGAACGCCCCACTGGTGGTGCTGGCGATCGGCGCGATCATCTTCGGTGTGCTCGGCTACAAGCTGCACTGGTTCGAGAACATCATTGGTTACTCCACCGCCAACCCCGTGACCGTACCCGTCCTCGACGTCGCCCATCACGGCGACGGCCACGGTGCCCACGGCGACAAGGCCCACCACACTTACATCATGGGCATGGACCCGCACGACTTCATGATCGTGCTGAGCTCGATCCTCGCCATCGCGGGCATCGCCCTCGCCGCGTTCTTCTTCTGGCTCAACCGCCCGCTGACCGACCGTCTGGCCAAGACGTTCGCCCCGGTGGTCCGCGTGCTCGAAAACAAGTATTACGTCGACGAGCTGTACGACATGGTGTTCGTCCAGCCGCTCAAGCGGGCCGGCGGCCTGTTCTACGTCGTCGACGCGATGATCATCAACGGCCTGGTGTCGTTTGTCGCCTGGGTCCCGGCCATGATCGGCCGGGGCGTACGGCCCGCGCAGTCCGGCCGGCTCCAGGGCTACGGCCTGGGCATAGCCATGGGCGTGGCGATCTTCGCCCTGTTGATCTTCATGGCCGTCAACCGTTAACCCCTGGCCCCCGGAAAGAAACCCGGCGGCCGCCTGACCGTTTACCGACCCCGACCTAAGCTTCGCCGAACGCGACCCCGAGAGACCCTCACCCGATGTTGGACCCCGCCTGGATCATTTCGCTGCAGCTCTACCTGCCCGTGCTTTTTGCCGCCGGGCTCCTGCTGCCGATCCCCGCCCTGAGCCAACGCAAGGTCGCTTGGATCTACTCGGCCACGACGTCCAGCATTTCGTTGCTGATGACCTGCATCGTGTTCTGGGCCTTCGACTGGTCCCGGCCCCACGAGATGCAGCTCTTCGCCGAGGTGCCCTGGCTGCCGCAGTTCGGCCTGACCTTCCAGTTCGGCGTCGACGGCGTGTCTATCTGGCTCGTCGGCCTGGCCACGTTCCTCATGCCCGTCGTCGTCCTCGGCTCGCTGCTCGAAGTCGACCACGACATGCGGGCCTTCCACTTCTGGCTGCACATCCTCGAGGCCTGCCTCATCGGTACGTTCATCGCCCGTGACGTGCTCATGTTCTACGCCTGCTTCGAGTTCAGCCTGATCCCGCTGCTGTTCCTCATCGGGATGTTCGGCCACAAGAACAAACTCAAGGCCGCGAAGGTCTACTTCTACTATTCGTTCACCGGTTCGGTCTTCCTGCTCGCGGGCATCCTGTATGTCGCGTGGTTCCACTTCGACACGCAGGGCTTCTGGTCCTTCAATATTGTCGAACTGATCGCCGCTGGCCAGGCCATGAGCGTCACCGAGCAGTGCTGGGTGCTCGCCTCGTTCCTCGCGGCGTTTGCGATCAAGACGCCCATGTGGCCGTTCCACACCTGGCTGCCCCTGGCCCACACCGAAGCCCCGACCGCCGGTTCGGTCGACCTCGCGGGCCTCGTGCTCAAGCTCGGGCCCTACGGTCTGCTGCGGATCGCCATTCCGCTGGCCCCTGCAGCGGCGGCGCTCTTCGCCCCGTACCTCGGCGTCTTTGCCGTGCTCGGCGTAATCGTCACGGCCCTGATCTGCTGGGTCCAGACCGACGCGAAGAAACTCATCGCCTACTCGTCGGTCTCGCACATGGGCTTTGTCATGCTGGGCCTCTTCGCCTTCGACGGCGGCGACATCGGCGCGACCGGGGCGATGTACTACCTGATCGCCCACGGCCTCGCGTCCGGGGGCCTGTTCCTCTGCCTCGGCATGCTCTATGACCGCTTCCACACCCGCGACCTCCGCGAGATGGGTGGCCTCGCCAAAGAGATGCCGATGTGGTCGTTCTTCTTCATCCTGTTTGCCCTGGCCGCCGTCGGCCTGCCCGGCCTCAACGGCTTCGTTGGCGAGTTCCTCACGATGATGGGCACCGCCAACTCACCCGACGGTGTGCTGGGCTGGTCCTTCGCCGTGGCCGCCGCAACGGGCGTGATCCTCGCGGCGATCTATATGCTCTACTGCGTCGGCCGGCTGTGCTTCGGCCCGCTGAAGCTGCCCGAGTACGTCCCACAGAAGGAAGTCTTCGAGACCGCGATCAGCAAGCGGACGTTCCACGGCATGTCCCGCCGTGAGGTCATGACCGTCGGCCCGATCTCGGTCGCCTGCGTCGTCCTGGGCCTCTACCCCACCCCGATGCTCAGCAGCATGGAACCCGTCGTCCAAGCCAACACCGCCGCGGTGAAGGCCGAGATCGCCAAGCTCCACGGGGCCCCAACTTCAACGGGTGAAGCTGTTGTGATTGGTACGGTTCCCACTCCGGAAGAAACTATTGCGGCTTGGGCCGAAATTATTGAAGAAGCCAATACTGATTTGGAACTCAAGCCTGTAACGGCGGATCGTAAAAGCGATATCGAAGATAACGATGATGTGAAGTCATACACCTGGTCTAAGTACGACCAGAAAGCGGAGAGTTCGTTACGGGAGGCTGCCCAGTGAACCCCTTCCTCGACAAACTCGCCACGCTCTGGCCCGAGATGATCATGCTCACCGGTGCGGTGCTCTGCCTCGTCACCGGGCTCGCCCCGCAGCTGTCGTGGCGTAAGGCCACGCCGTGGGTCGCCGGCGTCACCATGGCCGTCGCGTGGATCGCCACGCTGCTCTCGCCGGTGGAATCCCACCCCCTGGGCTTCGGCGGGATCGTGCCGTACGTCAAATGCCTCGCCCTGGCGATGGGCTTGCTGCTGCTCATGGTCAACGTCGGCGTGCCCGAACGCCTCCGCCAGAGCCTGTCCTCCGAATCCGCCGCCAAGTTCAACCCCGGCGACGCGGTCCGCGGCGAGTTCTACAGCTTCTTCCTGCTCTCGATCACCGGCGTCATGCTCACCGCCGGGGCGACCGACCTCGTCTGGCTGTTCCTCGCCCTCGAGCTCACCAGCCTGCCGACCTACGTCATGATCGCCACCAGCCGCGACCGCCTCGCGGCCCAGGAATCGGCCATCAAGTACTTCTTCCTCGGCGCCCTGTCCGCCGCAGTCTTCCTCTACGGCTTCGCCCTGATCTACGGCGCGACCGGCTTCACCGAGTTCGGCCAGATCGCCGAGGCCGTCGCCGCGATGGAACGCGGCCCGTCCTCGCTGATGATCCTGGGCATGGTGCTGGCCATCCTCGGGCTCTGCTTCAAGATCGCCGCCGTGCCGATGCACGTCTACGCCGCCGACGTCTACGAGGGCGCCGCCACCCCGGTGACCGCCTTCCTCGCGGTCGTGCCCAAGACCGCCGGCTTCGCCGCGCTGATCCTCGTCATCGGCCTGGTCGGCTGGAACCCGCTGCCCGAGCCGATCGCGTACCTGCTTGTCGGCATCGCCGTGCTCACCATGACCGTGGGCAACGTGCTCGCCTTCATCCAGACCAACATCAAGCGGGTCCTCGCCTACAGCTCGATCGCCCACTCCGGTTACCTGCTGGTCGGCCTCGTCGCCGGGTTCACCACCGAGAACGTCGCGACCAGCTCGGAAAACGTCGTCGGCGGCGCGATGGGCAACGGCGTCTCGGCCGTGCTGTTCTACCTGCTGGCCTACGGCATGGCGACGGTCGGCTCCTTCGCCGTACTCGCCTGCATCCGCGCCAAGCACCCCACCATCGAGGGCGGGGACACCGAGCACGACACCATCACCTACGACGACATCGCCGGCCTCTGGTGGAAGAACCCCGTCCTCGCCGGCATCATGCTCGTCGCCATGCTCTCGCTCGTGGGCATGCCCCCGCTCGCCGGCTTCGTCGGCAAGGTCTACCTCATCGGCGCGACCTTCACCGCCGACTACTGGCCGCTCGCCGTCGCCATCGTGATCAACTCCGCCATCTCCGCCGGCTACTACCTCCGCATCGCGATGACCTGCTTCTTCGGCCAGACCAACGAGAAGGTCCACTACCTCAAGGCCCCGACCCTCACCGTCAGCGCCGCCATCACCACCGCCGCCGCCTTCGCCCTCGGCGGCTACGCCGCCAACGGCATCATCACCAAGTCCCATGATGCGGTCGTCCCCCAATCCGCTCCTGCCGAAGCGCACGTCGAACCTCAGCCAGAAATCACCGAGACTCAACCCCAAACCCCCGCTTAGCGGGTGCTTGGGTAGAGCGATACTTCGGGTAGAATTATTAGATTGATGTTTGATTCGCTTTTCTGAATCTTTATTGATTTAGCGTTTGTGTCATTGAACTGTTCCGGTCCCATCATCCCGTTTTCCTAGGGGTACATATGAAATGTGTCCATTTACTGGCCCTTGCAGCAATTTGCTTGGGAGTCGCAAGTGGTGATGCTGAAGAAGCAAAGCGTTCAGACATCGGCACCGCAGCGCAGCCGATTCGGTGCGATCAACCCGATGGAGAGCATTGGTATCTCTCTCGACTGCGACTACCCGATGGCACCGAATTAGATTGGTGGAGACTAGGGTCGGGAGGTGATAACGACTACGACGATCACATCACCGATATTTACAAGACGGATCATGGTCAAACACTATTGATGGATATGTACCACCCTCGGTATGTGGAAATCCTAGCGCCCGAAGGCTTACGGCTTCTGACGGAATGGTCCGATTCTTATGAGTACGTCAATGGCATCATCCATGATTATCCCGAAGGCCATTTGACCGACGGTGAGCTCGAATTGATCGATGAGCACGGCTGGAAGACCCAGGTCAAAGTTGTCAAAGGCATCATCGACGGCGAAATGAGGGAGTATCACGCTAACGGCCAGCTTATGCGTGTATGTGTCTATGAAAATAACCGTCGTCACGGGAAAGAACTGTGGTTTCACGACACCGGAAAGCCATGGGCAATGTATCACTATCGAGACGGAGAGCTACATGGTGATTATGAGCTCTGCGACGAGGAGGGAGTTGTTGAGGACTCTGGTCGGTACGAAGATGGGCAGCTTGTCGTAGAAGCGAGTAATTAGACACGGGTAGCTTTGCTGACCTTATAGGAGACCGTATGTCTTCTACACCGAGCGTCGGGTGATCAACAATGTCATCAATGCGAAAACACTCGCCGTAGTGGGCTCCGGAATCGGCGTGGCGATGAAGCCGTAGTGGGTGCCGTCGGGGGCGACGGCTTCGCCGACGATTTGGCCGAGGTCGTTGAGGCCGATGGGGATGGTGGAGGTGGCGCCGATCAGGTCGAAGGGGAGGAAGGTGCCGGTGGCGTCGCGGATGAAGCCGCGGGCGGGTTGGGATTCGGGGGAGCCGAGGGCGGCGAGCCAGGCGCCGACGAGGACGCCGTCGTTGTTGATCCCGCCGACGAGGGTGCTGACCGCGGCGGGGTCGGGGTGGTCGATGGTCGTGAACGCGAGGCCGTCGTGGCTGACGTAGCCGTGCAGGGCCCCGGTGGCGTCGGCGTAGAACCCGGCGATACGTCCCGCGTCGTTGATCGCCCGGACGGTGGTCGACACGGCACCGGGTACCGTGACGGTCTGGAAGGTTCCGCTCGAGGACGGGGAGAGTTGCACGAAACCCCGCTGCACGCCGCCGGCGTCGTCGTATTCCCCGACGAAGTCGCCGGGGTTGTTAAGACCGCGGATGGTGGTGCCCTGGGTCGTGCCGGGGGCGTCGTAGGTCGTGAAGGTGGGGCCGGTGAGGACAAAGCCGTGCGAGCCCGAGTTGTTGAACGAGCCGACCACGGTGCCGGCGTCGTTGTTACCGAACGCCCGGCGGTCGGTGAGTGAGGTGGGCGGGTTGATCGTTTCGGGCACGCCGCCGACGATCCGCAGCGCGTTGGCGGTGTTGAAGTCGGCCGCGTCGGTCTGATAGTAGCCCACCACATCGCCGGCCGCGTTGATGTCACGGAACCCGGTGATCGGGGCCCCGGGGAACTGGTAAGTGGTGACGGTGTACCCCGCGATCGACATCGCCGAGGCGGGCGAACCCGCCGCGGTCAGCACGATCGCATACGCAAAGACCAGCCAGCGACGCGGTTTCATCCTCTTCTCCAGCAGGCGTGCGGAATCGGGAAGCACTCCCCGTGCATGATAAAGCGCGAGCGCTGGAGCGCAAACCATTCTTTGGCCACGGGGCTGAGTCGGCATGGGTGGGCGAGGCTCCTGCCGAGCCGTAAGGTTCAGACGACACCCGGCTCGGCGGGAGCCTCGCCCTCCCGATTAATCACGTCTACCCGTCGTTACTCGTCATCGCGCATGCTGCTGAGAATCGTGGGGGCTTCGGGCTTAACGAAACACACCGGGCAAGATTCGTGCAGGTCGCCTTCGAGGAAGACCCGGTTCTGAGCCGGGGCGGCTTGGTTTGTGGTGGTGAGTGCCGGCTCGGCAACTTCTGTCTTGGCCGCGGTGACGGGGCCGATCTCGCCGGTGACGGTGTATTTGCCTTCGATGCGCACGTAGAGGGTGGCCGCTTCGTGGCTGTTGTTCGTGAAGGCGTGGGCAGTGACGCCCTGGGAGTCGAAGCTGCTGCCGGGGGCGAGGGCCTGGGCGTCGGCCTTGCCGGGGACTTCGTGGGTGGGCTCGCCCTGGATGACCACGGCGTTCAGGGGCGCGCCGTTGGTCTGCAGGTAGCCGGTGAAGCCGGGGGGGAGTTTGAGCATGCTGGCATTAAGCTCGCCGTTGGCGGGGGTGCCCCAGAGGTGAACGAGCTCGGGGCCCTCATCCGAGATCCAGGGGGTGTTGGACGCGTCGAGCCAAACGAAGTTGCTGGGGTCGACGTTGACGGGGCGTTCGCCGTTGTCGAAAGCCTCGGCCGGCGGCATCACGAGGTAGGGCCCCTTGGCGATCTCGATGAAGGCGACGTTGGTCTGGCCGGTCGCGGAGGTGATGTGGACCTCGCCAGCGGGCTGGGTCCAGTAGGAGCCGGGGGGCATCCACATGTTGGCGGCATCGGGGTCGTCGTTGTGGACCAGGCCGTGGATGACCACGCCGCGATAAGTGACGTTGTGGATGTGCGGCGGGGAGGAGAAGCCGTCCACAAACTTCACGAGGAAGCCCGTGGGCACCTTGCCCTTGCGGTCGCCCCAGATCGTGCCGGCCTGCGGGCTCTTGTCGCCCCGCGCGGGGTTCAACGCGGTCCACGGTACCTCCGACGCGGGCAGGACGTTCACGGTGGCGTCATCCGCGGTGCGGGGGCCACTCACGTACGGGGCGGTGGAGCAGCCGGTCAGGAAGGCGGCAGAAGCGGCGAGAGCGAGCAGGGGGCGGGTGTTCATGAAAGGCTCCGGGATCGAAACGGAGGATGGGTGATGACAACAGGGTAGGCACCCAATCAGCAAGACGGGCGAAATCGCAATGATTTTAATTGAAATCACGCAGGCCAGTTGCTTGTAGCTGCTTTTGAGAAAATGAGTCAGTAGCCTCAAATATTTTTTTGGATTAAGAGCGAAAACGCTGCGAGGGTGCGCACCAGGCGGTCGCGGGGGCCCTGGGTAGCGGGGCGGTGTTCTTTGACATGTGGAGACGGCAATTGCAGGCGTGCATCATTGGAACTGGTCTGGTTTTGGTCTGATCGTGGTTGGGCGGCAGACCAGACCACCAAAACCAGACCAGTGGATGAGTAGCAGAGCGGGACGGTGCAAGAGGGTTGTGCCATACTGGCCCGCATGAGCAGCGAATCATTGCGGCAGCAACTCTTCAACGAAATCCTCCTCGCCCGGCAGCGGGTTTACGCGGTGCGGGAGCCTACGCCGTTGGAGCGGTTGGACATCGGGACGGATGCCGAGGTCTGGGTGAAGCGTGAGGACCAGCCGCCGATTCACGCCTACAAGTGGCGGGGGGCGTACAACAACATGGCCACGCTCAGCGAAGAGCAGCGGCAGCGCGGCGTCGTCTGCGCCTCGGCGGGCAACCACGCCCAGGGCGTCGCCCTCGCGGCGGCGAAGCTGGGATGCTCGGCGACGGTATTCATGCCCCGGCCCACGCCGATGATGAAACGCAAGGCCGTGGCGCTGCACGGCGGGGATCACGTGACGGTCGAGTTGGTCGGCGACACCTACGACCAGGCCTACCACGCCGCGCGGGACTACGCCGCAGAGCACGGCCTGGCGTTTGTCCACCCCTACGACGACCTGGCGACCATGGGCGGGCAGGGCACGCTTGCGGACGAGGTGGTGATGTCGGGCACCGGGCCGTTTGATGTGGCGTATGTGCAGATCGGTGGCGGGGGGATGGCGGCGGCGGTGGCGTGTTGGCTCAAGCACTACATGCCGGGCATTCGAGTGGTCGGCGTCGAAGCGGAGGGCCAGGCCTCCATGAAGGCGGCGGTCGCCCACGGCGGCCCGGTGGAGCTCGAGAGCCTCGACATCTTCTGCGACGGCACGGCGGTGCAGCGGGCGGGCGACCTGACGTTTGAGCTGTGCCGAGAGTTGATCGACGAGTTCATCACGGTGAGCAACGCCGAGGTGTGCAACGCGATCCGCCGGTTCTGGAACTGGCGGCGGCGGATCGTCGAGCCGGCCGGGGCGTTGGGCTTGGCGGGGTTGCTTTCGCAGCAGGACCGACTCAGCGGAAAACGCGCCCTGGCCATCACCTGCGGGGCGAACCTCGACTTCTCCCAGCTCGCGGTCATCGCGGCCGACACGGGCATCGGCGGGCAGGTGCGGCGTCACCTGCGGTTCCGCATCGACGAATCGCCCGGGGCGTTGCTCGGTCTGCTGCGGGACGTGCTGGGCGGGTGCAACATCGTGGAGTTTCTTTATGGCAAGGCCCGGGCCGAGTACGCCGAGCCCGTGATCGGGTTGGACGCTTCCGATGAAGTGCTGCAAACGGTGATGCAACGCTGCGCCGCAGTCGGCATGCCGGTCACGGATATCACCGACGGCGAAGACGTCGATTTCCGGGTCATCAACTACGACGCGTCGTTGTTCCATCAGCCCCTACTATTGCGTTACGAGTTCCCCGAGCGGGCAGGGGCGCTCAACGAATTCCTCGAAACCATCCAGCCGCGGGCGAACGTCTGCTACTTCAACTACCTCTACTCCGGCGAGCGGGTCGGGCGGGCGCTCGTGGGGCTGGAGTTCGACACGGACGGCGACCGCCAGGCCTTCCTTGAGTTGCTCGATGAACACCCCGTGCTGCGATTGCGGCACCGCGTACTCTCGGCGGAAACAACGCAGCGGATGCTCGGCCTCCCGACAGGCGGGCAATAAAAAACCTGCCCACGGAGGTGATCCGCGGGCAGGTGTGTTGATTCAAGAGTTGGGTTGTGGGGCTTAGCCCTTGGTCCAGGTCGTACCGCCGTAGATGGCCGAGTCGCCGAGCTCTTCGGCGATGCGGATGAGCTGGTTGTACTTGGCGTTGCGGTCCGAGCGGCAGGGGGCGCCGGTCTTGATCTGGCCGCAGTTGGTGGCGACGGCGAGGTCGGCGATGGTGCTGTCTTCGGTCTCGCCCGAGCGGTGGCTGAGGACGGCAGAGTACTTGTTACGCATGGCCAGGCCCACGGCGTCGAAGGTTTCCGACAGGGTGCCGATCTGGTTGACCTTGACGAGGATCGAGTTGCCGCAGCCGGTGTCGATGCCCTTCTTGAGGAAGTCCTTGTTGGTGACGAACAGGTCGTCGCCGACGAGTTGGACCTTCTCGCCGAGCTTGTCGGTGAGGGTCTTCCAGCCGTCCCAGTCGTTCTCGGCCAGGCCGTCTTCGATCGAGCGGATGGGGTACTTCGCACACCAGTCTGCCCAGTAGTCGGCCATCTCGGTGCTGCTGATGATTTCCTGGCTGCTGGAGAAGAACTTGTAGCCTTCCTTGCCGTCCTTCTCGGCTTCGTTCCAGAGCTCGGAGGTGGCGGGGTCGAGGGCGACGAAGATCTCTTCACCCCACTTGTAGCCGGCCTTGTCGGTGGCTTCTTCGATGAACTTCAGGGCGTCTTCGTTGCTCTTGAGGTCGGGGGCGAAGCCGCCCTCGTCGCCGACGGCGGTGGACAGGCCGTTCTTCTTCAGGACGGACTTGAGGCTGTGGTAGATCTTCACGCCGGCGTGCATGGCGTCGGCGAAGTTGTCGAAGCCCCAGGGCTGGATCATGAATTCCTGGAAGTCGACGGTGTTGTCGGCGTGCTTACCGCCGTTGAGGATGTTGAGCATGGGCACGGGCAGGACCTTGGCGCCGCTGCCGCCGAGGTAGCGGTAGAGCGGCAGGCCCGAGGCCTCGGCTGCGGCGTGGGCGACGGCCATGGAGACGCCGAGAATGGCGTTGGCGCCGAGCTTGCCCTTGTTGTTCGTGCCGTCGAGCTCGATCATCAGGCGGTCGATGTACTCCTGATCACGGGCGTCCAGACCCATCAGCTCGGGAGCGATCTCGAGGTTCACGTTGTCCACGGCCTTGACGACCGACTTGCCGAGGTAGTAGTTCTCGTCGCCGTCGCGGAGCTCGACGGCCTCGTTTTCACCGGTGGAAGCGCCCGAGGGGACCATGGCCCGGCCGGTGGTGCCGTCGGCGAGGTGGACCTCGACCTCGACGGTGGGGTTGCCGCGCGAGTCGATCACTTGGCGGCCGTGGACGATATCGATTTCGAAACTCATGGGGAGGCCTCTCAGGTAGGGGGCGTTGGGGGAGGAAACGGGCGATTTCATGGCGAAAACGACCGCTCTGGGCGGGCGAGTGTACCGGGGGCGGCGTGCCGACTCAAATGAACAGGGTTAGCCTTGAGTTTGGATTGTCGTTCCAATCCCAGGGGCGCAGCAAGGAAGCCGACGGCCGCATGCGCGACCGCCAGCCGGGGCTCGGATGAGCCCGTGGGGTGGGGCTGATTTGTGGTGGGTATCGGGCTAGGCGTCGGGCGACCGGGGGTTAGTCGTCCTGATCCACCGCAGCGAGCGATTGTCCCTCGCCGGGCAACGCGGGCCAGAGCTCGACCGCCGCCCGTGCTTCGGGGTCCTGGAGGTAGGAGTACGTCGGGGCGTGGCTGATCCGGATCGTCGGGGCGCTCGTGCAGCCCACCCCCAGTGACCCAAACAGGCCCAGGGCGAGAACGAGGCTGGCGATTTGCCCTCGGCGGCGTTTCATGGAGGTGTTCCCAAGAAGATCCCCGAGGACTGGCCGTGCTTTAGATTGGAAAAGCCCGATATGATCCATCAGTGGCAACTATGCGTTATGCCGTCCGTCACGCCAGCGAGGCCGCCGTTGAATCTCCCATGAGCCGTCCACAAGCCCTACAGATGGACTTATTCGCACAAGCGGGGGTGGGTGTGCGGGTTGTACGGCCCGAAATCGGCTCGGCGATCCCCACCCCACGCGCCGCCGCCCGGGCAGAGACCCCCCGCGTCTGCGTGCTGGGCTCGGGCTCGGGCGGCAACTCCACGGTGCTGAACCACGCGGGGCGGTCGCTCCTCATCGACGCGGGCTTCGGCCCACGCACCACCACCCAGCGCCTCGCCCAGGCGGGTCTGACGCTGTCCGACCTCAGCGCGATCTGCCTGACGCACTTCGACACCGATCACTTCCGCAAGACCTGGATCCGCCCGATGGTCGATCTGGGCATCACGCTCTACTGCCACCACTGGCACCTGCCCGACCTCCGCAAGGTGCAGAACAATCAGCAGCTGTTTGATGCGGGACTGGTCGAGCCGTTCGACGACAAGCCGTTCGAGGTGTGGGACGGCCTGGAGGCCTCCACCGTCCGCCTCCAGCACGATCGGCAGGGCACCATCGGCTACCGCTTCGACACCCGCGACTTCGCGGTCGGCCTCGCCACCGACCTCGGCCACGCGCCCGAACACCTCTGCGTCCACATGGCTGGGGTCGATGTGCTGTGCATCGAGTCGAACTACGACGAACACATGACCGTGAACTCCCCGCGCCCCGCGTGGGTGAATCGGCGGAACCTGTCGGACTCGGGCCACCTCTCCAACGAGCAGTCCCTCGCTGCGGTGCAGCGCATCGCCGAGCTCAGCCCCCACGGCAACCCGCGGCGCGTCGTGCTGCTGCACCGCTCGAGCCAGTGCAACCACCCGATGAAGGTGCAGCGCTGTTTCGAGACCGATCCCGCGATCGCCAAACGCGTCACGCTGACCGATCAACGCCGACGCACACGGTGGATCACTGCGCCGCCGCTGCGGGCGGTCCGACGCCGCCAACAAACCTTGGCCAGGGTGCGGGTGCGTGAATCGGCTTAATCCGTGTCGGACACCGATCGCAGCCGATACACCCGCTCGGCCATGCGTGACGAGATTTTCTGCCCGCATTCCGGGCAATCCCATCGCCCCGCCTGGATCGTCGGCCAGAGCTCGTATCCACACGCCAGGCACCGCCCGCGCCCCAGCACGCTCAGGACGTGCCGGTAGTTCAACACGGCCGCCCAGACGTATATCACCAAGCTGACGACCGAAAACGCCAGCAGCAGCGACGCGACGACCCACGATCGCCCGTAGATCGGTACGCCGTTGAACGCGATCGGTGTAGCCAACCAGCACAAGAGCATCGGCAGTGCCAGGTGTCGCGCTCGCGCCCAAGTCGGGTGGCGGATGGACGCCTCGAGCGAATCCATTATTCGCCTCTCGATCCGAACAACGCGTCGAGGATCACCCCACGCACATCCGTGCACGGCCGCGGCGTCTCCGACACGCCTGTGCCGATCAGAAGCGGCTGCAACTCCGATGGGTTGTTGATGCGCCCGTGTGTGCCACGCACCAGATCGGTGTCGAGCGGGGTGACGTCCATGAGTTGTCGGAAGCCGAGTTTCTTGCGCAGCAGCTTCCACGCGATCGCGGCCTTGCCTTTGTCCGCGAACAGCTCGCGCGGGTCGTAGCCTGGCTTGCGGTGGATGTCGACGGTGCGGGCGAAGTCCGGGGCCTTGCTCTCATCTAGCCAATAGTCGTAGGTGAACCACCGTCCCGGGTCCGCAACGAGCACGGTGTTGCCCGCGCGCGGGTGCTCCATCTCCACCGGCTGACATCCGGGGATGAGCGGCAGCTCCAGGCCGGGCTCGTGGTACACGTGGGCAATCTGGTGATCTGCCACCGCGAACGCCCGGCAGGCCCCGGGGTCGAGCAACTCGCCGCCGTCTTCTTCACGGACTTGAAGCAGCCCGGCCCCACGCAGCATCTGGTTGATGTTGATCGCGGCGTCCTGCGGGAGCGTGGGCTCGATGCCGTACTCGCTGAGCAGGACGACGCGGACATCACGCTTGGCGTAGTGATCGAGCAGGTCGCCCACCACCGCGTCAACCTCGGCAACATGTTGCGGGATGTCGGCGTGATCGGGGCCTAGCTTCTGCAGGCCGTAGTCGAGGTGGGGCAGGTAGACGAGGCTGAGCGAGGGCTGGTGCCACTGATCCACCCGCATCGCGGCGTCGGCGATCCACCGCGTCGAGGTGATGTCGGCCAGCGGCCCCCAGAAGCGGAACAGCGGGAAGGTGCCGAGCTCGGCTTGCAGGCGGTCACGCAGTTCGGGGAGGTTGGCGTAGCAGTCGGGGATCTTGCGCCCATCCGCTTTGTAGATCGGGCGGGCCTGCAGGACGATGTCGCACGCCGAATAGGTGTTGTGCCACCAGAACAGGTTGGCGCAAGTGAAGTTGGGGTTGCGCTTCTTTGCCGTTTCCCAAACCTTCTCGCCGTGGACGAGGTGGTCGCTGCGTTGCCAGAATCGGACTTCGCAGGTGTCGCGGTGGTACCAGCCGTTGCCGACGATGCCGTGTCCCCCGGAACCGTCAACGGGCAAACCCGTGGTCATCGACGCCTGGACGCTGCACGTTACCGCGGGGAAGACGGGTTGCAGGGGGGTGACGCCGCCGGTGGCCTCGGCGTAGGCATGGATGCGCGGCGCGTGCGGCAGCAGCGAGGGCGTGAGCCCCACCACGTTCAACACCGCGATCGTTTGCATCGACTCTGCCATTTAGCTTCCTTTGATCCATCGCTGACCTGCGAGACTCAGCACCGCACACCCCGCGCAGAACACCGACATCGGCCACAAGCCCATCAGCCCGACAAACAACGCATCGACCAGCGCCATCCCCGCGATCATGACGCCGATCCACGAGGCGAGCTTGCCCATGCTCGGCAACGCTTCGCCCCAGGCGATGAGCGTGATGATCAACGTGTAGCACGTAATTGCGAGCACACTGCCCAACACACGCGGGAGGTCGGCGTCGATTCCAACCCCCGCCATAAACGCCGAGGCCGATAGCCAGATCACCAACCCGCGACATACGGGCATGAGCACCAGCCCCGCCCAGCGCCAGCGGTGCAAAAGGTTGTAGCCCAAGATCGCCGCGACCAGAACGCCCGCCCACACCGACACGGCTTGCGGGTAGACGAGGGTGCACGCCCAGCCCAGGGCCAGCATGACCACCCCGCCGATGAATGCTTCTCGCTGCGTAACCCGTCCGCTGGGGATCGGGCGGTTGGGGCGATCCTCTTTGTCGATCGCGACATCGCACGCGTCGTTCAGCACCATTCCGGCGGTGTAGAGCAGGCTCATCCCGACGAGTAGCAGAAACGCCTGGTCAAGCAATCGGCCCAGGTCGCCCCAGCCGATCGGCGGGACCTGGCCGGGGTACTCTTGGCGGAGCGGTTCGAGGAGGGCGACGAACATGCCGACCGACAGGCCGTGCACGACGTTCGACCACACGGTGGGCAGGTTGCTGATGCGCCCGAGGTTGAGCCAGGCCTTGAGGTACTTCCCGATCATCGGCCGTGTTCCGTGAGGACCCACTGCAATTCGTCGCCGATGCCCGCGGCCAGGTCGTCGGTCTGCAGCGATTCGGGCAAGACATCCCAGGCGTAGGTCTCGACCTCGAAGTGGTGCGTCTCGTCCTCGGGTTGGATGGCGGCGAGGTAGTCGCCGATCTGGGATTGGGTCGTGTCGCTCGGGCCGAGCGTGTCGAGGTGGACCGGGACGTGGAAGTGCACCCGCCATTCGCCACGCGGCTGGGGTTGATCCGCGAGTGCATCGGGCAGGTCGAGGTAGCTGTTCACCCGGCCGTCGTCGGTGCGGATCGAGGTCTGGTGGAGGTAGCGGTTTTCGCAGAAGCCGTGGAGCTGAGTCAACGCGGCGGAGCGTGTTTCGGCATCCATCGTGTCGAAGTCGACACGGACCGCCGAGGAGAGTTGGGCCTTGCCGACTTTGATTCCCGCGTCACGGTAGTTCTGCAACGCCTCGGCCTGATCTTCGAACATGACCGCGGCGTGGCAGACGTCGTGGCACACGCGGAGGTACGACAACACGCTCAGGTCGTCCGCGCCGCCGAGCAGGAACTGTTCGAAGAACTGGACGACTCCCGCCGAGGTTTCCAGGATGCAGCCGGGCTCGGGTTCGAGGTCGATGTGGATGTGCTTGCCGGTGTCGAGCTCGATGCGGGCCAGCGTGTGGACGAGCTGCATGAGTTGGTCGGTCGCGGCCTGGGCTTGCTTAGGGTAGTCCTCCGGCCGGCCGCAGAACGACGACGGCCACCCCAAAGGCAAAGTTGAGATCGATCCTTCTTCCGCGTCGTCCGGGAGCAACTCGGCCAGGATCGACGCGAGGCCGAGCGTGTAGTCGTAGCGGTCGCGGTCGGCCCAGTGGGGTAGATACACCTTGCCCTTCATGACGGGTTGATGGAAATCGTCGTAGGGGAAGCCGTTGAACGTGTACGGCAACAGGCCATGCTCGGACAGCCAGGCGCGGAAGTCGGGGATGAGTTTTTCGGCGACGGCGTCCTGCATCGCCTGGGCCGAGAGCCAGAGCCCGACGCCCATCGGCGCATCGGGGCTGACGCGTTGCTTGACCGGCAGGGCGTAACGCTCAAGGTTGGCTTTCATCTGCGCGAACGAAGCGCCCGCGTGGACGTTGGTGCAGTAGCCGAGGATGGTGCCGGAGCCGAGGGCGTCGCGCATTGAGGTATTAAACCACGAAGCGGGGGACAACACGAAGGGTGTTAAGCTCGCGGTCGTCTTGATGGATCGGGGTGGCCGGGGATGAGGCTTGGCGAAACCCAGGAACGGTTTGCGGGGTGCTGAGCTCTTGTCTGTGGTTCCGGGGCATCGCGGACCCTGCCCCGGCCACCCAAAGTTGTGAATGCAAACGTTAGACGCTGAACCGGCCGGACTGGGAAAGGAACGCTTTGGGGTTGGCGAAGGTGATGCGATCGATGAGCTTTTGGGTGTGGCCGCGGGCCTTCATCTCGGCGATGCACTTGGGCACGCTCAGCGGGTCGGAGTGGCCCCAGTCGCCCGCGGAGTTGATCCAGAGGCGTTCGTCGCCGTAGCACTCGACGATGTCCACGGCCCGCTGGGGGGTGCATTTGCTGTCGGGGTAGAGGGTCATGCCCGCCCAGTAGCCCTGGTCAAGCACCATGCCGACGGTGTGTTCTTCGACGTGGTCGATGAGGACGCGCTCGGGGCGGATCCGACCGTCGCGTTTGAGGGCGTCGAGGATGAGCTGGGTGCCTTTGAGTTTGTCTTCGAGGTGGGGCGTGTGGACGAGGATGAGGCGATCGTGCTCGGCGGCGACGGCGATCTGCTCTTCGAGGATGGCCATCTCGTTCTTGGAGTTTTTGTTGAGGCCGATCTCGCCGACGCCCAGGACGTTGGGCTTGTCGAGGAACTCGGGCAGGAGCTGGATGACCTCACGGGCGAAGCCGGGGTCTTCGGCTTCTTTGGGGTTGATGCAGACCCAGGCGTGGTGGGCGATGCCGTGGGCGGCGGCGCGCTTGGGCTCGACCTCGGTGAGCTGGACGAAGTAGTCGTAGAACCCCTGCGGCGAAGAGCGGTCGTAGCCCGCCCAGAACGCGGGCTCGGTCACGGCGACACAGCCGGCCAACGCCATGCGCTGGTAGTCGTCGGTCGTGCGGCTGACCATGTGGATGTGGGGGTCGATGTAGGGCAAGGGCAGGGAGTAGGCAGTAGGGGAGAGCGGCTTAGGGTTGTGGGGCGCCAGAGGCGCCTTTGCCGGGGGCTTTGTCAAGGAGGTCCGTCGTTGGGTCGCTGAGTTGTTCGAGGATTTGGCGGGTGCGGTCGGGTTGGTCGCTGCTGAGTAGCTCGAGGGCGTTGCGCAGGGCGGCGAGGCGGAAGTCGGTGTCGCCTTGGGCGTTTGAACTTCCGGGGGCCCGGTCGCAGCGGTCGAGGAACGCGGCGAGGTCCAGGAGCTTGGCGCGGTACTCGAGGAAGGTGCGGTCGAGCAGGGCGTCGAGGGGCTCGGGGCAGGTTGGTTTTTTAGGTTTGGCCATGGCGGCTGGGGTCAGCGGGTGTTGGCTTGGGTGGCAGAAGTGAGTTCGTCGATGCAGCGTTGCATGAGCGCGGTGTCGATCTCGTGGAGGTCGAGGGGGTCGGCGACGCCGCGGATCATGGTGACGGTGAGTTGGCCGCCGAGGTGTTCGCGGAACTCGTTGAGACCGTCGAGCAGGGCGGGGTTGGTCAGCTCGGGGTGTGCGAGGGCGAAGCCCATGCGGGTGAGCGTGGCTTTGATATCGGTTGCGATTGCGGGAGTGAGCAGGCCGGTGTGGGCGGCGTAGGTGACGTCGAGGGCGAGGCCGATGGCGACGGCCTCGCCGTGGCGGAGCTCGTAGCCGGTGAGTTGTTCGAGTTTGTGGGCCGACCAGTGGCCGAAGTCCAGCGGGCGGGCCGAGAGGTTTTCGAACGGGTCGCCGCCGCCGCCGTCGGCTTTGGATGCGGTGATGTGGTGCAGGTGGAGCTGGGCGGAGCGTTGCCAGACGTCGTCGCTGAGCGTTGAGGTGCGGCGAGCAAGATCCTCGGCGTTGTCTCGGAGCAGCGTGTAGAACTCCGCGTCCTTGAGCAGCGCAACCTTGACCGCTTCCGCGAGGCCGCAGCGCCAGTCGCGGTCGGACAGCGTGTCGAGCAGGGCCAGGTCGTTGACCACGGCGTGGGGCACGGCGAAGGTGCCGATGAAGTTCTTCTTGCCGAACATGTTCACGCCGTTCTTCACGCCGACACCCGAGTCGCCCTGGGCGAGGGTGGTCGTGGGCATGCGGACGAGACGCACCCCGCGGTGGGTGACGGCCGCGGCAAACCCCACCATGTCGAGCAGCGCCCCGCCCCCAATCACCAGCACTGTCGATCGGCGGTCGATGCCCAAACGGTTTATCTCGCCGAGCAGGCTTTCGAGCAGCGACAGGTCGTTCTTGCCTTGTTCGCCCCCGGGCATAGCGCGGAATCCGACGAGACGCGGGAGGCGGTCGGCGTGGTAGGCGACATAACCTTTGAGGTCGCGTTGCAATGTGAGCGTGGACTCGACCAAGCCCTGATCCACCACGACCCACAGCCTCGGCTCGCCCGGCTCGTCGCGCACATCCAGCACCTGGGCGAGCGTAGGGTTACTCACGTCAAACGCTCCGCGGGTAAAACGCACGCGGTGGGGCAACTCAAGATGGACGGTGTGGTCGGTCGGCACAAAAGAATCCGAAGGGAAACCAAACCCTTAGTTTAGTCAGAAGAACCGCGGAGCCGATCCAGGAACTCGAAATAATCGGGGAAGGTTTTTTCGACGCAGCTCGGGTCGTTGATCACCACCTGGCTGCCTTCGCCGCCCGAAGCGCCTAGCCCCGCCACCGAAAACGCCATCGCCATGCGGTGGTCGTCGTAGGTGTCGATCTCGGCGCCGCCCAAACTCTCGAGCGCAGCGGCCACGCCCTCGGCGGGGGGGGTGATCGTGATGTCGTCTTCAATCGTCGTGACCGATGCGCCCAGCTTGATCAGCTCGTTCTCGAGCGCGGCGATGCGGTCGGTTTCTTTGACACGCAGGTTACCGACGTTGCGGATCGTGGTGGGGCGGTCTCCGAACAACGCGACCACGGCCAGCGTCTGGGCCATGTCGGGCATGTCGTTGAGGTCGACATCCACGCCGCGGATCTGGCCGTCCACCGGCGCGGTGATGGTGGTGGAGTCGAGCTTCTGGTCGACGCCGCATCCCATCCGCCCGAGCACATCGCAGAACTCCGCGTCGCCCTGGAGGCTGCGCGAGCCCAGGCCCTCAACGGTGCAACGGCTGCCCGGCACCACGGCCGCGGCGGCGAGGAAATAGCTGGCGTTGCTGGCGTCCGGCTCGATGGGGTAGTCGTAGTGCCGGTACCCGCCCGTTGGCACGTGCACCGCGCGGTAGCCGGTGTCGGCTTCGAACTCGGCGCCGAACTGCTTCATCAGGTTCAGCGTCATCTTGACGTAGGGTAGGCTGGTCACCGGTCCGTCGAACTCGATCTCCAGGCCACGCTGGAGGTACGGCCCGATCATCAGCATCGCCGAGATGAACTGGCTCGACAGCGTCGGCGTGAGCTCGAGGAACCCGCCGTTCATCCCCGGGGGCTCGGCGATGATCTTCAGCGGGGGGTAGCCGTCTTCGCCGAGGTACTCGATGTCGGCTCCGAGTTCGAGCAACGGCTCGACCAGTTCGCCGATGGGGCGCTGCCGCATGCGTGGGATGCCGTCGAGGGTGTACTCGCCCAGGCCCAGGCACAGCGCCGCGGTGAGGAAACGCATGGCGGTGCCCGCGTTGCCCAGGTGCAGCTCGGCCTCGGTGCTGGGGATCGTGCCGTGCTTGCCGCGGATGGTCACGGCGCGGTTGGGCTCGTCGATGTTGAGTTGGAAACCCAGGGCTTCGAGCGCTTCGAGCATCCGCCGGGTGTCGTCGGCAAACAGGACGCCGGTGAGTTTGGACGAGCCCTTGGCCAGCGCGGCGAGCAGCAGGGCGCGGTTGGTCAGGCTCTTGGAACCGGGCGGGCGCAGCGTGACATCGAAGGGATCGAGCCGGCTGATAGGCAGTGATTCAAGCATATTCACAGCAAAAGTTTACCGTTTTCGCCCAGAAGTGTTGTTGACAAAGCTCTGCGTGGATCAACCCTCCGCCTTGCGGAAGACGGCCACGACGTTGGCCACGGGCACGACAAACAGCCGGTTGTCGCCCTCGAAATCGACCGGAATCGCGTCTTTGGGGTTGAACAGCACGCGGTCGTACTGCTCGATGGGGTATTTCTCGTCGACGGCGACCTCGGCCGAGACGGTCACGACCCGGCCGGTGAGGGTGGGGATTTCGATCTTGTCGGGCAGGTGGATGCCGGACTTGGTCTGCTTCTTGTCCTGGTCCTTGCGGATCAGCACGCGCTTCCCGATGGGCTCGACGGTTTCGAGCGGCTGGGGTTTGGAGGTTGGGGTGGATTGACTCATAGCTGAGCTATTTTAGAGCTTTCCCCAGCCGACTTCTAGCGGGCACGTTGTCGCAGCGATGCGGATGTGCTGATCACGACTACATCTGGGGAACAAATTTCGTATCTTGTGCGTTGCTATAGGCACGTGCCGGTCCGTCGCCTCGAAGCGGACGGACTCCGGTTTTGATCGCGGTATCCGAGGCTCCCCATGACCGATTCGTCCCTAGCTCCCCACCAACTTTCCGAGGCGGCCCCTGTGGTGCTCGATCACGTCGGCCCGCTGCGTGAAGTCCTGGGCCAACTCGCCCGGCTCGTCGATCAACTCGACGACACCGCCTACAACACCAAGCCCGTCACAACCTACGGCGGCAGCATCGGCGGCCACGTCCGCCACTGCCTCGACCATGTGAGCGCCCTGCTCTGCGGAACCCATGGCGACCTCATCGACTACGAGGCTCGTGAACGCGGCACCGACATCGAAACCAACCCCGTCTCGGCCTGCTCCGAGCTGCAGCGCCTCGACACGGCTCTGGCCGAGCTGCCCGAAGACGTCGGCCAACTGGAGGTGACCACCTCCATCCTGCTCACCCCGTCGGGCCCCGCGCTCAAAGCCCCGTCGAGCGTGGCCCGCGAACTCGCCTTCGTGCTCAGCCACACCATCCACCACAACGCCATGATCGGCGGCATGGCCAAAGCCCTGGGCAGCGACGTCCCCGCAGACTTCGGCATGGCCCCGGGCACCCTCGAACACCAACGCAAGCGTCAAGCCCAGGCTTGAACACTCGGTCGGGTTACCCGTTCTCATGCCATCCTCCGTCCGGCTAGGATGCTTAGGCTATCCGCCCGCAGGTCTACGCCGCCATGTGCACCGCCACCCTGATTCAAACCGACCCGTCCGCCCCGGCCCTCCGCCTGGTGACCAATCGCGACGAGTTGCACACCCGCCTTCCCGCCGATCCGCCGGAGATACGCACGTTCGGGGACTACCAGACGCTGCTCCCGATCGACCCGCAGAGCGACGGCACCTGGATCGCCGTCAACGAAGCGGGGCTGGTCATCACCCTGCTGAACCTCAACCCCGAGCAAGCACCGACGCCACGGCCGGGCCTGCGTAGCCGTGGGGGCGTGGTGCCATCGTTGATGGGTTGTTCGACCGTGAAGCAAGCGATCGAGATCGCAAAAGAACTGCCCACTCAGACGATGATGCCGTTCCGCTTGCTGCTTGCGGACCGAGACAACGTCGCCACGGTGCGTGCCGACGGGCAATCCGTGGCCACCGCGGTGCACCCGATTGCCGACGCCCCGGTGATGCTGACCAGCTCCGGGCTGGGCGATCACATCGTCGAAGGGCCTCGGCGTGACCTGTTTGAGAGTGCCCCGCCCCGCGACGCCGAGGCTCAGGATGCGTTCCACCGCCACCGCTGGCCGGACCGCACGCCTGTCTCGGTCGCGATGTGCCGGGAAGACGCCCGCACCGTCAGCCGCACCGTCGTGGAGATCGACGCCCATCGGGTGCAGATGCACTACACGCCCGTCTCCATGTACGGCGGGGAAGGGGAACTCCAAGTGTTGACCTTGCCCCTGCGAGCCGAGGCCAAGGGGTGACCACGATCAAGAAGCAACCCCGCAAACCTCGCCGAGCGCGTCGGCCGTTCCTGCGTCAGCGGTGGTGGAAGGTGTATGGGCTGCTGGTCGTTTTGTCGTTTGGCGTGCAAACCTACCGCAACGCCAACACGCCATTGGATGGTGAGCCGGGAACAGCGATGGTGCAGACCCCCGCGTTCACCAAGGAGGGCGGCGGGGGCGAAGCCCGGGTGGATTTCGCGTACATCGATACGGACCTCAAAGCGGGTTCCGCCGCCTCACCAGCAGATGGTGTCGAATCCGATGAACGCCCCGTGCTGATTCTCATCCACGGCTCGCCGGGGGCGAAAAAGAATTTCAGCCTGCTGATCCCCACGCTCGAATCGCATTTCCGAGTGATCGCGCCGGACATGCCGGGCTTCGGGGATTCGTCGAAGTGGATTCCGTCCTACAGCACCCGTGCCCACGCCCGCTACGTGCTGGAGCTCATGGACCAGCTCGAGATTGAGTCGGCCCACATCCTTGGCTTCTCCATGGGCGGCGGGGTCGCGCTCAACCTTTTCGACCTTGCGCCCGAGCGCCTCGAATCGATCATCTTCTACGGCGCGATCGGCATCCAGGAAGGCGAGGGCACCGGCGACTACGGGTTCGAACACTTCAAGTACACCGTGGGCTACGGTGCTTTGGTGGCGGCGCCCGAGTTGGTTCCGCACTTCGGCTTGCTCGGGCCCCGGTGGTTCCGCCACTCGTTTATCCGCAACTTCAACGACACGGACCAGCGGCCGATGCGCGGGTACCTCGAGGCGATGAACACGGCCGACACGCCGTTCCTGATCCTGCAGGGCTACAACGACCCGCTCGTCCCCGAGTGGACCGCCCGTCAGCACCACAACATCGTCGAGCACAGCGAACTGGTGATGTTCGACCGCTCGCACTTCATGGTGTTCGATCAAAAGGGCGCGGCGATGCTGGCCGAGGAGATCGTCCCGTTTGTCGAACGGTTCAGCACGCCCGGAGCGGTGCCGACGCGGCGGACCGTGATGGGCCCGCACTTTGAAGAAGACCAGCCCAGCATCTTGCCTGTGGCTCTGGACATCCCGCGGGGCACAAACCCGTGGTGGACGGTGGCGGTGATTTCTGCGGCGAGCTATGTGCTCGAAGACCCGGTGACGATCACGGTCGGGCTGATGATCCGGGACGGGAAGATCGATGCGTTTCTCGGCGTCTTCGCGGTGTTCATCGGCATCTTCACCGGCGACTTGTTGCTCTACCTGATGGGCGTGATTTTCGGTCGGCGGGCGCTGGCGTGGGGCCCGGTCGCCAAGCGTTTGCCCGCCCGGCACGTCGAGGCGCTTGGGCACTGGTTCGACACGCACGGCTGGTCGGCCGTGTTGGCGTCGCGGTTCCTCCCGGGGACTCGGCTGCCGCTGTACGTCGGGGCGGGGGCGCTGGGCAAGAAGCCCGGGCGGTTTGCGTTGTGGACCTTCCTGGCGGTGATGATCTGGGCCCCGGTGATGTTGCTGCTGGTGGTCTTGCTGGGCGAAGCAGCGGCGAGCCCGTTCAAGCTGCTGTTTGGTGACAGCTGGATCGCCCTGATCGGCGTGGTGATGGTGCTGTTGATGGTGGTGCGGGTTGTGATGCAGCTCCCGACCAAGCGGGGGCGGCAAGGGCTTTGGGTGAAACTCAGTCGGGTCTGGCGGTGGGAGTTCTGGCCGATGTCGCTGTTCTATCTGCCGCTGGTGCCGTGGCTGGTCTGGTTGGCGCTGCGGTATCGGTCTACGACGGTGTGGACGCTGGCCAACCCGGGCCTGCCGGATGGCGGGGTGGTGGGTGAATCCAAAGCCGAGATCACCGCGGCGCTGTGCACGCCGACGGACGAGCACGTCCTGCCCGCGGTGCTGGTGCGTGATGCCGACGAGGCGCGGCGCGCGATGGCCGAGAAGGGCTGGTCGCTGCCCGTGATCGTGAAGCCCGATGCGGCGCAACGCGGAGCGGGGGTTCGGCTGATCGAGCCGGGCGAAGACTTCGATGAATACTTCGGCGACTCACAGGCGCCTGCGATTTTGCAGAAGTACCACCCCGGGCCGTTCGAGGCGGGCGTGTTCTACACCCGCACGCCCGGTGAGCCGCGTGGCCGAATCTTCTCGATCACCGACAAGCACTTCCCGCACCTCACCGGCGACGGCGAGTCGACGCTGGAAGAATTGATCTGGGCCCACCCGCGCTACCGCATGCAGGCGTCGGTCTTCCTGCAGCGGTTCGAGGACGCCAACGAACGCGTCCTGGCCGAGGGCGAAACGCTCCGTCTGGCGATGGCGGGCAACCACTGCCAGGGCACGCTGTTTGCCGATGGTGGGCATCTGATCACGCCCGAACTCGAAGCGGCTGTGGATGAGGTCGTGCAGCGGGTGGAGGGGTTCTACTTCGGCCGGCTTGATGTGCGGTACGCCGAGGTGGAGTCTTTCAAACGGGGCGAGGACTTTGCCGTGGTCGAGCTCAACGGCGTGACCAGCGAATCGACGAATATCTACGACCCCAAGTGGTCGCTATTGCGGGCGTACCGCACGCTGTTTCGCCAGTGGGCCGTCTGCTTTGCGATTGGTGATGCCAACCGAAAACGCGACGGGTTGGAGCCGCCCAAGGCCTGGGCGCTGATCAAGCGTGTGCGGCGTTACTACAAGCAGCGGCAGTTCGACCTGCACGCGGACTAGTGTCAGGGTGTGTCACTGAAGCCGCTGGATGGTGGTGGCGTCGATCTTGAACCACGCCAGGTCGCCGTGCTGTTCGATGGTTCCCTCGGCCGAGATCGGGTCGGCGATGTAGGGCTCGATGGAATCGAAAACCGCCTGGCCCTCGCTGTCGGTCAGCAGGTAGAGCTTCCGCTCATCGCCCGGGGTTTTGGTGAGAAACATCGGGGGGATGCCGCCCTTGATGCAGAGCGTCGCGCACGCCTTATGGATCTTGCCCTCGCCCGGCTTCATCGCGCCGAGGTAACACTTGGGGTCGATGATCTGCCCGATGAGTTGGAAGCGGCCCTCGGGTTCAGCATCGGGTGTTGCCACCGAGGGTTCGCCGTCTGCGGCTTCGATGCCCGACTCGTTGTCCAATAGGGTGAGCATCGCTCGGCCGTCCCGCTCGACCACGTTGCCCCGAACGGTGACGCGTTGCCCGGCGTGGCTCGCCACACGGTCGCGTACGCCGGTCTTGCCCTGCGAAACCAGGAGGATGGTTTGCAGCCCGTCGTCAGCCGCGGTGAGTACCGCGGGGTACGGTTCAGCGATCAGCAGGCCGGTGTAGGCGTCGGCCTGGCTCAGGTCCCACGAGCCGGTGCCGGGGTCGTTCTGTTGTGCGGGGATGAGGCCCGCGATGAGCACGCCCGCGACAAGCAACACGGGCAAGAGCACCAGCAACCGGCCCCGGATCCCCTTGGGCACCGGGAGGTATCCGACATAGAACTCACGCTTCATGGTTCGACTCCGGTGGGGGGGAGGCTTCGATCGTGGCGGGCTCGACCGCCGTGCCCGGCGGCAACGGCTCGGGGTTCACCAGGATGCGCGAGCCCTGAACGCTGACCCGGTAGGTCGGGATTTTCTCGGTGAACGGCGGCGGGGATTGACCGTTGTGCGGGAGGTATTGGTAGCCGTGCCACGGGCAGGTGAGGCAGCCGTCGACGACTTTGCCTTCGCCGAGTGGCCCGTGCTGGTGGGCGCAGACGTTGCTGACCGCCGAGACCTTGCCGTCGTATTTCAGGACGGCGATGCGTTCGCTTCCCGCGAGGGTGACGACCTTGCCGTAGCCATCTTCGATGTCGTTCACATCAGCGACATCGATCCATTCCTGGTCGTCGGTGTTCGGGGCGGCGGCATCTTTGCGCCACTCACGCCAACCCGTGATCAGGTGCAGGCCCGCGATCATGACAAAGCCCAGCACCAGCAGCCCGATGTACAAGACACTCGGGTTGCTCTGCAACGCGCCGAGGACGACATGCATCACCAGCAGTGCATACGCCACGTAGACCAGCGTGTGCAGCGTCTTCCAGGTGCGCGGCCCGAGGTTCGCCAACCAGAAGTCGTGGCTCGTGGCGGCCATGAGGAACAGGATCAAGAGGGCGATGAAGCCCAGCGGCTGGAAGGGGAACGCGGCGATCTGGTCGTAGTTGCCGTTGCTGGTGAAGATCGAGACGATCGGGTTGACCACCCCGAAGCCGTGGTACCACAGCGTCGCAAGGGCCGCGTGGAGGAATGCGAGGATGAACATGGTGACGCCCATATGACGCCGGTTGTACAGCAGCGGCGCGAACACCCCCGGCCAGAGCCGAGCCAAGGGGCCGATGCAGAGGATCAGGTGGAGCAGGATGATCGCCGCCGTGCCGAACGCGCGGATGAGCAGCGTCATCGGCGTGATGCCGTTGTCGCCGGACAGTGCCAGCGAACTCACGACGACAAAGACGACGAGATACAGCCCCACGCCGCCCGCGAGCAGCAGGTCGTACACCTTCTTGTGCTTGTTCCATTGCACCGCGCGGTAGGCATGGCTCATGGCTTGGCCTCCTGCGGGGGTGTTGCCTCGGCGGCAGGCGGGCTGGTTTCTTCAATCGCGATCGGCCCCTCGGAGATCGCTTCGGGTGGCCGTTGGCTTAGTCCGAGCGCGATCCCGATACCGACCAGCGGAGCAAGGAGTAACCACACCAGGACATGACGGCGGCGGGCTTGGCGCTTCATGCTTCGCTCCCCGCTGCGTTGTGATTCGAGACTAGCTTCCTTACCAGCAAAGGCCAGAGCGCGGCCGTTCCCGGCAGGATGAGCAAGCGGAAACCCCACGGCCCGTCTTTCGCGGCCGGATCGAGCCGTCCCACGCCGGTGAATACAAACCACACCGCGAACAGCAGTCCAATGCCCGCGTACGCCCCCAGGCCGATGACGATGTAATGTGCCCAACCCATGACAGACCAACCTTCAACATCCACGATTCATTCCCCCGCGGAAATATTTACCGGCCGATTCAAGTTTCATGGATGACCTCCACATTGGAACCGGATGATGATGCGATATCAAATCTTTTTCGTGTTGTGTTTACTCATGACGGCCCCTCAAGCTTTGAGCCAAGCCGACGGAAACGTCGATAAGAACGGCGTGGCGATCAAGGGCTACGACCCCGTGGCCTACTTCCCCGACCACGGCGGCGAGGCGACCAAAGGCAAGAAGGACATCACCGCCGAGTACAACGGGGCGGTCTATCGTTTTGCCAGTGAAGCCAACCGGGACGTGTTCCTGAGCGATCCCGAGGCCTACGCCCCGGCCTACGGCGGGTGGTGTGCCTACGCCATGGCCGACGGGAAACCCGTGACCGTGGACCCCAAACGCTTCGAGGTTCACGACGGCCGGTTGTTCTTGTTCTACCGCGACTGGTTTACCGACACGCTCAAGCCCTGGCAGAAAGACCGCGACACTCTTCGGGACCGGGCAGACCGGGCGTGGAGTGAGATCGTGGAAGAATCGGAAGGTTGAGTTGGCCGCTGCGGCGATCTGCGATCGCCCGCTAAACACGGCGGTGGTTATTCGGTCACGCCGTGGTGTTTGCGGTAGGCGTCCCATGCCTCAGCCCCGAAGTAACGCTTGCCGAGCGCCTTTGGCATGTTGGGTATGTCGATAAGCATCAGGCCGTCGAGCACGTTGCCGAATTCGGGGTCGACGTTGAAACCCAGGAACTGGGCGTTGAGCTTGAGGTACTGCCGCAGCAGCACGGGCATGGGTTTGCCGTCCGCTTCGATCTCACGGACCAGGTGGCCGACTTCTTCGAGGTTGGAGGCCACGGTCGAGAACGCCGCGCGGTCCCAGTCGCGGGTACGCCGACGCGAGGGCGGGTTCTTGGGGCGGATCTGGCTGGCGAGGTTTGGCAGGAACCGGTGCAGCTGCAGGAACGTCATCAGCAGGTTCTTCGACATCGACGTGTAGTTCGCGCTGATGCTCACCGGGCCGAAGAGGTGGCGGTACCGCGGGTGCAGCGCGGCGTAGGCGGCGATGCCTTTCCACAGCAGCTGCAACGGTTGGTAGCTGCGCTGGTAGTCGGGGTGGACGAACGACCGCCCCAGCTCGAGCGCGGGGGTGACCTGCTTGATGAGTTTTTTGCGGAAATTGAAGAGGGTGCTGGTGTAGAGCCCCTTGACGCCGAGGCTGGGCAGGATTTCGTCGGTCGGGCCCATGCGGTAGCTGCCCACGATCTCGGCGGTGTTGCGGTTCCAGACGAGCAGGTGCAGGTAGTGGTCGTCGAAGCGGTCGAGGTCACAGGCTTTGCCCGAGCCCTCGCCGACCTGGCGGAAGGTGATCTCGCGGAGTCGGCCGATCTCGCGGAGCAGGGCGGACATCTGCGGTCGTCGGGCGTAGAGCACGTCGTACTCGCCGCTCTGCATCAGGGTTTGCTGCGGGGGCAGGGCGCCGATCTCCTCGGCCAGGACCTCGGGCGATTCGGGCGGGATGATCGGGGCGTATTTGGAGTCGTCGGGCCGGGCCGATAGGTCGATCTGCCGGTGACGTGGACGCAGCAGGTACGTCCGCACCCGCAGGTAGTTGGTGAGTTGTTCACGGCCCTCGAGCTTGCTGGTACGCTCGGGCGGGATCGGGGCGCCGATGACCATGGGTACCCGTGATCGGCGGCGCTTGAGCAGTTCGTGCGGCAGCATCGCCGAACGCAGGGTGGGGTGGACGAACCCGGCGATCTGGAAGAGGTTGCTGTTGCGTCCATCGAAGAACACCGGCACCACGGTCGCGCCGGTCCGTTGGATGATCCGCGCAGTCGCGCTCTGCCAGGGCGGGTCGGCGACGTTGCGTTGACGCAGGGTCAGGTGCGAGACCGCGCCGGAGGGGAACACGCCCAGGGCGTGACCGTCTCCGACCCACGACATCGACTGCCGGATGGCCGCGGCGTTGAGCCGCTTGGCCTGGGCGTCTTCGCCGAAAACATCCACGAAGAAGAACGTGTCGCGCAGCTCGGGGATGCACGAGAGCATCTCGTTGGCCAGCAGTTTCACGTCCGGCCGAACCCGACGGAGCAGCGATGCGAGGATGATCCCCTCGATCCCGCCGAACGGGTGATTCGCCACCACAACCAACGGCCCCTCCTTCGGGATCGCCTCGAGCGTTTCTTCGTTCAGGTCCAGGACGATCCGCATCACCTCGAGCGCCTTGTCGGCGAAGTGACGCTCCTGCCCCGGGTCGTGCGCGATGATGTTGTCGTAGAGATCGTTGAGCGCGGGCAGACGCATCGCCAGTTCCATCGCGGGGCGGGCCGCCTTGATCAGCGAACGGCTCACGGGCGAACGATCCTCAGAAGGGGCGATGCGGAAGGGGTGAGTCATGCCTGCAAGTCCTGCCCAGTCGTGGTCCGGGTGCCCCGGTGGAGGCGGGGTCCGTGCTTACGTAAGGTACCTTGAAACGGGTGTGCGGTCTGTCCGTAGACTCTCACTTAAAACCCTAATCCCCCTCACATCATTCCCACGACATAAAATGCACAAGGTTGATGACTGAACGGATACGATCCTGTGAGTATTGAGTTAGCTTCGGGTTTTCAAGCATTTGCGTTGCTCCACGCGATCACGGTGCTGGTCTGCGTGGCCGGGATTGTGGGGCTGGTGCGGCTGGGGCAGCGCGAACAACGGCGGGGCCGAGAGCGGGCGTTCACGCTGAAGGTGGTGGTGGTCGGGCTGGTTTTCTGGACGTTCATGCAGGGCTATTACCTGCTGATCGAACAGGACTGGGCCGACAGCCTGCCGCTGCACGTCTGCGATCTCGCGGGCCTGCTCGGACCCGTGGCGCTGCTGACCCGCCAACGGGTGCTGCGGACGACACTTTATTTCTGGGCGATGGGGCTGACGATCTGGGGGATGATCACTCCGACGCTCACCCACGGCCCCGAGCACATCCGGTTCTGGCTGTTCTGGATCAGCCACGCCGGGGTGATCTTTTACGCGGTTTACGACTGTGTGGTGAATCGCTACCGCCCGTTCTTCGCCGACTGGGGGACGGTGTGTCTGGTCACGATGGGCTACCTCGCGGTGGTCTTGCCGATCAACCTGGCCAACGAGGGATGGAACTACGCGTACATCGGCGACGTGGAGCTCGACGCCGCGACGCCGTTAGCGCTGCTGCCGGATTGGCCGTGGCGCATCCTGGGCATCCAGGTGCTGGGCGCGACGATTTTTGCGCTGGTGTGGTTGCCTTGGGTGGTCTTGCGTTGGATCAGGCCGGATGAGTGTGGTAGGGAAACGCCCGAGTCATCTGCGATGTAACGTTTGTAAACATTGACAGCGGAGTTTGATAAACCTATTTTCGCAGAGTCTAAAACGGACTGTTGACTCCCTTTCTCCGAGACTCACCGAGACCCTAATTATGAATGACCAAGCGATTTCGAGCCGAGAGGCCAAGTGGTTGTTTGTCACCTGTTTTATCTCGCTCATCGCGACGTCTTTCGCGTTCGGCACCCGGACGTTTTTCCTGGCCGACCTCAAGGGCGAATTTAATCTCAGCGACACACAGTTCGGCGAGATCATCGGGGCGGGCCTCTGGCCGTTCGCGATCAGTATCGTGTTGTTCAGCCTGGTGATCGACCGCTTCGGCTACAAGAAGGCGTTGGTCTTCGCGTTTGTTTGCCACGCGGTGTCGGCCGTCGTCACGATCACCGCCACGGGTTACTGGGGGCTGTACGCCGGGGCGTTCATCTGTGCGCTCGCCAACGGCACCGTGGAAGCGGTGATCAACCCCGTGGTCGCGACCATGTACCCCAAGGCCAAGACCAAGTGGCTGACCATCCTCCACGCGGGCTGGCCGTTGGGCCTGGTCATCGGCGGCTTGCTGGCCATCGGCGTCGGCGAGGGCGGGCTGCTCAACGGGATGTTCCCCGAAGAAAACATCTGGAAATGGCAGGTCGCGCTGCTGCTGATCCCGACCGTGATCTACGGCGTGATGATGATCCCCAGCAAGTTCCCCGTGAACGAGCGGGTCGCGGCGGGCGTTCCCTACCGCGCCATGCTTAAGGACGTCGGAGCGCTGGGCTGCCTGATTATCACCGGCCTGATTGTCTGGGAGCTGACCCGGGTCGCGCAGGGCTCGGGCTGGACCTCTCTGAATGACGATGCGCTGCTTTGGCTGCGTATTGGTCTGACGGCGGGCATTACCATCGGGTTCACCGCCTACGCCCGTTCGCTGGGGGCGCCGATCTTCGTCTTGCTCACCGCAATGATGATCCCGCTGGCGACGACCGAGCTCGGGACCGACGGCTGGATCAAGGAACTCATGACTCCGGCGATGAAGTCGATCTTCAACGCCGACGGCGGCTGGGTGCTGATCTACACCGCGACGCTGATGATGATCCTGCGCTTCTGCGTGGGCCCGATTGTGAAGCTGCTGACGCCGCTGGGCGTGCTGATGGTCAGCTCGTTGTTCGCCGCTGCGGGCATCTACGGCCTGTCGATCGCCGACACCGCGATCGTGATCTTCATCGTCGCGACTATTTACGGTATCGGTCAGACCTTCTTCTGGCCGACGACGCTGGGTGTGGTTTCCGAACGCTTCCCCGAGGGCGGGGCGATGACGATCAACAGCATCGCGGCGGTGGGCATGCTCGGCGTGGGCATCATCGGCGGGCCGCTGCTGGGCAACCTGCAGGACCAGCAGATCGACCGCTCGCTGGCGGCTCAGCCTGCACTCTATGAAGTCGTGATGGACCCCGAACCGCAGCAGAGTGTGTTCGGCGAGTACCGCAAACGCTCGGCCGACAAGATCGAGGCTTTGCCCGAGGAAGACCAGGCGACTGTCGAGACCACCATCAACGAGGCCAAGTCCAACGCGCTGGCCTGGGCGGCGGTTCCCCCGGTTGGCCTGGCGGTGTGCTACCTGCTGCTGATCCTGTACTTCAAGGCTCGCGGCGGGTACAAGCCGGTGGAGCTTAAGAGCGGTGAGCCTGCGGAAGCGGCTCACTGACCCCGCGATAGTCGGAATCTACTGAACATGACCCCACCGCTTCGCTGAAGCGGTGGGGTTTTTATTTGGTGATGGTGATCTGCCTCGGTCTGGGGTTTGATCTCGGAAGGACAAGAAAATCCGTGCGGGAGGTCTTGGGCGATGTCGGGCGGTTCTGCCGAGGACCGTGTCTCGGTCGCGTGGTGTGATCTCTGACCCCGTATCTCCTGCGGGGATGGCGGCGTTCTGGGGTTGCGTTAAACTATCCAATCCCAATCCGCGGGCGTGGCGGAATTGGCAGACGCGCCAGATTTAGGTTCTGGTTCCTTAACCGGAGTGCAGGTTCGATTCCTGTCGCCCGCATCAAAACACCGCCCGGCTTTCATGGCCGGGCGGTGTTTCTTTGGTGACGTGTTGGATGTCGTGCGAAGCGACCGGGTTGGATCACTCGGCGGCGGGCATGGCGGAGGCGGCTTCGTAGCTTAGGCCGGAGTCGGTCATGATGACCTGACCGACCGCGACGCCGAAGGACGCCCGGATGTCTTCATCGGAGGGGATCACGGCCTTGATCTGCTCGACCAGTGCCTGATCTTCTTCCTCGGCTTGCTCTTCCATGGCCTGCACGATCTGCTTCTTGGCGTTGACCATGTCGGTCCGCCAGTCCTGGATGGCGAAGATGATGCCTTCCTGGTAGTTGAGCAGAGCGTCGCCCTCGCGGTACATCGCCGAGCCCAGCAGGCTGTCTTCCACCGCGGGCGGGTTGTTGATCGAGGTCAGCACGCGGGTGACCACGTCGGGCCCAACGCCCAGGACCAGGTTGTTCTGGCCGAGCATGAAGCCCATGGGCAACCCGGTGGTTTCCGATCGCAGGCCGGTGAAGCCTTGCTCGTCGACGAGCTGGACTTCATCTCCCATGCTGGGGGCGAAACGCTTGGCGGCGTTCATGACGTTGGTCCACACGTCGGCGTCGGCGAGGTCCCAAACGAACGCGACGGGCTGCATGGTCATCGTGGTTTCGACGGTCTTGAACGACTCGGTCTCGAAGTCGTATTCCTCGGTCTCGATGGTGATTTCCTGGGATTCAGTGGCGACGATGCTGTGCCGGGTGCCGAACGAACGCAGCAGGCTCGGGATGTCGGTCTGGATCTGGCTCTGGACGATCATGTTGCCCATCATGACCTGCTGGGCTGCTTCGGGGCCGGCCATCTGCTGGACCGTGTCGAGGATGACGTCGTACAGCTTGCCCAGGTCGTAGGCGAGGTGGAAGTAGGACGCACCGGCGGGCACCCAGGCGGGGGGCTCGGCGGGCAGCGTCTGGCCGTCGAGCGTGCTGAGCAGGCCGCGGCGGGGCGAGGGCATCGCGGCGAAGAAGTCCCAGCGGAGAGCGCCGTCGGCGAGGAAGGTCGAACCCGCCATCACCCCGAGGCTGTCGAAGCCCAGGACTTCCATGAGCTTGGTGTACTCCTCGGCGCTTTCTTCGCCTTCGTCGATCGCGATCGCCACACCGATGAGGTCCAGGAGTTTCTGGCCGTCGGCGTAGAACTCAACCAGGCTGTTCTCGCCGTCCACCGCTGCGGCGGCTTCCGGCACCGATAGGATGTTGGCGGCGAACGAGTTGTCGTTTCCGCCTTCGAGGCTCCCGAGGAAGTTGGCGAAGACCTCCTGGACCGAAGCCACGTCGGTCGCCTCGTCCCAGTCGATGTCGCTGTCCGCGGCGATGAGTTCGCGGACCGCGTCGCCGGACTGCGGGAAGCCAATCGCCATGGCCATACGGCCCGGCGCTCGGGTCATGAGCAGGTGGGTCTCGTCGATCTTGACGTACTGGGCCTCGTCTTCCATTTTTTGGAGCTTGTCCCAGTGGGCTTCCTGTTGCTCGTCGGTCCATTCGTAGAAGTCATCGGGGGTGTCCCAGGTGACCTCGATGTCCATGCCTTCTTCCGAGGACGAGTATTGACGCACGGGCATGCCCGCGAGTTCGTAATCCAGACGGCGGGTGTCGTCGGCATCCTCGTTTTCTTCTTCGGCCTTGTCGATCGCGGCGTAGATCCGATCGATGTCGGCTTCTTCCATGTCGGCCCAGCCCAGCAGGACCATGCGGGGCAGTTCACCCTCACCACGCGGGTTGGCGACGAAGCCCATGCCCCAGCTGTTTTGAGCGATGGCAAGCAGGTCGTCGAGTGTGAAGCCGAACTCTTCGAGTTCCTCGACCATCTCGTTCCAGTCTTCCTGGTTGTTTTCTTCGATCAGCTGCATGACCTGGTCGAACTTCTCCTCGGAGAAGATGCGTTGGCCGGCGACGGTGTTGGCCCGCAGGTGTTCGAGGAACGCCTGGGTCTGGGGCATGCGCACCGCGAAGACGGTCTCGGCGGGCAGGGCTTCCCAGCCCGAGCCGGGCTCGGCCAGTGCGGGGGTGCTCAGAAACCCGGAAGCCGTCAGCGAAAACGCGAGCGCTCCGGCAGAGGCGCGACGGAAGGAGGTACGGAGGGGGTTGCGGATCATGGGAGTTCCGGGGTTAGAGGTGTGCCCGCGTGGGGTACTTCGAGAAACGCGGGCCTGATCGAGTGCGTCAGTCGGTTACTTCAGATTCACCGCCGGGTTGATAGGGCGGTTCCAGATACTTTACGCCGTTTTGCGGCTGGCTGGGGTCGTAGAGGTAGGCGTCGTGGTGAACCAGGAAGTCGCGCAGGTCTTGGGCGGGGATGCCGAAGGCCAAGCCGTTGAAGAACGTGAACCCCGCGCAAGCCACCCCCACAACTTCGCCCCGGGCGTTGAACAACGGCCCGCCGGAGTTACCGGGGTTGATGCTCGCGTCGGTCTGCACAAATCGCAGGTGTCCGAGTGTGCGGGTGGTCGAGCTGACGATGCCCTGGGTCACGGTGCGTTCCAGCCCCAGCGGGTTGCCGACCGCGAAGACCAGGTCGCCCACCGCGAGATCGTCGGCGTCGCTGATCACCACGTGCGGCGGTATCGGGCCGAGCTCGTCTTCATCCCATTCCATCTGCAGCAAGGCGAGGTCACGCAGCGGCTGCAGCGCTACCAGCCGGACGTCTTTCACCTCGGCCTTCTCGCGGCCCCGCTCGGTGGTGGTGGAGACGGTGACGGAGATGCGGGTCGCGCCCTCGACGACGTGGTAGTTGGTGATGAGGTGGCCCCGGTCGCTGATGACGAAGCCGGTGCCCAGGCCCGCGGCGGTGCGGACCAGGACGACGCCGTCGCCGAAGCGGTCGACGAGGGCGGGGATCGGCGCGGCCTCAAGTCGGCCGGTGGTAAAGAGCTCGCCTTCGCTGGCGGGGGCGGGCGCAGCCGAGGCGTCCTGGGCGACCAGGTCGAGCACCTGGTCGGCGGGGAAGTTTAGTACTTCGAACTGAAGGTCAATCGCGATGCCGTTGTCGGTCTGACGCAACAGTGTGCCGGTGACCTGCCCGCCGCCGACAAGTGTGGCGGTGACCACCTGCCCGAGCAGCAGGTCGTCCGTTGGCTCGGCGTGAATAGGTGCTGTCGCGGTCAGAACCGCGGAGAGACACAGCAGAGCGAGCGAGGAACGCAGCCGGGGTTGTTTGAGAGTGGTCAAGAACTTCAAGGCTGGTCCTCCGGGAGGGTGTCGTTGGCAAGGTAGATCAGCAGGCGGTCGTGGCAGAGCATGGCGAAGTCCTGCCCGCCGTCGCCGTCGAGATCCAGGGAGATCACGCCGCGTGGCTCGCGGACGACTTCGTCGCCCCCGCCGCCGTAGGGGTAGGCGATGTCTTCGAACACCGGCCAGGAGAGCATCGGCTCGAGTTGACCTTCGCCGCTCAGGCCAAGGGCGGTGAGTTGATGCCGGATGTCGTCGGTGAACAAGGCGTCGTCACGGCCGTCGCCGTCGATATCCATCGTCGTGACGCGGTGTACCGTGGCGTCGCTCACGCCCTCGGGGCGGCCGGCGCGGGAGTCGAGGCTCTGCACGACTTCGAGCTCCTGCGGCTGCCCCTCGGTAAGTCTTGTCACGCCCGATGAAGTCGTTAGCAGCAGGCCCAGGTGTTTGTCCAGCGTCAACGACCGGCCGTAGGTTTCCAGGCGGGTGGTCGACGCCACACGGAGGACGCCGCCGTCGTCGGGTTCGAGGCGGTGGATCGCTCCGCCGCCTTGTTCGAGCGCGAGGGCCGAGCCGTCGTCAAGCAGGAGCAGGTCGGCGATGCGTTTGCCGTGAGGCAGCATGATTTGGTCCTGAGCAAACATCTGATCGCCGAGCCATTGGACGACGCCGTCGGTCTGCCACGCGATGCGGGGGGACGGGTCTTCCGCGTCGGCTGCGGGGTAGAACACGCGGAAATCCTCGAGCGATGCTTTGGACAGCCGGCTGGGGCTGGTGTCCTGGGCTTCTCCGGAAGCGCCATCGATCGAGTTGACCAGACGTAATCCCTTGGTGAACTTGTCTGCGACGAGTAGCCGTTGGTGATCGAGCGCGATCACCTGTTCCGCTTTGCCGGCTTTGTCTGCGAAAGCAACGACTTCTAGTTGTTCAACGGGGAGTCGGCTGTCGTCGTTCAGGTCCTGGCCGACGGTTTGGATGCGGTGGAAGAATAAATCCTTGCCTGCTTTTTGCACGCACCAGACGGCATCGGGAGTCGTGCCGAGCCCGAGGATCGAGTATTCACCGCCATCGTCCGGTAGCGCGACGGGCTGGGGGAAAGTCAGTCGGCCGCCGGTCCAGTGCGAGGCGTAGAGGTCGTTGCTGTCTTCGGGCCAGAGCACCAGCGTGCCGGGTTGGCCGGGGAGTTCGTAGAGGGCCTTGATCTTGCCGCTCACGGGGTAGCTGTCGCCCGGCAGCCAGCCCGACGGTGTGTGGGCGTAGAGCGTGACACGCGGCTGGTTGGGGTCCGCCACCACGAGCGTTGGCTGGCCCTCCAGTGCCATCGAGGCCCACACCGCTTTTTCACCCCCGGGCAAGACCAGCGGTTCCTGTTTACCGAAGTCGGCCGTGTCGCCCTGCCCGATGCGGTAACGCCGCACCACGCCCTGCGGCGATGATTCGAGCACCAACAGCTCGTCCGCCGTATCGGGTCGGGCCAGCAACGACACCATGCTGACCCCGCGGTCGTGCAGGACCGAGGCGGGGCGGAACCCCTGGTCCGAGCCGGGGTACCAGCGGATGCTCTGGTTGCTTTGGCTGGTCCATTCGACGAGGTCGAGGTGGCCGTCTTCGTCGAGGTCGCCGAGCCACCAGTTCATCCGGCCGCCCGATTCGCGCGGCTCAAGCCATTGCGTGTCTTGCGTGACCGGCTCGTCCGGGTCGGCTTGGAGCGTCAGGGTTTGGATGCCCTCTTCGAAACTCACCAGGACCGTGGTCGAGCCGTACGTGGAGTGGGGGATGAGTTGCAACAGGTCGCCGACGCCCGAGACGCGTCCCGAGAGCAAATCCCATCGGCGGGCCGTCTTCCATGAAGACTCTTCCGTGTCCCAGGCGATCTCCACGAGTTGGTTCGGGTCGGAAACCAGCACGAGCAGGCTCGCGTGTTGGTCGCTGCCGTCGGGCGCAGCCAAGACCGCAACATCGATCGGGGGTTGGCGTACGGGGATTTCGACCAGGTCCAACTCCGGGGCCATGGGCAGGTCGTTGGCCTTGCCCAGGTCGTCCGTGGGGGTAGACGTGTTGTCGTCAGCGGCCGAGTCTTTGTCTTTCCATCCGTAAACATCCAGGCGAGCGTTGCGGATGTTGACGATCACGAGTTCTTCATCGCCGTCGCCATCCAGGTCGGCGGCCTGCATCCGGTAGGGCGTTCCCTTCTGCTCGATCACCCGCATGCCCTGCCAACCCGCGAAGTCCTGGGCCTGAGTATTTCCCGGGGATAGGCCGATCGAAGCAGCCGCGAGGTAAGAAGACAACATCACCGCCTGAAGTCGAAGGGTTCGATGCACGAAAGGCTCCCGAGAAGGATTTGCAGAACAGATAGACACGCACAGATTAAACCAATCGGGCGCTTGCGGTGACGTGGGTGAATCGATTTTTTTGCGATTCGGTATTGACCTCGTCGCGTTTCGGGTAATACTTATGCCATGCGACACGCGTCCTACTTCTATTTTGCAGGCTTTTGGTTTGCCCGGCCCCCGGCCGTGTTGGACGTCGTGTAGCGTTTCTCAATAACGAGAACATCCCCCGACTAAACCAGCCCGGCCACCCGCCGGGTTTTTTGTTGTTTGTGCTTTATTTGTTTCTGGATTGACGATGAAACCCCATTCCCCTCGAATCTGTTTGGAGCTTTGCCATGATCGTTGTGATGCGCCCCGATGCCACCCAAGCGCAGGTGGACCACGTGACTAATCTTGTCCGCGAGATGGGCCTGAAGGACCACCCGATCGTGGGCACCGACCTCACCGTCGTGGCCGTGATCGGCGACGAACGCAAGGTGGACGGCGATGTCCTCGAGCGAGCGCCGGGCGTCAACAAAGTGATGCGCGTGCTCGCCCCGTACAAGATGGCGGCCCGCACCGACCACACCGAGACCACCCGCGTCACCATCGGCGAGGGCGACGGCTGCGTGTTCGGCGGGACGCAGGTGCCGGTCATCGCCGGGCCGTGCAGCGTGGAGGGTGAGCAGGAAATCCTCGCCGCGGCCGAGGCGGTCAAGGCCGCCGGGGCCCACGCCCTGCGCGGCGGGGCGTTCAAGCCCCGCACCAACCCCTACGCCTTCCAGGGCCACGGCGAAGACGGCCTGAAGATGCTCGCCGCCGCCCGCGACGCCACGGGCCTGCCCATCGTCACCGAAGTGTTGACGCCCTCGGACGTCGAACTCGTCAGCAAGTACGCCGACTGCCTGCAGATCGGCACGCGTAACAGCCAGAACTTCAAGCTCCTTGAAGCCTGCGGCAAGCAGTCCAAGCCCGTGCTGATGAAGCGTGGGATGTCGATGACCTTGGACGAATACCTCCAGGCGGCCGAGTACATCCTCGCCGCGGGCAACGGCAACGTGATCCTCTGCGAACGCGGCATCCGCACCTTCGAAGACCACACCCGCAACACGCTGTCGCTTTCGGTCGTCCCCGAGCTGCACGAACGCACGCACCTGCCCATCGTCATCGACCCCAGCCACGGCACGGGCAAGGCCCACCTGGTCCCGGCCATGTCCAAGGCCGCCATGGCCTGCGGCTGCGACGGCCTGGCGATCGAGATGCACATCGACCCCGAGCACGCCCTGACCGACGGCGCTCAGTCGATCACGCCCGCGGTGTTGTCCGATCTGATGGAAGACCTGGCCCGCGTCGCCGTCGCGGTGGATCGGACGTGTGTTCCCGGGTGACGGCATTCCCGTGTTTGAGGAAATTGCGGATCGATCCGTAACGTTGCGTACGGCTCAAACGTATGATTGGCGTACATGTCTGAGCTGGGCCGGGACATCTTGATTCATACCGCCGATATGCGGGTCGACTACGGCGACACCACGGCGGTCCACGGGTTGAACCTCGACATCGCCGCGGGTGAGGTCTATGGCCTGATCGGTCCTAACGGCGCGGGCAAGACGAGTACGATCAAGGTGCTGGCAACGCTGCTCGAGCCGACCTACGGCGAGGTATTCATCGGCGGGCACGACACGGCGACCCATGCGGCGGAAGCGCGGGCGGTGTTGGGCTACATGCCCGACCTGGCTCCGGTCTGGGAAGACCTGAAGGTGTGGGAGTTCCTGGATGTGTTTGCCCGGGCGTACGCCGTGAGTCATGCGGACCGTCGTCGGCGGGTGGATGAGGTGCTGGACGTCGTCAGCCTCGAGAGCAAACGCCACGCGATGTCGGGTTCGTTGTCGCGGGGGATGACCCAGCGGCTCGTTCTGGCCAAGACGCTGTTGCACAAGCCCCGGGTGCTATTGCTGGATGAACCGGCGAGCGGGCTGGACCCGATCGCGCGGATCGAGATGCGCGACCTGCTCAAGCGGCTTGCGGCCGAGGGGCGGACGGTGCTGGTGTCGTCGCACATCCTGACGGAGTTGTCGGACTTCTGCAGTTCGATCGGGATCATGGAAAAGGGCCGCATGGTCGTGAACGGGCCGATCGATGAATTGGTTGCGGCCCGACAGACCCACCGGCGGTTTGTCGTGGAGTTGCTGGAGCCCGCGATCCAGTACGAAGGCCCGCTGGCGGAGTTGGACGGCGTGGCAGCGGTCGCATCGTCCGGCGACAACCTCGACCTGGACTTTGCGGGAGACGACCGCGAAGCGTCGCAGCTGTTGGCGGGTTTGGTGGCGAAAGGATTGCCGGTGAAGGGGTTCTACGAGAAGAAACGCGGGGTGGAAGACATCATGCTGGAAGTCGGCGCGAAGGAGGTGTCGTAGATGTCGATGACGACGGCTTCAACTCCCCTGGATGTGGTGCCGCAGCGCGGGGCACGCTTTTCGTTGATGCAGCGGCTGGCTTTGTTCAACGTTGCGTGCAACCCGATCTGCATCCAGCACGCCCGCATGCGGCTGCGCCCGATGCCGACGATCACCTGGTGTGTGATCACGATCTCGGTGGTGGGGTTTATCTTTGCGTTGACGTTGTTTGGATTGACCGAGCGTGGCGAAGTGGACCGCGTCGAGGCGGCGAAGACGGCGCTGCTCCCGCTTATCGTGGTGCAGGGGGTGCTGCTCATGGGCATGGGCACCCAGGCGGTCGCCACGGGGATCGCGCGCGAGCGTGACAAGGAATTGCTGGACTACCACCGCATGTCGCCCATGCCGCCGTCGGCCAAGATCGTGGGCTACCTCTTCGGACTCCCGGCGCGGGAGTACCTGC
Source organism: Algisphaera agarilytica (assembly GCF_014207595.1). Lineage (NCBI taxonomy): Bacteria > Pseudomonadati > Planctomycetota > Phycisphaerae > Phycisphaerales > Phycisphaeraceae > Algisphaera > Algisphaera agarilytica. The sequence continues at coordinate 3,639,679 of NZ_JACHGY010000001.1, forward strand.
TGTTTGGGCTGACGCTGCCGTTTGTGGCGTACGCGGTCTGGGTGTCGCAGGTTGAGGTGCTGACGGTGTTGCACTTCTACGCGGCGTTTTTCAGTTCGGTACTGCTATATCACATGGCCGGGCTGATGGCGGGTATGGTGAGTCGGCGGGCGTGGCACTCGAGCTTCATGGCGTTGGGGACGGTGGTGGTGCTGTACCTCGTCTTGCCGATCATGTTCGGGCGGGTCGGGTTGCTGTTCTTCGACTACCTGACGGTCCGGCCGACGTTCTACGGCATGGTCTATGAGGAATTGCAACGCCAGCAACACGGTGAATGGGTTTCGAGTCAGATGGAGCTGGCCGAGCGGTATAGGCTTGTGCCTTTCTTCGGGTTGTTGGTGAACCCGACGCTGTTCTCGATCGCGGTGCAGGCCTTCGGCTTTGTCACGCTGTACCACGTGGTGCGTCGCAAGTGGGTGGACGCGTCGTGGCACCCGTTCTCTAAGCGTTTCGGTGGGGTGTTTGTGTTGGGGTTGTTGGTGTTGACCGTCGGCAGCCTCTGGCCATTGATGACCGACCCGGGGCAGTTTGACGACTTCCGTGAGCGGCTCGGAGAGATCGGCTGGGCGGCGGCGTTCTCGTTGATGATCGGGATCTTCCTGGTGGTGGCGGCGTTGTCGATCTTCTTGTCGGTCAGCCTGACTTCGCCGACGGGGCACACAGCTTCACGCGGACTGCGGCGGGCTTGGAAGGCGGGGCGGGATCGGCCGCCGATGTCGTGGGACGCGGCGACGGGTTGGCCCGTGATGCTGGTGATGCTGATCTTTGCCGAGGCCGGGCTGGGCTTGTTGTTGCTCGGGGTGCACCAGGGCCAAGCGATCGAGCTCCCCGCGGAGACGACGCGGTGGCTGGTGGCCCTGGCGGTTTTGGGGCCCCTGGTCGTGATCGCGTTTCAGGGGTTCTACGAACGGTTCGGTCAGCGGCTGACCATTCTGGGACTGTTTGTGTTGTGGGCGGTGCCCGCGATGGTGGCCGTGCTGGTGGGCGGCGTGTTCGACCACTGGAAAGCGGCGCTCTACATCGCATCGCCCTGCCCGGCGTTGTCGGGGTTCTTCTCGATCGGCTTCATTATGGACACGGCGGCGGGGACGACGCGGCGATCGGAGTATCTCCTGAAGGGCACGCCCGTGGATGCCCATGCTGTGAACATTATTTGGATCGCGCTGGCGTTCTACGCCTTCCTCGCGGTGCTTGGACAGTGGCTACGTTGGCAGCACCTGCGGGCCACGCGGAAGCAGGAAACCCTCAGGCTGCAAGCCCGGCGTCAAGCAAGCCCGCCAGCCCCAGCAGCAGGCTGATGATCCCGTTCACGGTGAAGAACGCCATGTGGATGTGGTTCGTGGCCGACCGCCAGACCAAGGCGTGCTCGAGGATGAGCAGGGCGGACGTGAGCACGACGGCAAAGCCGAAGAGTACGCCGAGCTGCGGGCTGATCCACCACGCCCCGGCCAGGCACGCCAGCGCGAGTACGTGTAGCGTTCGGCTGATCCACAACGCGGGTTCCACGCCCAGCGAGGCGGGCATGGAAAACAGCCCGAGTTCACGGTCGACCCCCACATCCTGCAACGCGTAGATCACATCGAACCCCGCCACCCAGCACAGCACCATCCCCGCGATCAGCCAAAGCGTCGCGGATGCTTGGAGGTAGCCCGGCTCGATCGCGATCGCCGCCGCCAGCGGGCTGATCGCCAGAGCAAATCCGAGCACCAGGTGGCACAGCCAGGTGAACCGCTTGGTCACGCTGTACAGCGCTAACACCCCCAGCACCGGGACCGCGAGAGCCGTCGGCCAGAAGTTGTCGTGCAACAACCAGAACCCCGCTGTCGCCGCGATAAACCCCAGGCCCGTCACGGCGATGGTCCCCGCCGCGAACCCCCGCGTTAGACGCCCGCTCGCCACCGCCCGTTGCTCGGTGCGCGGGTTCTTCGCATCGATCCCCGCGTCGGCCAGCCGGTTCACGCACATCGCAAACGTCCGGGCCAGCACCATGCAAACCAGCACCAACACAACCTCACTCACCCGCGGCAACCGCTGGGCCCACCCGCAAGCCAGCCCGGCCCCGAGCAACGCAAACGGCAACGCGAAGACGGTGTGAGACAGCTTGATATCCGCGGCGAGCAAGCTCAACTTGCTCGCAAAGCCGGTCGGCGACTCAGGCGGTGACGTGAGGGGTGGGGCGGTCGGCGTGGCCATCGCGGATAGTGTAGATCAAGCCGTGGTCGTGTCGCGGAGGCGCTTGGCGATCCGGCCCGACCAGCGGATGTCCAGATCGTGATCCACGCCCACCAGGTCCAGGCACCGGCCCACGACAAAGTCGGCGATGTCTTCGATGGTCTTGGGCAGCATGTAGAAGCCCGGGTTCGCTGGTGCGAGGATCCCGCCCGCCTCGGTCACGGTCTGCATGTTCCGTATGTCGATCAGCGACAACGGCATCTCGCGGTGGACCAGCACAAGCTTTCGGCGTTCCTTAAGCGTGACGTGGGCCGCGCGGTGGATGAGGTTTTGCGCTGAACCCGAGGCGATGGAGCCGAGGGTGTTGGACGAGCAGGGGCAGATGATCATGCCGTCGTGCTGGAAGCTGCCCGAGGCGATAGTCGCGCCGACGTCCTTGAAGTGGTGGTAGATCAGGTTGTCCGGGGCTGCTTGTTCCGGCTCGAAGCCCGCGAGGGCGGCAAGGTCCACGCCTTCCATGCCCAGTTCGTCTTGCAACAGGCGTTGGCCCAGGGGTGAAACCACCAGATGAGTCTGGACGTCTGCCGCGACGAGCAGTTGCACCAGCCGTGCGGCGTAGACCGCTCCGCTGGCTCCGGTGATGCCGACGACAACGCGTTGGGGACGGTTTTGAGCCATACTCAAGTCTAGGCGTTTATTGAGCGTTTGGAAGAAGAAGTGGGCCGACTATTCGTCTTCGTGGAAAGCGACCTGGATGGTCAGGTCGATGCCCTCGGGCTGGATATCGATATCCAGGATCGTGGCGCTGCGGTTGTCGTCCACCGGGATAGGCGGAAGGGGGACGAGCTTCTTCTGCCCGAGGCGAGCGAGCGTCTTCTGGGTTTGTTCGTCTGAGAATCTTGGCTGCTTCGAGAGCCGGTGGATCAGGTGCTTCACCAAGAGCGGCTGTTCGCCCGCCTTGGCCGAGGCGATCGCCGCCGAGAGCGGTTGGCCGTTCTCCGATTCGAAGCGGAAGTAGAAACTGGCGATCCGGGTGCCGAGCGTTCCGGACTGGTAATCGAAGGCCAGCACGAGGTCGCCGCTGCGTTGGGTCAGCATGACCTCGCCGATCTCATCGGGCATCGCGATGTTCTGGTTCTTCATCAGGGGCCGGAGGCGGGTCGCCAGCCATGCGTTGATCTCGTCGAAGTTGTAACGGACGGTGCGGAGGCCGTCGCCCTCGCCGATGGGGTAGGACCACTCACGTAGGGTCTTGGACTGGATGTCTGCCGCGAGGTTTTGCAGGTCCTGCTCGGGGGTCTCGATGAGAAACGCCTGATGGTCTTGCCAGTATGCGGGGGTCGCGCGGACCAGCCAGGCCATGCGGATCAACGCCACGCCCAGCACCAGAATCAACCCGAGCAATACGTACCCGCGCCAGCTGCGGCGTCGGGCCGCGCGGGTCTGCGACGGGGTGGGTTCGGGTTGCTTGGCCTGGTCGTTCACGTGGGTTGGCCCAGAGGCATCGCGCGGGCCGCGTCGGCCAGACGCTGGTGCAGGATTTCGTGATCGCCCACCATCGCGAGCATGGCCTCGAGCTGCTCGACCCGGTCGAGACTGCCCAGCGGCGCTTCGATTTGATGCAGCGCCGCGTCGCCGAGCGCTTCGGACGCGGCGATGAACCAGTGCCCCGCCGCGGCGAAACCATCGTCGCCCGGTGACAGGCGCTGGTTCACCCAGTCGGCATCCGGTGCCGGGACGGAGCAGCGAACCTGAATATCGCCGAGGGTCGCGAGCGTCCAGGTGTCTTCGCGGGTTTCGTTGTCGCACCACAGGACTTCGACCTGTCGCTTGTATTCGAGGGCGGAACGCGCAATACCTTCGGCGGCGGAGCGGTCCAGCGGCTTGGTCACCGCGACACACCCGTCCCGCGGGTCGTTCCAGCAGGCGTTGGTCCCGAGCTGCACCGCGGTGTCGGCCGCGGTCAATCGACGCTGGCGACGGCACTCCTGCAACGGCAACACGATGCGGGCGTAGGCCGTCCAGTCTCCAGCCTCTTTGGCCAACGCCAAGGCTTCCAGGCACAGCGCTTCGCTGCCGAGGTAGTCCATGTCGGTCAGCAACTGACTGGCGTTTTGCATCAGGTCGTCTAAGGACTGGTTCATGCCTGGATTGTAATCGCGTGACGCAGACCGTGGAGGAAAATGGGGCGTGGTTGAAACAATCCGCTTGCTCCGGCGTCCTACTCTATGGCTATGGTCTGTTTCACCACGAAAGGGCGAAGATGAAATACGGTTATTGGGGCGCCGTGCTTGTTTTAGCTGTCCTTCCCGCTGTTTGTAGTTGGGCGTTGGCGGGAACCAGCCGAGTGGTTGGTCCCGGTCAGGCACTGAACGAGCAGATGCAAGAGCACTATGCCTGGCCGATGGGGACTTGGGGACTGGTTAACGCGCCGTGTAGGCAGAACGCCTGGCAGCCTTGGTTCAGCGAACGTGTCAGCGACGTGATCCACTTTGAGCTCGCACCCACCAATCTTGATGAGGTTAATGGCTTGCTTGCTCAGTTGTCGGCGATCGATATCCGCGTCAAGCAGGTCATCCTGAATCCCGGGAAGGAACCGTACGCCCTTGGCTTCGTCACTGCTTTAGAAGAGGGTAACGGGTTGCCCATGATCTTCTCGATCGGCAGCCAGTTGCAGAATGACCTCTGGTTTGACCGGCTGGAAGATGGGAAGTTCGGCGTTTACGAATACCACGAGGCGCCGCGTGCGTTGCCACCAACGATGGCGATTTATGTCGGCCACGACTTGATCGATCTCAACAAACTACAGATATCACCGAACGTCAGGGTGTCAGTGGCTGAGTTGGGGCCGGAACAGGTAGCTGAGTGGGGTGAACGATTGGCTCCGCTGCGCGAGTTCGTTGCGGCGCATGAGGCGAGGCAAGCCGAGCATCAGTTGATACCCGAGGCGGTACGCCGTCGGGACTGATATGCCGGTTTAGATTGTGAAGCCTTGCCGTGGACTCACTTAACGTACGCGGCGTAGATCGCGTTGAGGGCGGTGTCGAAGTCGTTGACGTTGACGCCGACGATGATATTCAGCTCGCTGCTGCCCTGATCGATCATCCGGATGTTCACGCTCGCCTCGGCCAGGGCGCTGAACAGCGTGGCGGCCATGCCGGGCTTGGTCTTCATGTTTCGGCCGACGGTGGCGATCAGTGCGAGATCGGGGTCGACGCTGAGGGTGTCCGGCTCGATGTCACGCCGCAAGTCTTCCAGCACGCGGTCGAGCTTGCCCGTCAACTCGTCGTCGGCGACAACGATCGAGAGCGTGTCGATGCCCGAAGGCATGTGCTCGAAACTCACGCCGTTGCGGCGGAGGATCCCCAGGACCTGTTCGCCGTAGCCGATGACTTCGTTCATCAGCGTCTTTTCGAGGTGGATGATGGTGAAGTCTTTCCGGCCCGCGATGCCGGTAATGGGGTAGCGGGTGGGCTGCTCGGTGTCGCTGCCGACGATGAGCGTGCCGGGGTGTTCGGGGTCGTTGGTGTTGCGGATGTTGACCGGGATGCCCGCGTGCCGAACGGGGAAGACCGCTTCGGGGTGGAGCACGGTGGCGCCCATGTAGGACAGCTCGCGCAGCTCGCGGTAGGTCAGCGTCTCGATGGTCTGCGGTTGGTTGACGACGCGCGGGTCGGTCATGAGAAGGCCGGAGACATCGGTCCAGTTTTCGTAGACCTTGGCTCCCGTGGCGCGGGCAACGATGGCGCCGGTGACGTCCGAGCCGCCGCGGCTGAAGGTCTTGATGTGGCCCTCGGGCGTGCTGCCGTAGAACCCGGGGACGACGGCCCGGCCGAGCTCCTGAAGCTTATCGCCGAGCGTGCGGTAGGTGCGTTCCTCGTCCAGACGGCCAAGCGAGTTGAAGAAGATCACCTCGGCCGAGTCGACGAAGGCGATGCCCAACCGCTCGGCGAGGATGCGGCCGTTGAGGTATTCGCCACGGCTGGCGGCGTAATCGGGGCCGCGACCCGTCTGGGCGTTTTCGGCGATCTTGGCCTTGACCTCGCCCAGCAGCGCATCCATGTCCAACTCGACGCCGAGCTCCTCTGCGATGCCTCGGAAACGCTTCTCGATGATGCCGAAGGCCTCGTCAAACGCCACGCCCTGGCCGGCCGACTCGTGACAGAGGTAGAGCAGGTCGGTGACCTTGCGGTCGTCGGCCGAGCGTTTGCCCGGGGCCGAGGGCACGACGAATCGGCGGTCGGGGTCGGCGTCGATGATCGCGTGGGCCTTGGCGATCTGCTCGGACGAAGCCAGGGAGGAGCCGCCGAACTTGGCGACTTTCACGGTCGATGGCGTGGAGGGGGAGGCGTTCATGGGGCGGATACGTTAACCGCCCGGGTTCGGGGCCGCCATTTGGGACGGTGGATTGGCGTGGGCGCGCGGGGCCAAGCCCCGCGGCTAACGGGGACAAATTCGGCGGTTTTACATGCGATTCGGGCTGGCTCGACAGGGCAGCGGGTTTGGCTATACTGTGCGACTCCCCATCTCGCCCGGATGGCGGAATTGGCAGACGCGCCGCGTTGAGGTCGCGGTGGAGGTAAAACTCCTTGCAGGTTCGACTCCTGTTCCGGGCATTGACGCTCCGCAGCCGCGGGGCGTTTTTTTGTGGCGGGGCGGCCACGGCGGAAACTCCTTTTCAGGCTACGGAATCAGCGATAGGCTGTAACCACTGTCGATCGTGGTGGGGAACCCGATCTCCCGTGGAAGAGGAACGACATGCAGACGACAAAGATGCGGAAGTGGGTGGGGGCGTTGGCCCTCGTGGCGGTGGGGTGCGTGGGGCTGACGGGTTGCCAGAGCGCCCCGCCTCAGGAGAAGGCCCCCGAACCGGTGGTGCCCGCGGGGAAAATCACCTTTGAAGACGCGGTGAAGATCGACAACGGCGTGGTCCGCCTCGCGGTGTCGCCCAGCGTGGGCCGGGTCGTCGAGTTTGGCTACGTCGGACAGCCGAATCTTCTTTGGGTCAACACCCAGGACATCTTCGACACCCCGCCCGGCCCCGATACCTACTACAACATCGGCGGCGACAAGCTCTGGGTTGCGCCCCAGCCGCTTTGGAAGAACGCCTTCGGCCACGACAACTGGCCTCCCGAAGGCGTGATCGACGGCGCGGCTTGGACGCTGGTCGAACAGAAACGCGATTCGATCACAATCCAGAGCCCCGAGAGCCCGGATTACGGCGTGGTGGTACGACGGACGTTCCAACTTCCGGCGTCCAAATCCCAGGCCGTGATCACCAACCAAATCGTGCGGCTCCGAGCCAACCCGCACCCGTTGCAGCTCTGGACGGTGACGCAGATCAAAGAGCCCGACACGGCCGTGCTCGACATCGCCAAGGACGGGCCGGAGATGCCCACGCCGTTCGTCAAGATGACCGATGAGACCCCGGTGAAAGTCGAGGGGTACGTACGGTTGATCGGGGAGGGCGGGGCGGTGGCGTGGACCCAGCAAGGCGACGTCCACGCCAAGCTCGGAACACTTGGCCGATGGGTCGCCGGGGTGTACGACGGCGTGGTCTTCCGCCAGTCCACCAAGTTCGACGCCAACGCGGCCTACCCCGAAGCGTCGTCGGTGCAGGTCTACCGGGCCGGGGACTACACCGAGCTCGAACTGCTCAGCCCGCTCATCCAGCTCGCCCCCGGCGAATCGATGAGCAACACGGTCACATGGGCACTCATCGAAGTCAGCAAGCAATACGACCCGACCGATTTCCTTCTGGCGTCCGACCCGAAGTAACCGCTCGCATCACAGCACGAAGTTCGAAAGGTCTGCGTCTTCCACGACGGGGGCGACCTGTTGCTTTACGAACTCGGCGGTGATCGAGAGCTTGGTCTCGCCACCGGCGACGCGCTCGGGCGCGTCGAAGTTCACCTGATCGAAGACCTTCTCGATGATCGTGGTGAGTCGGCGGGCGCCGATGTTCTCCAGCGTGGTGTTGGCCTGGGCGGCGAGCTCGGCCATCGCTTCGATCGCCTCGGGCTCGAACTCCACCTCCAACCCTTCGACGCCCAAGAGCGCCTGCTGCTGTTTGGTGAGCGCGTTCTTGGGCTCGGTCAGGATGCGGATGAAGTCGGCCTTGCCCAGAGCCTGCAACTCAACGCGGATCGGGAAGCGGCCCTGAAGCTCGGGCATCAGGTCGCTCACCGCGGCGACGTGGAACGCGCCCGCTGCGATGAAGAGGATGTGGTCGGTGTGAACGGTGCCGTACTTGGTCGAGACCGCCGAGCCCTCGACGATCGGCAGCAGGTCGCGCTGCACGCCCTGCCGGCTGACATCGGGCGAGCCGGACCCGCCGCCCGAAGAACTCTGAGCCCCGCTGGGCGTGGCGATCTTGTCGATCTCGTCGAGGAAAATGATGCCATCGTTCTGTGCCCGCTCGACCGCCTCGGCCTGGATCTTCTCTTTGTTGAGCAGCTTCTCGGTCTCCTGCTCGATGAGCACGACCCGGGCGTCCTTCACGGTCAGCTTGCGGGAGGCGGTCTGCTCGGGGATGAGCTTCTCGAACATGTTGGACATGTCCGGGTCCATCTGGTCCAGCCCCATGTTGGCGAACATGACGTTGGTCTGCGGGCGCTTGGTGACGGTGAGTTCGACTTCGCGTTCGTCGAGCGTGCCCGCTTCGAGTTGTTTGCGGAGCGCGTCCCGGAGGCGTTGGCGGTTTTCGCCGGAGTCTTCGGTCGAAACGAATCCTCCCGCGGAGTCGCCGGGTGAGACGGCGGGCCGCGGCTTGGGCGTGTCGGGGAGCAGCAGGTCCAATAAACGCTCTTCGGCAGCGGATTTGGCTTTTTCCTCGACGATCTTGGACTGCTCGGCCCGGACGAGGCCGACGGACTGGTCCACCAGGTCGCGGACCATGGATTCGACATCGCGGCCGTGGTAGCCGACCTCGGTGAACTTGCTCGCCTCGACCTTGATGAACGGGGCGGAGGCGAGCTTGGCCAGGCGGCGGGCGATCTCGGTCTTACCCACGCCGGTGGGACCGGCCATGATGATGTTCTTGGGGTACACCTCGCGGGAGAGCTCGGCCTCGAGCTGACGCCGACGCCAGCGGTTGCGGATGGCCACGGCGACGGCCCGTTTGGCGTCGGACTGCCCGATAACGTGTCGGTCCAGGGCGTCAACAATCTGGCGGGGGGTCAGGTCATGCATGGAGCAACGATCATAGCGGTTAGGCGATGCAAAGCATTGGTCAGAGAAGCCTAAACCGGCGTGTGGCTTGTGTCGATGGAAGGGCGAGGGCTGACCCGGTCACCACGTGGCGGGAGAAAGCCTAGGGCCGTACCCGTCGCGTCACGGGGCACCGATAGGCCCGGTCCGTATTCGTTGATCCAGGCACCGCTCATGGCCTTTGGCAAAACCAAATCTCGACTCTCGCCCATCGGCATCGATTTCGGGGCCGACAGCCTGAAGCTGCTGCAGATCGTCCCCGGCGATCCGCCCGAATTGGTCGCGCTGGGCTCGGCCACCGTGCCCGAAGAAGCCCGCACCGACCTCAACGCCCGCCAGGCCTTCCTCGAAGAAGCCCTGCCCGCACTGCTGCGTCGTCACGACTTCAAGCAGAAACGCGTCATGCTCTCCACCCCGGCGTTCCAGACGCTGGTCAACAACCTGGTGATCAACCGGGTGGACAACAAGGAAATCGACAGCCAGGTCGATCTCGCGCTGCAGACCCGCCTGGGTGTCGAGCCCAGCCGCATGGTGATCCGCAACTACCCCGGGGCCGAGATCTACCGAGACGGCCACCCGAAACAGGAAGTCATCACCTTCGCCGCCGGGCGTGACATCGTGATGCGTTACGTCGAACTCGCCAACCGCCTCAAGCTCGAGGTCGTGGGCATGCACTGCGAAGCCCCCTGCGTGCTTCGCGCGTTTTCACACGTCGGCCAAGTCGATGCGAGCGACCGCGACCGTGCGGTGGCGTTCATCGACCTCGGTGCCGCGACCACGAAGATCGTCGTCGCCCGTGGTGGGCAGATGATGCTCGCCAAGACGGTTCACGCCGGGGGCGATCAGTGGACCCGGAAGCTCGCCGCGGACCAGAGCATGGAATTCGCCGAGGCTCGGCTGGCCCGCGTGGCCCAAGCCAACGGGCAAAGTTCGGCGGTCGCCACCGCTGAACCCGCCACGGCTAACGCCAGCGAGCCATTGGACTGCGAAACCACCGAGTGCCTCATCGATGAGCTGCGGATGACCTTCCGCCACTACGAGTCGCGCTACCCCGAACAGCCGATCGAGAAGCTGATTTTCATCGGCGGCGAGGCCAACCGCATCCAGACCTGCCAGCAACTCGCCCGCAGCGTCCGCGTAGCCGCACAGCTGGGCGATCCGTTTGCCCGGCTGTCGCGGATGAACGCGAGCGGTTCGCCGATGGAAGTCGATCTGTCCCAGCCCCAGCCCGGATGGGCCGTGGCCCTGGGCCTCTGCCTCAGCGAGGCCAACCTGTAACCCCGGCATTGCCTACCCCGATCTCGGAAGTATCCGAGTGATTGCCTCGAACCCTGATTCCGACCCCCAGACCCCGACACCCGAAACTGGAGCCAGCCATGGCTGAGAACATGAGTTTCCTTCCCGAAGACTACCTGGAAAAGAAGATCGCGCGTCGCACGAACGTGATCTTCGTCAGCCTGTTTGCCGTGGTGCTCACGGCCGTGGCCGCGACCGATTTCGTCGGCCGACGCCAGGACTCGGTGCAACTCGCCGAACTCGCCGCCCGCCACGCGGAGTTCGAAGAGATGCGTCGGACGTTTGAGCAGATCGAAGAGCTCAACGCCAAGAAGCAAGAGATGAAGAACAAGGCCAACGTCACCGCGACGCTGAAGGACAACGTCCTGAAGTCGATGGTCTTCGCCGAGCTGATCAACAACATGCCCGCGACGCTGCGTCTGACCGACCTGGAGCTGCAAACCAAGGTCGCCAAGAACGGCGCCCCGCCGCCGCGTACCGCCATCCAACGCGAAAAGATGCGTCAGAAGGGCACCGGCCAGAAGGAAGTCCAGGTCGTTCCGACCGTCGTGGACATCACGCTGATCGGCATGGCCCCGACCGACGTCGAAATCTCCGACTACATCGGCAACCTCAACGCCCACGAGCTTTTCCGCGGCGTTAGCTTGGCCTTCGTCGAAGAGGCGAAGAAGGAAGACAACGTGATGCGTAAGTTCCGCATCGAGCTGTCGCTGGACCGCGAATTCGACACCGCCGATTTCGAACCCACCTTGGCCGATCGTGAGCTGGAAGTCGACCCCACCGGCGAGACCCTGCAGATCAACCCCGAAGGCGAGTTTGTCCGTCCCACCGAGTCGCTCGGTGTGGTTGAAACCGATTAAGACCCCCGAGATTTTCCGAGACACGTCCCACGGGCGTGTGCGTCACCCGAGCCCCGATACACGCCACACGGCGAAACCGCCGGAGAAACACCATGCGATTTGGCATCCGAGAAATCCTGTTCGTCCTCATCCTGCTGGCCATCCCCGGTGGGTGGTACATGGCCGTGGCCCAGCCACGCCTTGAAAAGAAGCTCCAGCGCACCGCAGACATCGCGAAGGTCGAGTCCAAGATCAAGTCGGTCGAGAAAGCGACCGCCGGGATCGAAGATGTCCAGGCCGAGATCGAGAAGCTGCAGAACGCCATTAACCATTTCCAGAGCATGCTGCCCAGCGACCGCGAAGTCGAGACGCTGCTGCGTGAGGTCTGGGAGCTGGCCGGTGAGCATGATCTCAACGCCAAGAGCGTGCGTCCGGACAAGATCGTCCCCGCCGCCCAGTACGCCGAGCTGCCCATCATGATGGAGATCGTCGGCGACTTCGACGGCTTCTACGACTTTATCCGTGACATCGAGAAGCTTCCCCGGATCACCCGGATGCCCCGCATCAAGATCAAGCGTGACTCGAAGGAAGACGGCGGCGTGGTGAAGGCCGAGATGACCCTGAGCATCTTCTTCGAGGGCGACGACGCCCGCGACATCCGCTCGTAATCAAGCCGACCTCCACGTAATTCGAACCGAACCAACCGCGGCCCGGCCGCCAAACGACCCGACAAGGGAAATCAGATGAGTGAATTTGAAGACTTCGACAACCCGGTGAACGAAAGCTTCGAGGAAGAGCCGCAGACCATGTCCCTGATGGGGGGCATCGCCGGTGGCGGCGCCCTGCCCGGCGACGAGTTCGCCATCGGTGGCAACGAAAGCAAAAAGCTCACCCAGCAGTCGATCCTCATCGGCTTGACCGTCACGGTGGTGGCATTCGGGGCGCTCACGCTCATGCGTGTGACCCAGAAGGACGCCAGCGCCGCGGACGTCTCGGCCGAGACGATGCAGTTCATGACCGAGCTCGATATCCGGATCGCGAACATGGACAAGATGTCCGAAAACGATCCGCTCAACCCGGTCAACATCAAGCGGCTGTTCCAAGACACGGACGAGATCGTCGCCGCAATCGAGGACGACCCCACCGAGAAGCAGGTCCCGCTGGAGCTGGTTCAGATGAACCCGTTCACCCTGGTGCAGCAAAAGACTGCTGAGGTTACCGAAGCGGTCGACAGCGAAGCGATGCGTGAAGCCGAACGTTCGGCCGAATTGCAGAACCTGTACGGCGAGTTGGCCCGCATTGAGATCCAGAGTCTGGTCGGTGGCAAACGGCCCGCGGCCTTCATCGGCGGCGACCTGTTCAAGGTCGGCGACAAGATCGGCAGCTTCGTCATCACTCAGATCGACAACCGCCGCATCGTCTTCGACGCCCCGGGCTTTGAACTGCGTGACGGTGAGACCTCGTTTGCTCTGGGGATCAAGACCGACCGTTAAGACCCGACGCAGGCCCGAACGGCCCGCCCGTATGTATCGAAGCGCAGGGGAGAAGCGCCATGGACCAATTTGAACACGACAGCAACGCGCTGCCCGTGCCCGCCGATCAGGTCGGGCTGAAAGACCTCTGGGCCCCGTCGACGACCGCACTGGTGGCTGTCCGGGACCTGGGCAAGTCGCTTGAGGCCAACGGCATCATCAGCGCCGCGCAGCTCGCGACCGCACGCGGCGTGGCCGAGAAGACCCCGGGCAAGCCCCTGGCGGACATCTTCTTCGACATGGGCGTGGATGAGGTGGAGCTGCAGCAGACGCTGGCCAGCATCTCGCACATGGCCTTCGAGCGGATCGATCCGCAGAACCTAGAGGCCGCGAAGTTCATCAACCGCCTGACCCTGTCCTACTGCCAGGAACACGGCGTGATGCCGCTGCGTTACGCGGGCTCCCGTCTGGTGGTCGGTGTGGTTCACGTGGACGACCTGGTCCTGCTCGACGAACTGCGTCACAAGATTGGTCAATCGATCAAGCCCGTGGTGGTTACCCGTAGCGACATCGACGCCGTTGCCGAGGCCTTGAAGTCCGACGAGTCGGAAGACAACAGCGTGTCGATGGACGACGTGCTGGAAGGTATCGACGAAGACGACGTCGAGGTGGTCGAAGAGAACAACGACGACCTGGACCTCGAGAAGATGGCGGGCGAGTCGCCGGTCATCCGCTACGTCAACTACTTGATCTTCAACGCGGTCAAGGAAGGCGCCTCGGACATCCACATCGAGCCTCAGGAAAAGAAGATCCGCGTGCGCTACCGCATCGACGGTGTGATGTTCGACGCGACCAATCCACCCAACCAGATGCGGTCCGCGATCATCTCGCGGATCAAGATCATGGCCAACCTCGACATCGCCGAGCGGCGGCTGCCCCAGGACGGCCGGATCCGCGCGATGGTTCACGGCCGAAAGCTCGACCTGCGGGTCTCGACTCTGCCCATGGTTCAGGGTGAGAAGTGCGTGATGCGTATCCTCGATACGCGGTCGATTCAGGTCGACCTCGACGACCTGGGCATGGACCAGGACAGCCTGCAGATCTGGAAGCACCAGATCAGCCAGCCCCACGGCATCGTACTGGTCACCGGCCCAACCGGTTCGGGTAAAACAACCACGCTCTACGCCTCGCTGGGCAAGATGGACCGTGACAAGCTGAACATTTCCACGGCCGAAGACCCCGTGGAATACCACCTGTCGGGCATCAACCAGACCCAGACCCACGCCAGCATCGGTATGACCTTCGCCGCGGCCCTTCGGGCGCTGCTGCGTCAGGACCCCGACGTCATCATGGTGGGTGAAGTTCGGGACGTCGAAACCGCCAAGACCGCAATCGAGGCGTCACTGACCGGTCACTTGGTGCTGTCGACCCTGCACACGAATGATGCGCCGTCGGCGATCACGCGTCTGATCAACATCGGCGTTGAGCCTTACCTCATCGGTTCGGCGGTCAACGGCGTGTTGGCTCAGCGTCTGGTGCGGAAGATCTGCAGCAACTGCAAGACCCAGACCGTGCCGGACGATGTCATCGCGGAACACCTGGCGATGCAAGGCATCGCGATGGACCAGGTCTGGACCGGCGCGGGCTGCGACAAGTGCCGCGGGACGGGGTACTCGGGGCGTCTGGGTATCTACGAGATGCTCGTGCTCAACGACAACCTCCGCGACCGCGTGGCGGGTAACCCGAATGTCACCGAGTTCCGCCGGATGTGCGTCGAGGGCGGCATGGTCACCCTGCGTGAGGACGGCTTCCGCAAGGTGGCTAACGGCCTGACCACGGTTGACGAAGTGCTCCGGGTCACGGAATCCTGAGTCAAAACTAAAAAACACTGCTAGCTGAACCCTAAAGTTCTTTTGAAAAAGACTTTAGGGTTTTTCTTGGGTAGGCTGTGGCCGAAAGGGCGGCACCGCCTGATCATTTCTAATCCCATTAGGGCCATCCCCCCGATGTGACATCAGGCGAAATGCAAACGCCTGTGGCTTCTCAGACCAAAGTTTAACTTTACATTATCCATATGATTGTTAGTATTTACCCAGTTTACCCCGTGAGCTAGCCGCTGAGTGTGCTCACACCGGAGGGGGTAACCTGTTGGGTATCAGGGCTTCGCACGATGCGTTGCTGGGAATCAGTCGACAAGGAATCGTCATTTCAAGGTTCCCTCAAGTATTGACCCTCCATCCTGCCAATTGTTGTTTCCACGGCAGACCCTCAGTTTCTTGACCGCCCCTGTCAAGACGAACCATCAAGACCCCTTACCAAGTTCATGCACAAACGCCTCGGCAAGATGCCGTCGCAAAGTTGGTTAGCAAAGACCCGCAGGGCCCGCTTGTTATCGGGCCTGCGAGGTGACGAAAGGCCCGCTCCATGCATAAGACCCTCGCGACCCTACTGATGTTTGCCCTGCTGGTGGTGACCGGCGTGGCCCAAGGGCAAGAAATCACCATCAAGGTGACGCCTGAGAACACGGTGCACGTTACCCAGGGTTTCGAGACCGAAGAAGTCTCGAACATAGACGGGCTGGCCGACGATCAGGGCGACGCCCGGATGACGGTGTTGTTCCCCGAGCAGAAGCCCGCGGTGTACGAGCTGGAGTCCGAGGAAGACTACCTGCTGATCACCGACGGCTACCTCCCCGCGGGTGGCGAGATCCTTCTGCAGGCCACGGTCGATCACACCGGTGATCCGGTCCCGGCCTTCGAACACGTGATCCGCGGCGGTGATTGGCTGATCGACGCCAAGTACATGGAACAACTGCCCCTGGGCGAAGTGACCATCTCGGCGACGCTCCGCACGCCCGGCCGCAACGACGCGGTCGCCAGCCACCCGTTCTACATCCTTGAGCCCGGCGTCATCGATCCCGATTCCGACACCGACTGGTTCGACTGGGAAGGCCAAACCCCCGCTGATACTCCCTTCACCCCCGGCGAAGGTTTTGTGGAGTTTGAACCCGCCGCCGACGCCCGCATCTACTACGTCAGCGCCACCGGCAGCGACAGCAACGACGGCCTGAGCCAGGCACGTCCGCTCCGCACCGCCAAGGCCGCCTACAGCAAGCTCCGCAACGGCTCGAGCGACTGGATCCTCTTCAAGGCGGGCGAAGTTTTCGACGGCGGTTTCGGCACCTGGACCAAGTCCGGCGCCTCGGCTGAAGCACCGCTCCACGTCGGCGTGTACGGCGAAGGCGACCGGCCGATCATCCACACCAACGGCGGCGAGTTCTGGAAGGCCTGGGGCTCGGTTTCGAACATCCGTATGGAAGGTATCCACGCCTTCGCCAACAAGCGGCTCGGCACCAGCAAGGACCAGCTCGCTTGGGGTGAGTACGGCGTGTTCCTCTTCGGCAAGGGCGAGAACTTCTTCTTCCAGGACTGCAAGTTCGAAGGTTTCAAGTTCAACCTGGCTTTCCAAGGCTACAGCGAAGGTTCGATCCGGAACCTGATGGTTTACCGCTGCATCGTCAACAACGCCTTCGGCCACTGGGACCACGAAGTCGCGGGCCACTCCTCGGGCGTGTTCCTCAAGAGCGTCGCCAACGCCGAATTTGTTGAATGCACCTTCGACCGCAACGGCTGGAACCCGCAGGTCAGCGGAGCCAACCGCACCAAGTTCAACCACAACATGTACATCCAGTACAACAGCGACAATGTCAACGTCCGCCAGAGCATCATCACCCGTGGCGCTTCCCACGGCCTGCAGCTCCGCTGCGGCGGCGACATCGTTGAAAACCTCTTCGTCCGCAACGCTCTGGCTTGCTTCGTTCAGCTCGACCCCAGCAACATCGTGGACAACGTCATTATCGAAAGTGACGACATCGACGACAAGGAAATCCGCGGTCAGGGCATCACCGTGAACCCGACCGAGGAGGCGCTGGTATCCAACAACATCGTCACCCGCAAGGCGGGGCGTGCGGGTTGGATGACCGGTATCCAAACCGCTTGGACCAGCGACGTCAGCAAGATCCCGACCTACAACGTCAGCATCCACGACAACATCGTCTGGAACTGGTGGATGAACGAGCCCAACCTCCCGATCAAAACCCGGGAAGGCAACGTCACCCGCTACAACAACACGATCGACGGCGTCGTGTCCGAGACCGGCCAGCGTGTGGTCTACAAAGACCCGACCGTCGGCTTCGACGGCTACATCGACGGCGGCTTCTCCGAGTTCCTTCGTCAGGCGGTTCAACGTCGCCGAGGCGAGTGGAACCCGGAAGTGTCCGCGGCCGCGTTCAACGCTTACATGCGTGACGGCTTTACGCCCGCCGTCTCGACCGCTCAGAACTTCTAATCTTCGCAGCGGCGAAGCTCGCAACCTCGAATCAACAGCCCCTCCCACTGAGGGGTTTTTTATGCGCGATGCCGGGAGACTATGCTATGGCGATGAGTGAAAAGCTTCACCAGATCACCGTGCCGATCCGCGTGCGATACCAGGAGTGTGACCCGATGAATGTCGCGCACCACTCGGTGTATCCGGTGTGGCTGGAGATCGCACGCACCGAGTTGTTGAGGTCGATGGGGCAGACCTACCGTGACCTGGAAGCGGCGGGGGTGTTCCTGGTTGTGGCCAAGCTGTCGCTTCGTTACCGCCGCCCGGCGATGTACGACGACGAGCTGGAGGTCTCGGTGACGGCGCTGCCGACGGTGGGCGTGAAGCTGGAGCACCGCTACGAGATCCGCCGGGGCAAGGACTTGATCGCGGCGGCGGAGACGACCCTGGCGTGTGTGGATGGGGACGGGAAGCTCCGCCCGGTACCCGAAAAGGTACTCAATCCGGGTCCGTAACGGGTTACACCCCAAGCGGCTCCGGGATTTTCCCGAAATATCAGATGGTTACTTTTGATTCACGCCCCGCTGTCTTGGGGTGCGGTGATTCGTAGGCCCAGGGAGAGGGCGATCATTTCGTTATGAGTGGTACCGAGTCGGTCATTTGGTTCATCGGGATAGCGCTCTTCACCGTGTTCGCGTGGTGGGGCGGTGTGTGTCTGGGCCGAGGCCATGCCTGGGTGGGCCGGCTAACGATTGTGGCGGGGATCGGCCTGATCCTGGCGTGGGGGTGGTTGATCCGTCATCCGGCCACGGCGGTCAGTTTGATTCCGGTTGGGATCCTCAGCCGAATCGAGGGGGTTGGTGGGGTGCCGTTGTTCATGATGGTGCTGGGGGCGGCGTGGGCGCGATGTGAGGTGGCTCGGCAGCGGGTCGTGATCGGCTGGGCGATGATGTTCGGTGCGATCTACTTCGTGAATGGGGGGATGTGGATGCTGCAGGAGACGCCCGCCTCGGTCATGGGGCAGACGGTGTCCGCGCACGATATCCGACAGAGCCAGGACTACTCCTGTGTCCCCGCGGCCTGTGCCACGGCATTGAATCTTCTGGAGATCCCCTCGACCGAGAAGGAGATGGCGGAGCTGACCCAGACCCGGCCGGGAACGGGGGCTACGATGATCCGCGCCCTCGACGGGCTTGAGCGCCGTTTACGCGGAGGCGAATTGCGGCCGATCCTGAGCGCTCCACGCTACGAAGAGCTGAGTGACTTGCCCATGCCTCTGCTGACGCCGTTGCAGTTCGAGGCGACACGACAGCACATGGTGGTCATCGTCAAGGTAACGGACGACGGTGTCTGGTTCATGGACCCGATGGATGGCTACCAGTACTTCGTCCACGAGGAGTTCTCCCGCCTGTACCGCAATCAGGTCATCGAGTTCCGTTCATTCTGAGCTGAGATGGTGTTATTCACTGGCTTTAGGAGACATCATGTCGGTCCGGCGGGGGACTGGAACAGTTCCATCTCGGGCCTATGGCGATGGAAAGTCGTACTTGTCATGTTGCCTTTGGCGGGTGTTTTGAAAGTGGCGGTATTCAAAGTCGGTGAAAAACGCTGGTTTTCGGGCGTCGGGTTTTGACGCGACACACAAAACCCCTAGAATCTTCGCTCTTTCATAACCCCAGCGCGGTATAGCCGCGCGCTACCCCCGAGCTCCCGGACGCCTCCGGGACCCCCGACAAACGGAGTTGCACCGCATGGCCACCAAGAAGACCTCTCGCCGATCGACCGCCAAGACCTCTAAGATGGTCTACTACTTCGGTAAGACCAAGACCGACGGCAACGCCAAGCAGCGCGAGCTGCTCGGCGGCAAAGGCGCCAACCTCGCCGACATGACCAGCATCGGCCTCCCCGTGCCTCCCGGCTTCACCTGCACCACCGAGTGCTGCGACCAGTACTACAAGCAAGGCCGCAAGCTGCCCAAGGGCCTGATGGACCAAGTCCACAAGGCCGTCAAGCTCCTCGAAAAAGAAAACGGCAAGAAGTTCGGCAGCAACACCGACCCGCTGCTCATGTCCGTCCGCTCGGGTGCTGCCCAGTCGATGCCCGGCATGATGGACACCGTCCTCAACCTCGGCCTCAACGACCAGGCCGTCGTCGGTCTGGCCAACGCCACCGGCAACGAACGCTTCGCTTACGACTCGTACCGCCGTCTGCTCAACATGTACGGCGACGTCGTCATGGGCGTTGACCACCACGCCTTCGAAGCCGAATTCGACAAGATCAAAGCCGAGCAAGGCGTTGACCTCGACACCGACGTCGACACCGCTGGCCTTATCAAGCTCTGCGGCCTCTACAAGAAGGTCATCAAGAAGCACACCGGCCAGAACTTCCCGCAAGACCCCATGAAGCAGCTGGAGATGGGCATCACCGCCGTGTTCAGCTCGTGGATGGTCCCCCGTGCGATCCGCTACCGTCAGATCAACGAGATGACCGGCCTGCTCGGCACCGCCGTGAACGTCCAGACCATGGTCTACGGCAACATGGGTGATGACTGCGGCACCGGCGTCGCCTTCACCCGTAACCCGTCGACGGGTGCCAACAAGTTCTACGGCGAGTTCCTCGTCAACTCGCAAGGCGAAGACGTCGTCGCGGGTATCCGCACCCCGCTGCCCTGCGAATCGATGCCCAAGTGGAAGGCCCCCAACAACAAGACCATCGGCAAGCAGATGCACGCCGAGCTCATGAAGATGAAGGGCATCCTCGAGAAGCACTACAAGGATGTTCAAGACATCGAGTTCACCATCGAGCGTGGCAAGCTTTTCATGCTGCAAACGCGTAACGGTAAGCGTACCGGTGCCGCGGCCGTGAAGATCGCCTGCGACATGGTCAAGGAGAAGCTGATCACCGAGAAGACGGCCGTGAAGCGTATCCCCGCCAACGACCTGACCCAGCTGCTGCTGCCCTCGTTCGACCCCAAAGCCAAGAAGTCGGCCTCGCCGCTGACCGTCGGCCTGCCCGCGTCGCCCGGTGCGTCGTTCGGTGCCCTGGCGTTCACCGCCGAGGAAGCCGTCGAGCGGACCCACGCCGGTGAGCGTGTCCTGCTGGTCCGTCAGGAAACCAGCCCCGAAGACGTCGACGGCATGCACAGCGCCGACGGCATCCTCACCTCGACCGGCGGCATGACCAGCCACGCGGCGGTTGTCGCTCGTGGTTGGGGCAAGTGCTGCGTCGCCGGTGCCGGTGAGATCCAGATCGACGCCAAGGCCGGCAAGATCAAGGTCGCGGGCAAGACCTACGGCCGTAAGGACGTGCTGTCGATCGACGGCACCACCGGCGAAGTCTTCGCCGGTGAAATGGACACCGTCTCGCCCAAGCTGTCGGGTGACTTCGCCACCGTCATGAAGTGGGCCGACAAGTACCGCAAGCTCGCGGTCCGCACCAACGCCGACTCGCCCGCCGACTCGAAGCGTGCCCGTGACTTCGGTGCCGAAGGTATCGGCCTCTGCCGCACCGAGCACATGTTCTTCGAAGGCGACCGCATCACCGCCATGCGGGAGATGATCCTGGCCGAGACCGAAGGCGACCGTAAGAAGGCGCTGAAGAAGCTCCTTCCTTACCAGCGCAAGGACTTCGTCGGTATCTTCACCGCCATGAAGGGCCTGCCCGTGACCGTGCGTCTGCTCGACCCGCCGCTGCACGAGTTCGTCCCCCACGACGCCAAGGGCCAGAAGGAAGTCGCCAAGGCGCTGGGCATCTCACCCGCCAAGGTGAAGGCTCGCGTGGCCATGCTGCACGAAGCCAACCCGATGCTGGGTCACCGCGGCTGCCGCCTGTCGATCACCTACCCCGAGATCCTGACCATGCAGGTCACCGCGATCGTCGAGGCCGCCATCGCCTGCAAGAAGAAGCGTGTCGAAGCTAAGCCCGAGATCATGATCCCGCTGGTCGGCACCAAGGCCGAGCTCGCCCTGCTGCGTGCTAAGGCCGAGGAAACCATCGCCGATGTGCTGGCCGCCAAGAAGTTCAAGGGCAAGCTGGACATCACCATCGGCACCATGATCGAGATCCCGCGTGCGGCCCTGACCGCCGACGAGGTCGCCGAGGAAGCCGACTTCTTCAGCTTCGGCACCAACGACCTGACGCAGATGACCTTCGGCTACAGCCGTGACGACGTCAACAGCTTCCTGCCGGACTACATCGGCCACGAGATCCTCGAGAAGGACCCGTTCCAGTCGCTGGACACCACCGGCGTCGGTCAGCTGGTCGCCATGGGCGTCGCCAAGGGCCGTTCGACCAAGAAGAAGCTCAAGGTCGGCATCTGTGGTGAGCACGGCGGCGACCCCGCCTCGATCCAGTTCTGCCACGACACCGGCCTGGACTACGTGTCCTGCTCGCCGTTCCGTGTGCCGATCGCCCGCCTCGCCGCGGCACAGGCCGCTCTGGCCTAAGCCGTGTGCCGCACACCCCGCGAGGTCGTACACGATCAACCGTGATGGCTTCGCCTTGGGGAGTGCACGGTTCCAGAAAGGACCCACAAGCACTTCGTGTGACAGCAACCAATCATCCAGCCCGCAGGCCGTTTATACGGCCTGCGGGTTTTTCGTTGTGCCGCTTCGGGGGTGGGGGTATAGTCCGTTTGCTGGCTGCCGAGGGTGGCCGTTGTTCTCACTGCCACGTATCCCGGGAGTATCCATGTTTAATTCGTCATTGCCCGTTTGCCGTGTGTTCCTCGCGGCGGCGTTGTCGCTGTTTTTGTTTACGCCCAGCGTGTCTTCCCAAGAAGTAGCGGAAGCAGATGTTTGGAGCCTCCAAGACTACCGCGACATCGGCATCAACTTTCAAAGCGGCCCGATGAACGGTGACTTGGGTAACGCCGAAATCAAAGTTAAATCGGGCTGGGCATTCCTTGGCACGGGCGACACCAAGAAGCTGATGGAATTGTACGGCAACCAGCTCACCGGCATGGAGCGGGGGACACTCGTTAGGGCCGATGAGCCCGACTCGTGGTTTGCCGTGTTTGAGTTCGACCCGATCGGGTACATCGCCGACGCCGAGAGTGAAGACCTTGATGCCAAGGCCATGCTCAAAGCGTTTAAGAAAAGCGATGGCCCCGCCAATGAGTGGCGGCAGCAGAACGGCCAGGCGCCGCTCAATACCGTCGGCTGGAAGACCGAGCCGTTCTACGATCCGCAGACCAACAACCTCGAGTGGTGCCTCGAGCTCGAGAGCGAGGGCTACCCGGTGCTGAACCACAACATCCGCATCCTCGGCCGGCGTGGCGTGATGCAGGTGACGCTGGTGTGTGACCCCGCCGACCTCGACGCGGCGCTGATGCACGTACAGTCGGCCTTGACGGCGTTCTCGTTCAAGAGTGGCGAAAGCTACGCCGAATACCGCAGCGGCGACAAGATCGCCAAGTATGGCCTGGCGGCGCTGGTCACCGGCGGGGCGGTCGCGGTGGCGGCCAAGAGCGGGGTGCTGAGCAAGCTAATCAAGCCCATCATCATTGGTGTTGTGGTCCTCGGCGGCGTGTTCGCCAAGTTTTTCAAGGGCCTCTTCGGCGGCTTTGCCAAGGAATAGGGCCGCCTCGCGGCGCCGTGTGTCATGAGCCTGTTTCTTGAGTTTGAGTTGGTCATGCTCGTGCTCTACGGCATCGAAAGTCTGGCGTACGCGCCGGGCGATGCGGTGCTGACGGTGAGGACGACCTTGGCACGGGTGCGGCTGGCCCGGCCGTGGCAGATTATGGCGACGCGGCGCGGCCGAGTCCTGGTTGCGGGCTGGGCCCCGTGGGACGTGGGCATGGTTGCCGCGCCCTGGCCGATCAGCATCCATGGCGACCGCGTGACGAACCGCCCCAGTCACGCCTTGTTCGATACCCGAGCGGTTGAAACGCTGCCCGCTGAGGTGTTGTCTGCCAGCCAACTCGACGCGGTGACTTGTCACGATTCGGAGCTGTGGGTTAATGGCCGCAAGTTCGCGTTATGCGCGAGCCGCGAGCAGGCCCGACTCATGGTTCGGCTGCTTCGGCGGTGGCGCGATAGCTCTGAATCCGACCGTCAGGCAGTTGTGAAACGGGAGATGCGCCGACACCTGAGCGTCCGCCGTGCTACGCGTCGCTGGACGATGTTTCGCCGGGAGGCAAGGTTGGCGGTGTGTGTCAGCGTGGCGCTGGCGGTGTTGATCTTCGTGGTGCTGCCGCTGATCTACGTCAATCTGGGACTCGAGCGTTACTGGCGGTTCTTGATCCCTATGTACGGTCTGCTGGTCGTCATGGGCGGGATGGAGATGGATCGGCTCTACCGCTGCCTGTATCCGCAAAGCACCGGCGAGCGGTGGAAGCAAGTGGTGCTAACGATTATCGCGCCGACACATGCCATGCGGCTGGCCAACCACGTTGGGCACGACCTGCTTTCGGGTTTTCACCCTGTGGTCGTCGCGCAGGTGGCGGGCAACCCGCAGCAGGCCCGTGATGCGGCCCGGGAGACGTGGCTGAGCCTGCACCACGCCCGGCTGAGCACGGAACCCGACCCCGCTGAGGTCGAAGCCATGGTCCGGGCGGCGAGGGAGCATGATCAGCGAGAACTCGACGCATGGATCGCTCAGCAGGGGCACCAATCGGCCGACTGGTCCAAGCCGCCGACGCGCACCAGCGATTCTTGCGTGGCGTTTTGCCCACGTTGCGCTTCCCAATACACCGAGGTGGATGCGGGCTGTCGCCTGTGTGGGGGGCTCAAGCTGACACCGTTCGCGGATGAGGGGGCAGCAGTGGCCGATAATGCCGCGGTATAGGCCGTTTGCTCTGCGGAATTTTTCCTGCACCAGCACATTGCCGCCCGGCCCCGGATTAAGCCGCTGTGAATGATGGCCGATATTCGAGGTATGAAGGTGCCACGTGAGGCCTCCCATAACGACCCCCGCCGACGGATGCCGCGTCATGAGACCGACGCGGTGAGCTGTGGGCTTGGGAGCGTGCTGGACCTCTCGGGCACGGGCATGCGATTGGGGATATCCGGCCGGTGCTCGATCAAGATCGGGCAGATCGTTCCGGTGAAACTCAAGACCCCGCACGGGTCGGTCGCGGTTGCGGCACGGGCTGTTTGGCGTCGCCGCACCGGGCTCCTGGGCGGTTGTCAGATCGGCTTCAACTTCGACGGCATCAAGCCCAGCCAGGCCGTCGCCCTGGCGACGATCGCTCGCTTCGGCTTCATCGCTCCCGATGGCGTTCAGCAGGCGGGTGCGGGTGAGGGCGTCGAATCTGTCGGGCAATCGCCCAGCGCCATCGAAGCCAATATCATCATGGCCGAGTATTACGAACGCCTAGGCCTCGATCCCGAAGCCACGGCCCAGGACATCAAGCACGCCTACCGGCAGCTCGCCCGCAAGTATCACCCCGACGTGGCCCCCGGCGAAGACAATCAGCGGAAGTTCGTCGAGCTGCGTGAAGCCTACGACTTGCTCAATGACCACCTGCGTCGCGCGGGTTAATCTGCTTAGCCGCTTGCGGCTTAGCCCCAAAAAACATTCAGATTGAATCTCGCCAAGCCGTAAGCGGCTTATTTTTCGTCGCCACCGGGCAGGTGGTCCAAGCAGTAACAAACCGTTCCGTTGGCCTCGGCGTTGTAGCGAAACTCCGCCTGCGGGTGAGAGATATCGGTGATTCCACACACCGAGCAGCGGTGGAACGGCTCGTTGGCTTCGGCGATCGCGTCGCGCTGGCGCTTCATTTGGTTGTGGCCACGTTTGATCCGGCGTAGCAACTCCGGGCCGAAGAAAATCATGAAGTTCAGCGTCGCGGCAAAGACCATGGCCGGCCCCGCCCAAGCTCCGACCGCGATCCTGCTGATCGCGATGTAGACGAAGATCCCCCCCGAAAACATCCCCAGCCACTTCATCTTCACCGGCAAGATGAAGAACAGCAGAATCTCAAAGTCGGGATAGAGCACCGCGAAGGCGAGGAAGACCGACGTCGCCAGAAAGGCGTTGGAGACCGGCGCTCCGGGGACGGCAAAGGCCACTGCAACGCTCGCCAAATAGCCAATCAGCCAATACAGGTTGTATTTAGGCGTCCCGATCGCGTTTTCTAAACCCGCCCCGGTGAAATACAGGATGTACCAGGCGATCACGGCGAAGAGGAAGAAGCCCGACGGCGGCACCATCATGAAGGTAAAGATCCGCCACCACTCGCCTTGGCGGACGAGCTGGGTGTCGAGCACCATGCCCGCGGCGATATCCGGGTTGGATACCCCGGCTAAGAACGACATGATCTGGACGCCGATGATCCCCAGGGTCAGGTGGGGAACGGCGAAACCCGCGAGTTTGTGTTCGAGTTGTCGGGTCCACTTCATGCCGGTGATTCCTTGCGGTGCCAATACGTTATCTTGTCGGGGTACCTTTGTCTTTTGGGTCATGGATGATGCCAATGAAAACGCTGCTGATCGATCGTTGGGCCTGGGGCCTGCTTCTTGTCGCGCTGTGCCTTCCGGGCTGCCGGAAGCCGGAGGTTGAGCCGCCCGACTATGCCCGGCCGCTCCCGCCCGGGGCTTCGGCTCTCCGCGAAGTCGACGGCACTTGGCGCGACCAGATTATCGAAGAGGCCGCATCGCAGATGACCGATGCCGCCTTCGTGAAGGCGCTGGGCCGAAGCTACGACTGGTTCCGGATCGAATCCACCAAGCAACACTTCCCCATCGAGGGTGTCACCCACGCCCGGGCCCGCGCCTCGGTTGAGAAGCTGATGGAGATCGCCGAGGCCACCGACGCCCGGGTCCGGGCCGACCGCCTCGATGCGCTGTTCAACGTCTACGAATCCGTCGGCTACGACGGCAGCGGCATCGTGCTGTTCACCGGCTACTACAGCCCGGAGTACACCGCGTCGAAGACCCGCACCGGCAAGTTCCAGTACCCGCTCTACGCCCGGCCTGCCGACCTGGTCAGCGACCCCGCCACGGGAGCGATCCTCGGGCAACAGCAGTCTAGCGGGCAGGTCACGCCGTACCCCACCCGTCAACAGATCGAGTCGGGCAACCTCCTGGCCGGGCAAGAGCTCGTTTACTTGCCCAGTCGGCTCGACGCCTACTCCATCGAAGTCAACGGCAGCGCCAAGCTCCAGCTCACCACCGGCGGCACGATGTACGTCGGCTACTCCGGGACCAACGGCCGGGACTACACCAGCATCGGCCGCCTCCTCGTCGCCGACGGCGTGCTCGACCCCAACACCGTGACCATGCCCTCCATCCGGCAGTACTTCCAGCAGAACCCCCGCAAGCTCGACGATTACATCCGCCAGAATCAACGGTTCGTCTTCTTCGAGGAGTACCCCGCCACCGATTGGCCAGCCGGCTCGCTGGGCTTCCGTGTCACCCCCCGACGCAGCCTCGCCACGGACAAACGCATCTTCCCCCGCGGCGGCGTGGTGCTCGTCTCAACGACGCTGCCCGGCGGACAGGATTTCCGCCAACTCATGCTCGACCAGGACACCGGCGGTGCTATCCGGGCTCCGGGGCGGGCCGACCTGTACTTCGGTATCGGGCCGACCGCCGAGCGTTTGAGCGGCGCTCAGGCCGCGGAAGGGCGGCTGTTTTATCTCTTCCTGAAGCAGTGATCATGCACTGGTTCTCCCGTTCGCCTCGGGCTTCGTCCGGGGGAACGCGCCGTACCGCCCCCGGGCAGAGCCCGGGGCTAAGGGGCGAGCGTCACGCGACCTAAACTTTCCCGTTGGCTCTGCTACACTCCCCGCCATGGATCGTCTCATCGTCACCCTCGACGGGCCCGCAGGTTCGGGCAAATCCACCGTCGCCCGCCGCCTCGCCCATCGTCTGGGGCTCGATTTCCTCGACACCGGGGCGATGTACCGCGGCATCACGGCCAAGGCCCTGGACCGGGGGATCGACATCGAAGACGAGGCGTACGCCGTGGTCGAGCTGGCCCGCAACGCTCAGATCCGTTTCGACTGGGAGACCGATCCCCCGACCCTTTACATCAACGACATCAACGTCACGCCACGCCTGCGGGACAAGGATGTCGTGCGTCGGGTGTCGGATGTGGCGGCGATGGACGCGGTCCGGCAGGTCCTCGTGAAGGCCCAGCAACGCATCGGTGAAGCCCACCCCGGTCTGGTCACAGAAGGGCGGGACCAGGGCTCGGTCGTCTTCCCCGACGCCGAGGCCAAGTTCTACCTCGACGCCAGCCCGCAGATCCGGGCCGAGCGCCGGGCCGCGCAGGTCCGCGAGATGGGGCGGCACGTCGACCTGGAAGCCATCCGCAACTCGATCATCCTCCGCGACCGCAAGGACTCCAGCCGGAAGACCGGCCCGCTGCTGTGCCCCGAGGATGCCGAGAAGATCGACACCAGCGCGATGACCCTCGACGAGGTGGTTGATCTGCTTGAAGGCAAGGTCCGCGTGGTCAAGGACCAGCTGGAGGGCGGGGCATGACCTGGTTCCGCGACCTGCGCAAACGCCAACCCAACCGCCCGCTCTGGCGCATCGCGATCTGGCAGTTCATGCAGTCGATGTCTTGGCTTTACCTGCTGGTGCTCTATCGCACCCGGTCCTGGGGCGTACGCAACATCCCCGACGAGGGGCCGGTGCTGCTCTTGAGCAACCACCAGAGCTTCTACGACCCGATCCTCATCGGCTTCGGTTGCAGCAAGCGCCACTTCTATTCCCTGGCCCGCCACACGCTGTTCACCACACCGATCGCCAAGCTCTTCCAGCGAGTCTCCAACGCCATCCCCGTTGAGCAGGGAGCAGGCGACACCAAGGCGATTAAGAAGTGCATCGAGGTGCTCAAAGACGACCAGACGCTGATGCTCTTCCCCGAAGGCGCTCGGACGATGACCGGGGACGTCGAGAAGTTTGAGACCGGCGCCATGCTCATCATCAAACGGGCCAAGCCCACGGTTGTTCCGGTCGCGCTCGAAGGCGTCTACGATGTCTGGCCCCGGGGTCAGAGCAAACCCAAGTGGTCGGGGCGTCTCGGGGTGATGTTCGGCGAGCCGATCCCCGCCGAAGAGCTGCTGGCGATGAAAGCCGATGCCGCGATGGATATGGTCCGAGACCGCGTGGATGCCATGCGGTCCGAGATCGCCGAACGCATCGGTAAAAAATAAATTGCGACGTTAGCTTTTCATGGCGATCGGGTCTTAGCGCGTTGTTGCGATATCGATACCGCGCTCCGAGAGTTGCATCGTTTGGCTGGCTGCCGTATGGATAGCCTTACGGGCCTGCGATCCCGATACGACCGATAAGCCGTGAGGCGTCAAAACACTGAACGATTTGGTCGATATTCAACTGTCGTGATTTGAAGTACGGCATCGGAGTCGCTTATGGATCCGCTTTGGGTTGTCATTGCTTTCCTCGTGGGCCTGGCCATCAAACAGTTTGGCTTGCCGCCCATGGTGGGTTTTCTCGGAGCGGGTTTTGTTCTCTCGGCGATGGGGGTCGAGCAATCGGACGCGCTGGATTACATGGCCGACCTGGGGGTCAACTTACTGTTGTTTAGTATCGGGCTGAAGCTGGACCTGCGCAGCTTGGCCAAGCCGGAGGTCTGGGGGGTTGCATCGATCCACATGCTGGTGACCACCCTCGGGGTGGGCGGCGGCGTGTTCGCGCTGTCGATGATCGGGCTGGGCATGTTTGCCGAGCTCTCGCTGGCGACGTCGCTGCTGATCGCGTTTGCGTTCAGTTTTTCCAGCACCGTTTTCGCGGTGAAAGTGCTTGAACAGAAATCGGAGATGAAGAGCCGGCACGGCAGCGAGGCCATCGGCGTCCTCATCGTGCAGGACATCTTTGCGATCGTGTTCCTCACCGTTTCGCTCGGTAAGGTGCCATCGGTATGGGCGTTTGGTCTGCTGCTCCTGCCCCTGATCCGGCCGCTGCTGGGGCAACTCATGGACCGCGTCGGTCACGGCGAATTGCTGATTCTGGCGGGGCTCGTTCTCGTCTATTGTTTCACCACGGTATTCGGGCTGGTACAACTCAAGCCCGACCTCGGCGCACTGATCGCGGGTCTGCTCCTGGGCAGCCACCCCAAGGCCAGCGAACTGGCCAAGAGTCTGCTGAGTCTCAAAGACCTGCTGCTGGTGGCCTTCTTCCTGAGCATCGGGCTGAACGGCCTGCCGGGAATCGAGCAGCTCTTGATCGCGGTCGGCCTCGTGGCCTTGGTGCCGCTCAAGGTCATCGGTTTCTTCTGGCTGATGACCCGTTTCCGGCTGCGGGCCCGTACCGCGATGCTCAGCTCGCTCGCTTTGGCCAACGCCAGCGAGTTCGGGCTGATTGTTGGAGACTTGGGGGTATCCAAAGGCTGGATCAGCAGCGAATGGCTGGTGGTTCTGGCGATCACGGTGAGCCTCAGCTTCATCCTCGCCGCGCCCTTCAACGCCCACGCTCACGGCCTGTTCGGCCGTTTCGTCAAGTACCTGATGCACTTTGAATCCCACACCCGGTTGCCCGACGACCAGCACATCGAGTTTGATAAACCGCCCCGTGCCATTGTCATCGCGTTGGGGCGGACGGGAACCGCGGCCTACGACGCGTTGCGTGAACACTTTGGCGACGACGTGGTGGGGCTTGATGCCGACCCCACCTCGGCCGAACGCCACCGCGAGGCCGGCCGAACCGTCATCGTGGGTGACGCCACCGACCCGGACTTCTACGAACGCCTCAACACCACCTGCGGGTGTGAGTTGATCGTCATCGGTCTGCAATCGAAGTCCGAAGCGGGCACCATCACCCGTCTGCTCCGAGCCAGCGGCTTCACCGGGCACATCGTCGCCATGGCGCGGTTCCGCGACGAAATCGAGCAGCTGCGTGAGGCCGGGGTCGATACGCCTTGCTACCTGCACGACGAAATGGGCATCGGCCTCGCCAGCTCCGCGCTGGAGTGTCTTGAGCAAGACAAAGCCGCGTAACGCAATCGCCTCGCGAGCTCACTGGTTGTTGCGGTAATTGGTCTTGGTTTCGTTCTTGGTGACGGGGATCGTCAGCGGCGGGGTATCGACGTCGCCTTTGGCCTCAGCAACAAGTTCGATGCAGCGGGCGCGCAGGTCTTCCAAGACCTCGGCATACTCGGGGTCGTTTGCGAGGTTGTTGACCTCATACGGGTCCGAGGCGATGTGGAACAGCTCTTCGTAAACCACGGGATCACCTTTGATCGACGCGGTCAGCCAGCCCTCATACCGCCCGGCAATCTCGGGGGTGACGGTGTAGAGCATGTTGTTGGGGGTGCGTTCCCGCAGCTCGCGGTTATCGTTGGCGAAGTAACGGATGTAGCGGTACTCCTGGGTGCGGACGGTTTCGCAGCGGGGGTTGCCGAAGATGGTCGACCAGAGATTTTCGCCGAAGGCGGCGTCGCGCCACGGCACGTCCTGCCCGCGGGTGATCGGCGAGAGGTCCATGCCCTGCATCGAATCGGGGGCGCTTACGCCCGCCATACTCAGGATGGTCGGGGCGATGTCGATCGACAACGCCAGGTCGTCGCTGCGTCGGCCCTGCGTCACGCGGGGGTCGTAGATGACCATCGGGACGCGGAGGTTGGTCTCGTAGCAGAGCGACTTGCCGCCCAGGCCGTGCTCGCCGTTGAACAGGCCGTGGTCGGAGGTGAAGATCAGGATGGTGTTGTCGGCGATGCCGAGCTCTTCGAGTTTTTCGCGGAGTTCGCCGACCATGCGGTCGATGCCGGTGACGGCCTGCAGGACGCGGATCATGCGTTCACGGGCGGTGTCGGGCTGGTCGACCCAGTCGTATCCGGTCTGGCGGAGGTCGGCGAGCAAGACGTCGGCGGGCAGCTTGGGGCTTTGAATGTCTTCACGCGCGATGTAGGAATCGGGCAGCGGGAGGTTGCTCTGCCATTCGCGGTAGGCGGTGCGGTAGAGCTCGTCGTCGGTGGGGCGTTGCTCCATGGACTGCGTGCTGAAGCCGTGGGGCAGGTTGAGACAGACCGAGAGCATGAACGGTTGGCCGTCCGGGCGCTTTTCGAGGAAGCGGATGGCGTTGTTCATGAAGGCTTCGTTCGACTCGGGATCGAGGAAGGCCTGGATGCCTTCGGAGACGACCTCGGCCTGGGTATCTAGCTCGGCGTTGTCGAAGATCTCGTGGCGGTCTTTGGGGTAGAAGCCGATGTGATGGTGCCCGGCGTACCAATAGTCGAAGCTCTTTTCCATGAGCCCGGTGTAGTAACCCTTTTCGCCGATGGGAAGGTGGTTCTTGCCGACGTAGCCGGTGAAGTAGCCCGCATTGCGGAGGAGCACGGGGTAGGAGTTGGCCCAGGCTTCGGGGGCCATGGAGGTGCCGGAGTTGAAGTTGATGCCGTGCATGCGCTCGTATTGCCCGAGCATGTAGCTGGCCCGGCTGGGCGTGCAGATGGCCGAGGTGACAAAGGCCTGATTAAACGTGTGGCCCTCGGCGGCGAGGCGGTCTAGGTTCGGCGTCTGGGCGATGGGGTGGCCCATGAAGCCGACCGAGTCCCAACGCTGGTCGTCGGTGAGGATGAAGATGATGTTCGGCTTGCTCGTTTCGGCGGCGGGTTTGTCCGCGGCTTGTGGGGTTTCGCAAGCGGAGAGCGTGGCGATCAGCAGGGCGAGAGTGAGCAGGCGGGCGGCGGTATGCATAGTGAGGGTTGAGAATTGAGGGAAGAGGGATGAGGGATGAGGGATGAGGGGTGGCTATCACGAAGTTGGGGTTACTCGGTGGGTTCGCGGATGATGCCTTTGAACCAGCCGCTGCCCCAGGCGGCGGACCACAGGATGTTTTCGTCGTAGGGGTCGGGCTTGATGTCGGTCATGCGATCGGGTTGGCCCAGGCCACGGTTGATCTTCAGCCAGCGTCTGCCGCCGTCACGCGACAGGTAGATCCCGGGGTTGCGGAAGTTGTCGAGTAGCTTGGTGCTCTGGCCCGCGACGCTGATCGCGATGATCTTCGGGTTCACCGGTGAGGGCTCGGCTTGCCAAACGTACGGTGCTTTGAAGATCACCTTCCACGTTTTGCCGTTGTCGGTGCTGCGCCAGACGCCGCCTTCTTCGGGCTTGCCGGTGGCGGTCCCCGCGCTTACGAGGATGTGCTTGTTGTGGCGGTCGATCGAGACGTGGTTGATCGCCTTGATGGGCTCAGGGAGCGGCACCCGCTTCCAGTTTTTCCCGCCGTTTGTGGTGCGGTAGAGGCCGCCGTTCTTGTCGTTGAGGGCGGCGTAGAGGACTCTGGGGTTGCCGGGGTGCATGGCCAGGCGTCGGACGCTGAAGCCTTGGTGGAATCCTTGGTTGCTGGGCGTCCAGGTGTAGCCGCCGTCTTCGGAGCGGTAGAAGCCGTACTCACCTTTGGTGAGCTTGGGGCCACGCCCGCCGGAGATTTCACCGTTGCGGATGTAGGTGGCACAAAAGAACATGTTGTCGGGGTTCTGCGGATCGATCAGCAGCGAGTTCTGATTGGCCAACGCCTCCCAGGAGTTGTTGGCACATTCGAAGATCGTCGCGATGTTCTCCCAGGTCTTGCCGCCATCGGTCGTCCGGCGGAGCTTTCCGCGGTTGGTCTGGCGCCAGGACATGATGTAGATCGTCTTGGGATCGTTGGGGTGGACGGCCACGGTGGCGATCGACTCGGTGCCGTGGACATGGACCTGGCCTTCGATCTGCTCCACCGCCACGGCGTCCTTGTTGGGCCAATTGCCGAGGGCGGCGGTCTGCCACAAGCCGTGCTCGCCGCTGGACAGCAGGTAGCGATCCTTGATGCCGGTCTCCAGCAGCATGAACCGCCCGGGCAGGTTGCTGCCGCCCCGGCCGATCCACCGGCCGCTACCGGGCGGCGATTCGTCGTCGTCGATCTGCTTCCAGCTCTTGCCCTTGTTGGTGGACTTGAGGGTCTGTTGGTCGACGCCGATGAAGACCTCGCCGAGGGAGTTGATGGCGAGCTTACGGTTGCCCGAGTGTTCGGTGCCTTGGTCCATGTAGGGCTGGAGGTGGGCGAACTCGATGTTGGGGTTGGTGGGGTTCTTTCGGCTGCGCCAGTACCGCTTGTCGTTGTTGCCGATCCAGTACTTGCCGTGGCGTGCGACGGTGAGCCAGTTCTTCCCGCCGTTGGGGGACATCCAGAGATCACCGGGCCCGAAGGTGCGGTCGTGTTTTTTGTTGAGCGCGAGGTAGATCTCGTTCTTGTTGAGCGGGTTGACCTCGATGCGGTTGAAAACAGGCAACACCTCACTTGGCATCCGCGTGATCGTTTTTGCTGCCTGCTGCTTGGAGATGCCCAACCAAAAACCCACGGCCCGGTGGAAGCGGTCGGTGGTCGCGGGAAAGTTGATCTCCGCCATGTCGATGGGCAGGTTACCGGTTATATCTTCCCAGGAAGCCCCGCCGTCAACACTTCTAAACACGCCGCCTTCGCAATGAATGGTCATCTTGCTTGGCGAATAGACCGTTTGCTCAACCGCATACAACACAAACTCGCCCGACGCGGCGTCGTAGTACGACGTCAGGTCGCGCGGCAGGTTGTTGGGTAATCCTTTCGAGATGTCTTTCCACGACAGCCCGCCGTCGTCGCTGATCATCATGCCGTGGCTGGTCGCCATGACGACGCTCTGGGGGTTGGTGGGGTTGACGATGATTTTGCCGACTTCCATGTCGTCGGGGAGGCCGTCGGTGATCTTCTTCCAGCTCTTGCCGCCGTTTGTGGTCTTGAGGACGAAGCCGTAGGCACCGAAGGCGAAGCGGTTGCCGTGGGGCTTGGCGGCGGAGCGGTGGTTGGCCTTGACGTTCCAGAAGTCGCCCGCGCCGACGTACCACACCTGGTCGTCCGTTGGGTCTACCGCGAGTTCGCCCATACGCGACTGCCAGTAGCCCTGCATCATCCCTCCGGGGCGCTGCTCAGCCGGGGTCCCAGGCTTCACCAGCACCGCGCCGAGCTCTTTGATCTTGGTCCACGACCGTCCGCGGTCGGTTGAGCGGTAGGCCCAGCCGTTCCAGTCGATCGCCAATCCGAAATCCGGGTCCTGCCGCGAGAACTCGATATCGAGCACGCGCTTCATCTCGTGACCCAGTCCGTCGTGGTCCTTGAGGGAGTGCCACGACTTTCCGCCGTCCCACGTCCCGTAGCTCACGTACATATCCGGACCCATGAACATGACATCCGGGTCGGTGGGGTGGCACCAGAACTCTTCGCAGTAACCGGACATGCCCGGTCCGAAATTGACCCACTCGACGAGGGGGCTGGATTTGACGGTTTGCGTGGTCAGGCGATCAAAAAAGCGATCGCCCCCGCTCTGCGCGTTTGACGGTACAATGAGCGAAAGCATCAAAAGGCAAAATACGCCGAGACTCAAGACGCGAGCGGGGCATTCGTTCATGAATCGATCCACCAAGAGTTGAAAATGCAAGCCGATGAGGCATCGCAGAGAATCACAAGTTGATAAAATTGAATGAATCCAACCGACTGTGCCGAATTTCTACAGCAACTACCTGATGGCCGTTTTGGTGCAACGCTAAGCCGACTATCAAACCGTCCGACATTCGTTAAATAGTTTACCTCGTTTCTTTTTCCTTGTCCGGCAGACCCATGAAACAGCAACAAGAATCAGATGTTCCTCAAGCCGACTCCGGTTTGTCTCTTGCCTTTATCACCCTACGGCTTTGGCTGGCGGCGCGTGCCCTGGTGACGGGCCTGGAGAAATTCAGCGGCTCCAAAGTCAGCGATGCCGCGGTCACGATCGACGGCGAAGTCAACAGCTACGGCCTGACGGCTTCGGACAGCGAAAAGGTCTACGGCCTGGAGTACTACCAAGGCGTGCCCGAAGCGCTATATAGCAAATTCGTCTCCGAACCGCTGATCCCCGAGTTTGCGCTTTCGCTCTACGATAAGGTCCTCGGGCCGGCCCTCCTGATCCTCGGCGTGACGCTGTTGCTCGGGGTGTTCACCCGCCTATCGTTATTCCTGATGGGGCTGCTCTATACCAGCCTCACGCTGGGCCTGATCCTGATCAAGCAGGACGCCGGGGTGGCCTGGCTGGGTATCCACGTGCTGATGGTCGCGGTCGCGCTGATGAATGTGAAGCACAACCGTTTGGCCCTGATCAAGAAGTGGTAACGCCTCGAGGCGCTTACATCTCGGAGAATAGCTGTGACAGACACTTCGCCTAACAACACAACCACCAACACTGAGCAGGTCGGCATCAGCCGCCGTTCGTTCCTTCGTACAGGCAGCGCCGCGGGCGCGGGCCTGGTGCTGGGGGCTCCGGCCGTCCTGAGCGCCGCGGCCACCAACGCGCCTTCCGACGAGCTGCGTGTCGGCTTCATCGGCTGCGGCAAGCAGCAAGAGGTCCTCTTCAACTCGATGAAGAACATCCCGGGCATCCACTACGCCGCGGTGTGCGACATCATGAAAGACCGCGTCGGCCGGGCCTTCGGGCAGATCCGCTCCGGATTCGATTACAGCCCCAAGCGCTATCTCGACGCGGAGGATATGCTCGCCAAAGAGAAAGACCTCGACGCGGTGTTCGTCGCCACGCCGGACTTCTGGCACGCCCCGCACACAGTGATGTGCCTCGAGGCGGGCATCAACGTCTACTGCGAAAAGATGATGTCCAACACCATTGATGGTGCACGCTCTATGGTCCGCGCCGCCGAGGCTTCGGGCAAGCTCTGTCAGATCGGCCACCAACGCCGGTCGAACCCGCGATACCGCTACACCCTGGATCAGCTTATTCACGGCCAGCAGATCTGCGGCCCGATCGTGAACATCAACGGCCAGTGGAACCGCGGCGTCGGCGCTTCGCAAGACATCAAGGTCAAAGAATCGACCCTGCCCGACTTGGCGACCCTCAACAAGTACGGCTTCAAGGACAACCACCAGTACCTCAACTGGCGTTGGTACCGCGACCTTTCGGGCGGGCCCATTTCCGACCTCGGTGCCCACCAGATCGACATCTTCAACTGGTTCCTGGGCAAGAGTCCGAAGTCGGTCATGGCCTCGGGCGGCAGCAACTTCTTCAAGCACCGCGAGCACTTCGACAACGTCATGTGCGTGTTTGAGTACGACACCCCCACCGGCGGGGCCCGTGCGTTCTACCAGGTGCTCACCACCACCAGTGCCGGCGGCGGGTACTACGAGTCGTTCATGGGGACCGAAGCGACGGTCCAGATCTCTGAACGCAACGTGTTCACCAAGATCTACCGCGAATCGGACGCCCCCAGCTGGGACCCGCTGGTCGCCAAGGGATTCCTCAAGCGCTCGACCGCGGCCGCGGCGGCGCCGAGCTCCGATGGCGGGGCGGTTGCGTCCTACGCCTCGGCGGCCCCCGAGGCCTACGAACTGCCCGGCGACCTCAACAAGCCGCCGCACCAACCCCACATCGAAAACTTCTTCAACGCCGTCCGCGGCAAAGAAAAGCTAACCTGTGACGCTCGTCACGCCTTTGAATCCGAAGCGCCGATCTACTGGGTCAACCCGGCCGCGGATAACCATGAAACCATCCAATTGACTGAGGAACACCTGAGCGTATGAAACTCACCACCACCCTGACCGCATCGTCACTGATTCTTTCGGCCTGCTTGCTCTCGGCTTGCGGTGACAGCTCCTCCACGGCCGACGCCGAGGGCGGAAGCGACTCGGCTTCCGCCTCCACGTCTGCATCCGGCGGCATGATCCTGACCACCGACCTGCCCGAAGAACGCCTCGAAGGCACCCCGATCCCCAACAAGGTGCCCAACCTCGTCCAGCCGCCCACCGAAGCCCCGAAGATCACGGTGCCCGAGGGCAGCACGCTCCTCTCGGCGGGCAAGCCCGTCACCGCCAGCGACGACTTCACCATCGTCGGCGACATCGCCTACATCACCGACGGCGACAAGCAGGCCGGTGAAGGCTACTACGTCGAAGTGATCGACGGCCTGCAGTGGGTCCAGATCGACCTCGAAGCGACGCACAACATCGACGCGGTTTGGGTTTGGCACTTCCACAGCCAACGCCGTGCGTACCACGACGTGATTATCCAGATTTCCGACGACGAATCATTCGAGTCTGGCGTGACCACGATCTACAACAACGACTACGACAACTCCGCTGAAATGGGCCAAGGCAAAGACGCGCCGTACATCGAGAGCCGTTTCGGCCTGCTCGTGGACGCCAAGGGTCAGGCCGGCCGGTATGTCCGTCTGTACAGCAACGGCAGCACCGCCAACGAA
Organism: Algisphaera agarilytica; assembly: GCF_014207595.1. Lineage (NCBI taxonomy): Bacteria > Pseudomonadati > Planctomycetota > Phycisphaerae > Phycisphaerales > Phycisphaeraceae > Algisphaera > Algisphaera agarilytica. The sequence goes on from NZ_JACHGY010000001.1 coordinate 3,677,190, forward strand.
ATGAACCACTACACCGAAGTCGAAGTCTTCGGCCGCCCGGTCGAGTAGTTCCGAGAGCTTCGGATCAATATCAATCTAATTGATTTTCAGCAAAAACCCGCTCTCGTGAGCGGGTTTTTGCGTTGCGTCAGGTCTTGCGAAGCTCGCCCCTGCGACTACGCCATGCAATCTTGAGCAGCGCAGCGAACATCGGCCACGCGTCACGAAATGGCTTCACCTGCCCGCCGGGCTTCTCGACCCAATCGATCGGGGTTTCGATGAGTTGGATGCCGTGCTGTTTCAGGGCGACCAGGAGTTCGGAGTCGAAGGACAGGCCGTCTTCAATGAGCAGGGGGGCGATGGCGGTAAAGTCGTCCTGGCCGATGGTCTTGACGCCGCACTGCGGGTCGCGGCAGGCGATCCCGAGGCAAAGCCTGACGAGCAGCGAAAAACTGCGGTTGACGATTTTGCGGAAGGCGCGTTGCTCGATGTGGGTATCGGGGTTTTCTAAACGCGCACCGAGCAACGCGTGCCCCGACCCGAGTTCGTGGGCCTGGAGCATCAGGGCGAGAACAGTTTCGGCGGTGATACTGCCGTCGGCATCCACGAACATCAGCCAGGTTTGCGGGGGGAACGCCTTCCACGCCTCACGCACCGCCGCGCCTTTGCCGCGGTGAGTGGGGAGTTTGAAGACTTCGATGTGCGGGTAGGTCTCGCGGTAGGTCTGCGCCTGGGCTTGCAGCTTGGCAAGCTGTTCCTCCCCCGAGCCGTCGTCAGAAATCACCCACCGCACCGGAAGCTTCGCCTGCGACAACGCCTCGGCCAAGGTCGGCCCGTAAACCGCCAGGCGGTCCGCGTCTTTATACACCGGGGTGACGAGAGTAAAATCAAAATCCATCTGGTTAGGGTGAGTATACCCTGCCGACCTCAAGGCCAAGCCACTCGATGAGCTTATCTTCACAGGACGACCGCCCTGAACCACCCCGGTGGATCGTTTGCGTGTTGGTGCTGGTCACGTTGGGCGCGGCCGTCTACGGCGGGTGGCTGCGGGTGTCGTCACTCGACTCGGCCCCGCTCCACGCCGACGAAGCGGCGACGGGGGCAAAGGTGCTGAGCATGCGCCTCGAGGGCGAGGGCTATGTCTTCGATCCCCGTCACTACCACGGCCCGTTGTTGACCTCCGCCACGATTCCGTTGGCGCGTTGGCGGGGCGAGACGACGTGGGAAGATCTGACGAAGCAGACCCTGCGCATCGTGCCGGTGGTTTTCAGCGGGTTAACGGTGTTGTTGATCCTCCTGATGTGGCCCTCGCTCCGATGGGGCGCGGTGGTGGCGGTGGCGTGGGTGGCGACCTCGCCGTTCCTGGTTTACTACAGCCGGGTCTACATCCATGAACCTCTGCAGGTTTTCGCGGCGGTGATGTGGCTCGCATGCGCGCTCGGTTATGCGGCCAAGCCGTCGTGGAGCAAGGCTGTACTTGGCGGATTGGCCTTGGGGGTGATGGCCAGCAACAAGGAGACCGCGGCGATCAGTGTGTTCTCGTGGTGTCTGGCGGGCGTAATTTTGGCGATGGTGTTTTGCAGATCGCGCGAACAATTGGCTCAGCAGATCCGACATCACGCACCACGAGCCCTAGTGGCGATCGGCACGGCGCTCGTCGTGATGACAGCGTTCTACACCGATTTCGGCCGGCACCCCGCGGGGATCATCGAGTTCTTCAAGACCTACTTCGTCTATGAGACCCAGGCAGATCACAGCAAGCCGTTCAGTTATTACGGCTGGTTGCTGGCTTGGCCCAAGCACCGCGGCGGGTTCTGGTGGTGCGAAGGCCTGATCGTCTTGTCCGCGATTCTCGGGGCGATACTCGCGTGTCGGGATAGGCGGGCGGCTGCCATCCGTTATATCGCGTTGTCGGCGTTGATTGAGGTGGGGGTGTATTCGTGCATCGGCTACAAAACACCTTGGTTGATGATGGTCGCCTGGATTCAGATCTGCCTGGTTGCGGGTTATGGCGTGACAGCGCTGGCCTCCCGCCGTCATTCCATGGGTTGGCAGCTGGCGTCGGTGCTTATGCTCTGCGGCGCTCTCTCGTGGCAGACGGTGCAGGCCCAGCGGGCGGCTCACCGCTTCCCCGTGGATGAGCGGAACCCGTATGCGTATGTGCCCACTTCCAAGGACGTGGAGAAGCTGGAGCGGTGGCTGGTTGGACTGGCCGAGGCGTATCCGGTCATGCGTGAAAAACCATTGGCCGTGGTGGGAGATCAGTACTGGCCGCTGCCCTGGTATCTGCGGGGGTTCGAAAACGTTGGCTATTGGGCGGATTTGCCTGAAGGGGTGAGCGGATTCCCGTTGGTCATCACGCTGCCCGACCAGGGCGATGCCGCTTTGGCGGAGTTGGCCGAGAGTCACGACGCGGTGCCCCGGAGTCTACGTGCAGACACGTTACTGCTGGTGCATATTCGGCGGGATATCTGGCTGGACTACCTCGATCCGGAGCGTGACGATGATTGACCTTCAGGGCAAAGAAGGTATCCATCGCTTCGAGCATCAGGCCATGAACACATTGTTTTCGGTCTTGGTCGACCAAGCCGACGCGGCAATGGCTTCGGACGCCGCGATCGCGAGTTTTGAACGGCTGGATCGCCTGGAGGATGCGCTGAGTCGGTACCGCGAAGGCAGCGATATCAGCCAGATTAACGCGATGCAGTCGGGGGAGTCTTTGTTGATCCAAGAAGACACCCATCGATGCATGATTGAGGCGATGCGGGTCGCGGAGGTGACCGGGGGCTTGTTCGATATCACCCTGGGCTCTCAGATCGAGCACCTCAAAAATGCCGAAGCGGGAATGGCTCCCCCGGTGGCTGGGCAGCTGAGTCTCGACGACAAACGTCCCGTGGTTCACTGTATTGAGGCCGGTCGGCAACTCGATCTGGGGGGGATCGGCAAGGGGTATGCCTTGGATCGCATGGCTGAGCTGGTGCGCGACTGGGGGGTCGAATCTGCTCTGCTCTGCAGCGGGGCGAGTACGTTCCGGGTGATTGGAAGCGAGGCTTGGCCGATTGACCTGAGTGGAGAGAAGCAGAGTCGGCGGCTGATGCTGGTCGAGGGAGCGCTGAGCGCGTCCGGGCACGCTATCCAGGGGGCGCACCTCGTGCGTCCGGATGCTTCGGGCGAGCTGTTTGCGGGCTACCGCCACCTCTGGCTGAGGGCCCATGACGCGACCTGGGCGGATGCACTATCGACCGCCTGCATGCTGATGTCGCCCGAGCAGATCCGGGAGTGGCGAAAGGGCTATGCAGCGGCCGATGAAATTTATTTTGAGTCGCCCCGGGGCGATATCGACACAATCTGATGATGTGCGAAAAAGCCAAATAAATCATCTGTATTTGGCAATTTTGACCAAACTGTTTGGATGGCGTTGATTTATTGTGTTAAAATCCTACACTCTCCTCGCCACCCGTTTGTATCTCTCAGGGCCTGTCTATGAATCCCTCGCTTAATCGCCGTACGTTCTTGAAAACAACAGCTGCCGGGGCTGCGGGCGCAATGATGCCTGCCCCGTTTTCGATCGGCCAGCCGGGCCCATCCGCAAACAGCAAGCTGAACATCGCCATGATCGGCGCGGGCAACATTGCCGCGATGGCCTACGGGCCGTGCAGCAGCGAAAACATCGTCGCCTTGGCGGATGTCGACGAGGGCATGTTCCTCCAACACGCCGAGAAGTATCCTCAGCTCCACGACGCGAAGAAGTACACCGACTTCCGCGTGATGCTCGACGAGATGGACGGCGAGATCGACGCGGTGTGCATCAACACGCCCGACCACACCCACTTCGTCGCCACGATCGCCGCCATGGAGCGCGGGATGCACGTCATCACGCAGAAGCCGCTGACCTACAACATCTGGGAAGCGCAGACACTCCAGAAAGCCAAGCAGAAGTACGGAGTCGTGACCAACATGGCCGCTCAGGGCCACACGTTCGACGGTATCCGCCAGATGCGAGAATGGTACGAGGCTGATGTCTTTGGCCAGATCACCGAAGTCCACTCCTGGCGTGGCGGCCCGCAATGGAAAGAAGACGATGGCAGCGCCAACGGCTATTGGATGAAGCCTTCGACCTTTCCCCCGTCCGCCGAAACTGTACCGGAGGGCTTCGACTGGGATTTGTGGAAGGGGCCGGTGGTTACCGATCTGCCGTACAGCCGCTTCTACCACCCCAAGGGTTGGCGTGGCCACTTCGCGTTTGCCAACGGCCTGGTCGGCGATTGGCTGGTCCACGTCGCTGATGCCCCGATCTGGATTCTCGACCTGTTCGATCCCGTAGCGGTCGAGCTAGAGGACGTTGAAGGCGGCAACGAATGGATCGTGCCAGACGGCAACCGCGTCCGGTGGGACTTCGAACGCCGCGGCGACAAGAAGCCCTGCACGTTCTACTGGCACAACGGCAATTCCAAGCGGTTCCGCCCCGAGAAACCCGAGGCCTGGACCTGGGACGAGGAAACCCCTTGGCACGGCACGTTCTACTACGGCGAGAAACAGCTCGGCTACACCGATCACCGCTCGAATAAGCCACGCTTGGCCAGCCTCGAAGCCTCCCGCGCATTCAAAGAAGCGGGCTACCCCGAGGAGGTCTACCCCCGGGTGAAGGGCGGCCCGTTCAATGAGTGGATCCGCGCGATCAAGGGCGAGGGCCCCGAGCCCGGTGCAAACTTTGAATACGCGGCTCCGTTCACTGTGACCGCGCTGCTGGGTGCCCTGGCGATGCGGTTCGGCGGCCGTATCGAGTGGGACGCCAAGGAAGGCCGGATTACCAACCGTCCCGAGCTCAACGCCTATGTCAAACCCGAAGTGCGTTCCGGTTGGGAGTACGGCCAGGACCTGTGGTGAGTCCGCGACCCTCTTCCCCTTCGTATCTAAGTGCTCAAGGATTCCACGATGAAGTTTTCTGTGTTGGTGATTTGCCTCGCGGCTGGCTCGACAAGCTATGCCGTGGCCCAGTCAGCCCCCGAAGCCGAGTACGAGTCATTGTTTGACGGCGAGACGCTCGACGGCTGGCAGATCATGCAGGTCCCCGAGGATCACAAGTATTTTGCGGTGGATGAGAATTTCTTTGTGAGAGACGGTGCGATCCACTGCTATCAGCTACCCAACAAGAATGGCGGACTCATTCTTTCCGAGCGAAAGTTCGGTGACTTCGAATTGGAACTGGAGTTTCAAAGCGACTGGGGCTGCGATTCGGGCATCTTCCTTCGTTGTACCCACGACGGGCGGGGAATCCAGATCCTGAACGACTACCTCAAGGACGGGAACATCGGCTTCGTATTCGGCCAGGGGACAGGCGGTTATCTCTCGCGGCCGATCCTGCTCAACGAGCAAGACGGCGAGATCGTCGCGGCCGACAGTTACGACGGCGTTGAGATCGATCGGCTTACATACGCCATGGACGCGGCGACGTGGAACGCCACCTTTAAGCCCGGTGAGTGGAACACGATCCGCATCCGTTGCGTGGGCAGCGAACCGATGATCACCACTTGGCTGAACGGCGTGAAAATGATGGAGATGGACGGTTCGGTGTATGCCGGGCGTCAGCTGCGTGATTCGGTCGACCACAACTGGGAAGCCAAGCCCGCCTGGGATAGCGAGAAGGTCCAGCAGATCACCGGCAACCGCGGTTCGATCGCGCTGCAGATCCACCCCGGCGGCCGATGGGAACCCGGCGGCTCGGCCCGGTATCGCAACATCCGCATCTTGGAACTCGACGCTCAATCAACCGAACAATGATGAACAGGCGACTGAAAGTCATGCGACGCATCGAATCTATCGTTCGGGGGACACCGCTTCTGGTTGGCGTGTTGCTGGTCGGGGGGTGGCTGTTTGTCGGATGCAGCGAAGACGCAGAAGTGTCAACGCTGCCTCAAGAACCGCTGCCCGAAACCGTGGGCTTCAACGAACACATCCGCCCGATTCTCGCCAGCAACTGCTCCGCTTGTCACGGCGGGGTTAAGAAATCGGGTGGCCTTTCTTTTGTTTTCCGAGACGAAGCGATCGACCAGGGTGAGTCCGGTAACATCTCCATTGTGCCCGGTGATGTGTCGGCGTCGTACCTCGTCGAGAAGATCACCTCCGACGACCCCATCATCCGCATGCCCCCGCCCGATCACGGCCCCGCGCTCTCCGACCGCCAGATCGCGTTGGTGAAAAAATGGATCGAGCAGGGCGCGGAGTGGGAAGAGCACTGGGCCTTTGTGAAGCCCAAACGTCAAGAGATTCCCGTTCTGGAAAACGACACCTGGTCGCGAAACAGCATCGATCGATTCGTACTCGCGAAACTCCGTGATGAAGGCCTGACGCCCTCGAAAGAAGCGGAGAAGGGGGCCTTGCTCCGCCGGGTCACGTTAGACCTGACCGGCCTTCCGCCTACGATCGAAGAACTCGATGCGTTCCTGGCCGACGAGTCGGAGCATGCCTACGAAAAAGCGGTTGATCGGCTCCTGGAGTCTCCTCGGTTCGGAGAGCGTTGGGCGACGCTTTGGTTGGACCTGGCCCGCTATGCCGACTCCAAAGGGCTCGGGCGCGACCGCCGCCGCAACACGATCTATATGTACCGCGACTGGGTGATCCGGGCGTTCAACCGCGACATGCCGTTTGATGAGTTCACCATCCGGCAGATCGCCGGGGACTTGCTGCCCGATGCGACGCTCGACGACTACCTCGCGACAGCGTTCCACCGCAACAGCCCGGCCGAGGACGAGGGCGGCACGGACGATGAGGAGTTCCGCGTTGTCGCGCTGATGGACCGGGTGAATACGACCTGGCAGGTCTGGCACGGCACGACGATGGCTTGTGTCCAATGCCACTCCCACCCCTACGATCCGATCCGCCACGACGAATACTTCACATTCATGGACTTCCTGAACAACACGCAGGATGGCGACCTGTTCGATGACCGGCCCATGATGAAGTTCCCCGCTTCGGTGGAGCAGCTGGAGCAGACCGGGGAGTTGGTGAGCTGGGTGCGCGAGAAGCGGCGTGAGCTTTGGTCGGTCCCCGCAGATCTGAGCGAGCAGACGCCGTGGCGTTGGCTTTCGGGCTCGAGCTCAACCACCAACAAATCTCATCAGATCACGTATCACTTCGAAGAGCGGGACGGCCGGGAGGAGTTTTTCTTCGAAGGTACGCCCGCTCACATCCAACAGACGTTGACCTCGCCACTGCCCGAGTTGGAAACGCCGCTGCAGGCGATTCGTTTGGAAGTCTTGCCGTTTGATATCGAAGCGGCGCCGCACAAGCCGTCGCCCGGCTTCGAGGTGCAGCAGCTGGCCGCGACCTTGATCCGTGCCGACGGTTCGGAGCAGTCATTGGCGTTCGACCGAATCGATCTGGACGAACCGTTCCCGATGACCTGGGCGAACGTCAAGAAAGGCAACGGGTTTGCGGCGCTTAATCACATCTTCCATGACCGCTGGGCCGTGTACCGCCTGGCTGAGCCGGTTGAGGTTGCGCAGGGGGATCGCCTCCAGCTTGAAATCCACCACGGCCGGGGCAGCGCAAGAGACATGATGCTGATCCGCCGCGGCGCGATTGCGGTGACCGATGATGCCCGCTGGCGTGAGTTCGATTCGACCGCCGAGTACCAGGACCTGAGAACCAAGTACATCAACGAGAACAATCAGCTCGTCGAGGGCGAGCAAATCAATGTGCCGGTCATGATCGAACGGCCCGACCACCTCCGCCGGGGCACCAAGACGTTTGTGCGGGGCAATTGGACCGAGCTGGGCGAGCCGCAAACCGCAGCCACCCCCGCGTCTTTCCATCCCCTGCCCGAAAGCGACGAGCCGGATCGTCTCCGCATGGCACGTTGGTTAGTGGATAACAACAACCCGCTCAGCGCGCGGGTGCTGGTCTGCCGGTTCTGGGAGCAGCTCTTTGGCACGGGTATTGTCGAGACGCTCGAAGACTTTGGTTCGGTGGGTCTTCCGCCGTCTCACCCCGAGTTGCTCGACCACCTGGCGATGCAGCTCATGCACGAATATGACTGGAGCATGAAGGACCTGCTCCGCTACATCGTCACCTCTGCCACTTACCGCCAGGACAACGCCTCCACCCCGGAACTCAACGAACTCGACCCACGCAACCGCTTGCTGGCCCGTGGACCGCGGACCCGCCTCACCGGCGAGATGGTCCGTGACCAGGTGCTCTCGGTGGCGGGCGTGCTCAACGAGAAGATGTACGGCAAGCCGGTGATGCCCGAGATCCCCGAGGGCGGCTGGAATCCGTCGCACCCCGGCGGCGGTAGCTGGAACCAGAGCGATGAGGTCGCTTCCAACCGCCGATCAATCTACGTGCACTGGCAACGATCGAGCACGTACCCTGTGTTCGAGGCGTTCGATGCGCCGTCGCGTGACCTGGTGACCGACCGCCGCGTCACATCCAACACCCCCGTTCAGCCGTTGTTCACCCTCAACGACCCCGCGTTGTTCAAGGCGACCCGTAAGTTCGCCCGCCGTATGCAGGAGCACCCCGGCACGCTAGAAGAACAACTCGATCACGGCTACCGCATGGTGACCAGTATGCCAGCCTCATCGAACGTCCTGAGCGAGTTGACCAAGCTCTTCAGCCAGACGGAGGCGATTTATCCGGAGCAGGAACCGGCCCTGAAGGCTTCGTGGGATCAACAGGTGAACGCGTACTTCCAGAAGAAGCGTGGCGAGCAGACTTGGCGAAACAAGCAGGCGATCCGGCAGGCCGAGCAGAAGAACGAAGAGCCGCCCACCGACTTGCCCGACCCCGCGCTCATCCAGCCCGGTCCGGAGGATGCATACGATTACGACGCCCAGCGGTCGGCTTACGACGCCGTTGCCGCGGTGCTCTTGAACCTCGACGCGGCACTCAACAAGTAACCCCCAGGTAAGAACGTTATGAACATCTTCCAAGAGTTACAGCACAAACACCTCCAGCAGGTCACCCGGCGGCAGTTCCTCGCGTCCTGCACCACAGGGTTGGGCGCGATGTGGATGGGCGGGAAGCTTGGCGGCCAGGCGATGGCGGCGGGCATCCCCTACGACATCCAGCACGATCCCAACAGCCCGCTCAGTGCGTTGCCCCCGCGCTACACCGCCAAAGCCAAGAACGTCATTTTCTTGCACATGGTCGGCGGACCCAGCCAGCTGGAATTATTCGACTACCGCCCGGAGTTGGCGGAACTCGATGGCAAGCCTTGCCCCCCGAGCATGCTGGAAGGCCAGAACTTCGCGTTCATCCAAGGCACGCCTCGGATGCTCGGGCCGCAGGTGAAATTCAAGCAGCACGGCGAGTCGGGCGCGTGGGTGTCGGAACTCCTGCCGAACTTCAGCGAGATCGTCGACGATGTTTGCTTCGTCAAGAGCATGAAGACCGACCAGTTCAACCACGGCCCCGCACAGCTTGTGGTTCACACCGGCAACGCCCGGTTGGGCAACGCCTCGGCGGGGGCGTGGGTCACCTACGGCCTCGGCACGGAGAACCAGAACCTTCCGGGCTACATGGTCCTACTCTCGGGCGGCCGTCTGCCGCGAGCGGGCAAGAGCCTGTGGGGCTCGGGATACCTGCCCTCGGTCTATCAGGGGGTGCTGTGTCGGTCGGCGGGCGACCCGATCCTCAACGTGAAGAACCCGAGCCTGGTGAACCGCGATATGCGCCGGGCGGCACTCGACACGCTGAACAAGCTTAACGAGCAGGAATACGCCCACAGCCACGACGCCGAGGTCGCCACCCGCATTTCGCAATACGAGATGGCGTTCCGGATGCAGACCTCGGTCCCCGAAGCCATGGATATCAACGACGAGCCCGCGGCGATCCACGAGCTCTACGGCACCCAGCCGGGCAAGGCCAGCTTCGCCAACAACTGTCTGCTCGCCCGCAAACTTGTCGAGCGTGGGGTTCGGTACGTCCAGCTCTTCGACTGGGGCTGGGACTCGCACGGCACCAACGAAGGCGAATCGCTCGACCACGGTTTCCGGAACAAGTGCAAAGACATCGATCGCCCGATGACCGCACTGGTCAAAGACCTCAAGCAGCGCGGCATGCTCGAAGACACGCTGGTGATCTGGGGCAGCGAGTTCGGCCGAACGCCGATGCAGGAGAACCGCGGCGGAAGCGACACGAAGTTTGTCGGCCGCGACCACAGCCCCGGGTCATTCACGTTCTGGATGGCGGGGGCCGGTATCCAGCCGGGCGTGACCTACGGCGAGACCGACCCGATGGGCTATCAGGTGGCCGAGAACCCGGTCTGGCTGCGTGATTTCCACGCCACCATGCTGCACCTGCTCGGCATGGATCACCGCCGATTGTCTTACCCGTACCAAGGGCTCAACCAGAAACTCACGGGAGTTAAAGATGCCCACATCGTCGAGGGTATTCTCAGCTGATGTCTTCTGAGCCCGGCAAACAATCGCGGTGGTATCTGTTGCTGATCCCGGTGGCTTGCTCGCCCTTGGGGCTGCTGGCGCTCTACCCGTCGGTCGAGCCGTGGACGGTCTTCGTGGGGCGGTTCCACCCGGTGGTGCTGCACATGCCCATCGGCATCCTGATGCTCACGGGGTTGATGGAGACCCTGAATCGCTTGAGCTTTGGTCGGCTCAAGTTGACGACTTTCCTGCCGATCTTCCTCGGGGCGAGTAGCGCGGTTGCCGCGATGACGCTGGGTATCTTGCTGATGAGCGGGGAGGCGATGGAGGGCGACCTGGTGCGTGGCCACCTGATCTGGGGGATCGCGACGACAGTGATCGCGGTCGCGGCTCTGGCGGTGCGTTGCCTGCCGAAGTTCAAGGTGGGCAAGGCGTATTCACGCAGTTATTTTGCGCTGCTGATGATGGCGTGCTTGGTCATGACCTGGGCTAGCCACCTCGGCGCCTCGATTACCCACGGCGAAACGTATCTCACCGACCACTTGCCCTGGAAATCGGATGCGCCCAGCGAAGCCGACTTGGCCATGGCCCAAGGCTTGTCGTTGCCCGCAGACGAGCAATTGATCTATGAGCACGTGGTTGTTCCGATCTTCAGCAGCAAGTGTTATGAATGCCACCAGTCCCGGAGTTTTAAAGGCAAGCTGGTGATGGATAGTTTTGACGCGATGATCAAAGGCGGAGCGAGCGGCCCGTCCCTGATCCCGGGTGATGTCGAAAACAGCCTGATTATCTCTCGCATCCATCTGCCGATCGATGACGAAGAACACATGCCTCCACCCAACAAGCCCCAGCTGTCGGCTGAAGAGTTGGAGGTCGTGGAGTGGTGGGTCGCACGTGGTGCGCCGCTCGAGACACGGGTGGTTGACCTTGAGCCGGAAACTGGGCTCGCCATATCCATCCAAACGGTTTCCGACACGTTGTTGGCCGAGCTGGATGCGGCGGCCGAGGAAGAGCAAGACTATGAACTCTCGGCCGAGGCGGTCGCCGAGTTGCGCGAACCCTTGGCGGACCAAATGTCTTCGATCACCCAGCAATACCCCGGCATGGTGCGGTACGCCAGCGACCAATCAGATGCCGTAGTGGTTCGGGCATTGCAGGAGGCTTGGGGAGATGCCGATCTGGGCACCCTTGCCCCGATCGCGAGCAAAGTCCAACACATGGCCCTGCCCGGTAGCCAGATCACCAACGCGAGCACGCCCACGCTGAGTACGATGGTGAATCTCGAGGTGTTGGACCTCCGCGACTCGTCCGCGAATGACGAGCTCATCGCCTCGCTGGACCTACCCAATCTCAAACGGCTCAATCTCTTTGGAACCGCCGTGACCGATGGGGTGGTCGAACAACTCGCCAGCTTCCCGAGCCTCGAAACCCTCTACCTCGGCCAGAGCCAGGTCACCGCGGATTCTGTGGAACATATCAAAGCCCTTCGGCCGGAAATCGAGGTTGTGTATTAACTTCTCAATCAAAGGTGTTGTCCAAACACCGCACATGAATCAAACCCAGGAGATCGCATGAAACTTCAGATCGGGATCGCTTCTGCTCTTTGTCTTTCGATGACTACCGGCGTTCTTGCGGACAACAAGATCGATGAGAGCCAGGAAAAATTCATCGCGCAGTATGAAAAACAGAAGAACCTGCCCGACCCGGCAGACATGCTGCTCAATTCTGACCCAGAACCCGAGCTCACCGAAGGCTTCGTCGATCTCTACAACGGCGAGAACCTGGACGGGTGGGTGCCCTACGGCGGGTACTGCGAGTTCGAGGCACAGGGCGAAGCCATCGTTGGCAAGCATGTCAAAGGTTCGCCCAGCACCTATCTGTCCACGGTCAAGGACGATTACACCGATTTCGTGTTCACCGCGGAACTCAAATGGGAAGTGGACAACAACACCGGCATCATCTTCCGCGGCAATGTGCGAGACGGCCAAAAAGGCCAAGTCGTCTTCGGCCCGCAAGCCGAGATGGAAGACGAGAATCGCCAACGTTTCTGGTCGGGCGGCATCTACGGACAATCAGCGGGCGGCTGGGCGTATCCGCTGTGGCTCGAGTCACACGAAGAGGTCCGCGGCGCGATCGACTACAGCGGTTGGAACCGCATCACGATCCATGCCGAGGGCGATGTGGTGAAGACCTGGGTCAACGGCATCCCCGCGGCGCACTGGGTCAATGGGGAATTCAAGCAGGGCTTTTTCAGCCTTCAGGTGCACTCGGGGCATCAGGGCCGGATCCTGTTCCGTAACATCAAAGTCAAAGAGCTTCCAGCCCCGTGAGGCGGATTCTGCACAAGAGTCTCGATTCTTAATGGATGGGCGGTTTGAATTAGCCGCGAACGAATGGCAATTCATAGCCGCCGAGATTCTTCGCAATCTCGGCGGCTATTTGCATTGGAGTTTGGTGATCTGATTTACGCCCGGTAGTACTCTTCCCAGCCCCGACGCGGCGCCGGGTCCAGCATGGCGTTGGCCAACTCGTGGTTGGTGATCTGCTTGGTCTTCGCATCGAATTCCAGCGAACCGCCAAAGCGTTGGGCCAGCATGCCGAGGTTGAAGACCTGCGACAGTGGGGCACTGGCGCTGAACGGCGAGCGGCTTTCTTCTTCGCCCTTGCACGCAAGCAGGAAGTTGAGCCAGTGGTTGGACATCTTGGTCTCGAACTTCGGCAAAGACGCGTGGACCTCTTTGTACTTGTCACGCGGGATGACCTGCAGGACCTTGCCGTGCGATCCGCCTTGGAAAGTCAGGTCCTTGCCGTAGATGATCTTGCCGGGCGAATCGGCTTTGATTTTCAAGGGATCGCGTTCGCCGGTGGCTTCGTTGATGCGTCCGTATTCCGGCTCGACCACGGGGATGTTGTCCACGCCGTCGTACCAGGTCACCTCGCAGGCGGGCATGCCGTGGCGCTCGGGGAAGTCGAACCGGATCGTGCTGGCTTGGGGATAGACAAAATCGTTTGCGCCTTCGAGTTTCACGGCTTCGATCGTGTCGGGGTAGCCGAGCTTCAGGAAACGGTGGGCCGTGTCGAGGATGTGCGGGCCCCAGTCGCCGAAGCAGCCGCAACCGTAGTCGAACCAGCTACGCCAGTTCCCGGGGTGCAGCCTGTTGCTGAAGGGTTTCTCGACGGCGGTCGCGGTCCAGGCGTCCCAGTTCATGCCTTCGGGCATCGGGTCGGAGGGGTATCCGGTTGTGGAGGAACCCCAGCCGTGCCAGCGTCGGCCCTTGTTCATGTAGGCGGTGATGTGGGTGACATCTTTGATCACACCGGCCTCGGTCCAAGCTTGGAACTGGGTCATGTTGCCCGAGGAGTGCCCCTGGTTGCCCATCTGGGTCACGACGCCGGTCTTCTCGGCCATCTGCATCAGCCGTTCACACTGACCGAAGGTGTGGGCCAGGGGCTTCTCGCACCAGACGTGTTTGCCCAGCATCATCGCGTGCATGGTCGCGGCGAAGTGCGAGTGGTCGGGCGTCGAGACGACAACCGCGTCGATCTGGTCTTCCATCTCGTCGAACATCTTACGGAAGTCGGTGAATTGCTTCGCTCCGGGGTGCATCGCGGCCGACTCTTTGGCGTTGTCCTGGTTGAGATCAACATCGCAAAGTGCCACCACATTAAGCAGCCCGGTACTCATGAAGGCTTTGCAGTTGCGATAGCCCTTGCCCGAGCTGGCGATAAAAGCCACGTTGACTTTTTCGCTGGGAGCGACGCCGGTCGACGCGGTGTTGCCCAAGGCGATGTGTGGAGGCAGAAAAGTTGCCGCTCCGACCGCCGCGGAAGATTTCAGGAAGGTCCGTCGAGATACGTTGTTCATGGGGCAGGCTTTTGATGGTGGGGGAGTGAAAGTAGAAAATGATCAAAAACAGAGATCCGCTCACGAAGCTTAAATACTTATTCTAGCCGCAATACAATACGTAACGCAAGCGTTATTTTGCGTTTTCGCTCATTGGTTGTCTTGTGATTTCGATAATGAGCGTCTGCCCAGTGGGGCTATCAACTCCAGTCACCGCCGGAGCTTCCGACGCTAAACCCGTTGGCAGAGCCGCGATGGCCCCCATAAACACCAACCGGAGCGGCCTGCATCAGACCACTCCGGTTAGCGAGCACTATGTTTGCTTTTGAGCATCCCACCAATTGCCGAGTCAGGCGGCGCCTCGACACACTCAAACCGACAGATACTTCGCGATCGTCTCCTCCTGGACGTCTTCGCGTTTGTCTTCATGGATGAGCTTACCGGACTCAATCACGAACAACCGGTCCGCAACCTCCATGGTGAAGCTGAGTACCTGCTCAGACACCACGATGGTTAGGTCGTACATCTGTTTGATTTCGTTCAGCGCTTTGGCGATGTCCTTAATGATGGACGGTTGGATGCCTTCGGTGGGTTCGTCCAAGAGCAGGACTTTGGGTTGGCTGACCAGGGCGCGGGCGATGGCGAGCTGTTGCTGCTGGCCACCCGAGAGGTTGCCACCTTTCCGGCGACGCATGTCGTAGAGCACCGGGAACAGCGCGTAGATGTTGTCGCTGATCTTTCGCCGATCCTTAACGGTCTCTAAGCCCGTTCGGATGTTGTCCTCGACCGAGAGCGTGGAGAAGATCTGACGGCCCTGGGGAACGAACGCGAGCCCGCCTTTTACGCGTTGGTAGCTCTCTTTCTTGGAGAGCTCAACACCGTCGACCTCGATCGAACCCCCCGAATTGCCCAAGGAGCCGATGAGGCTTTTCATGAGCGTGGTCTTGCCCATCCCGTTGCGCCCCATGATGGCGATGGTTTCGCCTTTGCCGGCATTAAAACTGACGCCACGGATCACCGGGCTGGAGCCATACGCCACATTTAGTTCTCTAACATTCAGCATTAATTCATCCTTCAATACAAGAGAGCGCCGACCCGGCTGGATCAGCGTCCATGATGTCTATTAGTGTCCCAGATAGACTTCGATCACCTTCTCGTCGTTTTCGACTTTGTCCATGGACCCCTCGGCGAGGACCTTGCCCTGGTGCATCACGGTGACTTTGTCCGCGATTTCTCGGACAAAATTCATGTCGTGTTCAATGACGACCACGGATCGCCCCTGGCTGATCCGGCGGAGTAGTTCTGCCGTTTTCTTGCGTTCGCTCACACTCATCCCCGCCACGGGTTCGTCGAGGAGGATGAGTTGAGGGTTGGCGATCAGAAGCATCCCGATCTCCAGCCACTGTTTCTGGCCGTGGCTGAGGATCTCGGCTTCGGTGTCGAGGTCCTCGTCAAGATAGATTTCCTTGGCGACCTCCAAAATCCTCGACTTCACTTCTTCGGATCGAGAGAAGAAGAGCGATCCCCAAACCCCGCGGCCCTTCGGGAAAGAGACCTCAAGGTTCTCGAAAACCGTGAGCTTCGGGTAGATGGATGGCGTCTGAAATTTACGCCCCACGCCGTTGCGAACGATCTTCTGCTCGGCCATGGAGGACAGTTCGCGGTTCAAAAACTGAATACTCCCGCTGGTGGGGCGGGTCTTGCCGCAGATCAGGTCGAGCAGGGTTGTCTTGCCTGCGCCGTTGGGGCCGATGACGACGCGGAGTTCGCCTTTATCGACATACAACGACACGGCATCCACTGCTTTGAAGCCATCAAACGAAACGGTCAGGTTCTCGACCGCGAGAGCATAATCGGTGGGTAGTACCATGGTTCAATCTCAAAATGCGGCTAGGCCGCTGTTCATCAAATCAAAATAAGGACGAATTAACCCGCCGGTCTAACTGACGGGCAGACGCATAGCGCAAGTCCGTCAGGTACCCACCGCTTCAGCAGGTGGCTGCGATCCCTGTTGCTCGCCAGTCTTGGAGAACACCTTCCCGAGCCACGGCGTTGCACTTTCGACAATTCCGGCCAAACCCTTGGGAAAGATGACGGTTACCAGGATGAACACGCCGCCCAGCGCGAACAGCCAGAGTTCGGGGAACTGTTCGGAAAAGTAGGTCCGGCCGTAGGAGACCACCAGCGTGCCATAGACCGCGCCGATCAACGACATACGGCCGCCGACCGCACAGAAAATCACCATGTAGATGGAGGGCTCGATCGTGACGAGCTTGGGCGACATAAAGCCGACGTTCATCACGAACAACCCGCCGCCGAGCGCCGACATCGCCGCCGCGATACAGAAGATAAACGTCTTAAAGCTGGCCACGTCGTAACCCGAGAAGCGGACACGGTCCTCGGTATCCCGCAACGCCACCAGCAGCTTCCCGAGCTTGGAAGTTAGGATCAGCCGGCCGAGGATGATGCAGACCCCGATCATGATGACGGTGATGAAGTACACCAACCGCTGACCGGTCCAGTGTTCGCCGTTCATGAAGTCCCAGCCCAGAAGGGTGCGGAGGTCGGTGATGCCGTTGATCCCCCCGGTCCAGCCCTGGCGGGTAACAAAGAGCAGCTCCATGATCCAGCAGAGTGCCTGGGTGATGATGGCGAAGTACACCCCGCTCACCCGCCGCTTGAACATGGCCACGCCGATGATGTAGGCCAGTACCGTGGGGATTAGGAACATTAGGGCGAGGGTCAACGGGAAGTTCTTAAACGGGTACCAGAACCACGGCAGTTCGGTGATCTGGTTCCAGTCCATGAAGTCGGGCAAGCCAACGGTGGTGAGCGCGTTGATCTGGTCGGTGCCTGCTTCGTTGGCGATGTTGCGGGCGGCTTCCAACTTTAAGAACGCGGCCATGCAGTACCCGCCGAGGCCCCAGAACACGCCTTGCCCGAGGCTGAGGATGCCGCCGTAGCCCCAACAAAGCACCAAGGCGATGGCCACGAAGGCGAGGCTGAGGTACCGACCCATCAGGTTGAGACGGAAGGTGTCGAGGAAGATCGGGAAGATGATAAGCAGCAGCGCTGCCAATACGAGCATGCCGATCAAGCCGGATCGCCCGCCGAGGGCTTTTTCGTAGATTAAAGATTTCAAAGCGTAATCCTTACAGTTGGGTGGGAATCGTCGTTTCTTCAAACGTCTTAAAACGGGAGCCTTGCATCCCTACGAACTACAGGTTCATTTACGGTTTACGGATCTTGGAGACCACCAGGCCCTGCGGACGGAGCATTAGGATGCCGACCACGGTGAGCAGGATGAAGACCTTGGCCAACACGCCGTCGAGGAAGAACTCGAGGATCGATTGAGCCTGGGCGATGGAGAAGGCCGCGAGGATCGTGCCGATCAGGCTGCCCGCTCCGCCGAAGACCACGACGATGAACGTATCGACGATGTAGAGCGAACCCGCCGACGGCGACACCGACCCGATGGTGGTGAAGGCCGCCCCGGCGATACCCGCGATGCCGCAGCCCAGGGCGAACGTCATGCGGTCGGTCCGCTTGGTGTTGATGCCGGTCGCCGCAGCCATCTCACGGTTCTGTACGGTGGCACGGACCCGCAGCCCCCAGCGGGAACGCGCCATCAGCAGCCACACCAGGACCGTCATGAAGATCGATGTCCCCAGCAGAAACATGCCGTTGATCGGGATGTCGACCATATCGCTGGCCGCCCACGATCCCATCAGCCAGTCCGGCATAACCGCACTGTCTTCGCGGGCCCCGAATGTGAGTCGGAAGATCTGCTGCAGGATCATGCTCAAGCCCCAGGTCGCCAACAAGGTGTCGAGCGGACGCTTGTATAGGAAGCGGATAAAGCCGATCTCCACGAGGTACCCCATGAGGAACGCCACGCCAAACGCAGCGAGCATCGCAAACGGGAAGTAGTAGGGCAGGAACCCCGGGGCGCTTTCGACCGCCCAGTCGGAGATGAACACAGTGGTGTACGCCCCGATCGTAAGGAACTCGCCGTGGGCCATGTTGATCACCTTCATCTGGCCGAAGATGATCGCCAGCCCCAAGGCCATCAGCAGGAACACCGAGAACATGCTGAGGCCCGAGAAGCCCTGCATGATGAAGATCGCGCGGATCTCCTCGCCGGTGTAGCCCTCAAACATTGAAATAAACGCCAAAAGTTCCATCTATAGACTCCGTGAAAAGCGGGTGCGTTTCGAAAGCGGGGCGACGCGGTGGGCCTCGCCCGGCTGGGCTGGACGGATCGATAGAACACGTCGTTCTCACGATCGCTCCAGCGTGTTTCTCCCCCCAGGGCGCCCTCCCCCGTCCCAGCCGGAGGGGACGAGGAAGGACTGGTCGGTCTTACGCAAAGGCTCCATCACGCAAGACCAATTGCCTTGGATTTATTTGTAACCTTCGGGGAAGGGGTTGGGCTCGATGAGCTCGGGCGATTCGGCGATCACCTCGAACTGACCGTTGGCGAGCATCTTGCCGATACGGGCCTTCGACCAAAGGTGGTTGTTCGTATCGTGGATACGGACGTAGCCTTCGGGCGCTTCCTTGAACTCCACACCACCCGAGGCGGCGGAAATCGCATCGATGTCGAAGCTGCCTGCTTTTTCAACAGTCGCCTTCCACAGCCAGGGGCCGAGATAAGCGGCCTGGGTCACGTCACCGATGACGGAGTCGCTGCCCCACATTTCCTTGAACGCGGCAACGAACTTCTTGTTGTTTTCGTTGTCGAGGCTCTGGAAGTACTTCATGCAGGCGTAGAAGCCTTCGACGTTCGCGCCGCCGATGCCGAGGATCTCGTCTTCGGTGGTCGAAATGGTCAGGAGGATCTGTCCACGCTTCGCAAGGGAATCAGCGGTGATACCCGCCGCGTTGAGCTGCTTGTACCAGGCCACGTTCGAGCCACCCACGATGATGGAATAGATGCAGTCGGGCTTCTTCAGCTTGACTTTGTTGATCAGCGAACCGAACTGGGTGTGACCCAGGGGGTAGTACTCTTCACCGACAACCTTGCAGCCTTTCAGGAAGCGCTCGATGTGGATACGAGCGATCTTGTTGGAGGTGCGCGGCCAGATGTAGTCCGAGCCGATGAGGAAGAAGGTCTTGGCACCTTTTTCTTCGTGGGCCCAGTCCAGGCCCCAGAGGATCTGTTGGGTGGCTTCCTGGCCGGTGTAGATCACGTTCTTCGAGGCCTCGAGGCCTTCGTAGAAGGTGGGGTAGTACAGCATGCCGTTCTCTTTCTCGAAGATCGGCAGCACCGCTTTACGCGACGCCGAGGTCCAGCAGCCGAACACGGTGCCGACCTTGTCGCTGACCAGGAGTTTCCGGGCTTTTTCGGCGAAGGTGGGCCAGTCGCTGGCGCCGTCTTCCTGGATGATCTCGATCTTTCGGCCGAGCACACCGCCCATGTCGTTGATCTGTTTGATCGCAAGACGTTCGGCCTCGACCGAACCGGTCTCGGAGATCGCCATCGTGCCGGTCACAGAGTGGAGCTGACCCACGGTTACGGTGGTGTCCGTGACCATCAGGCCGGTGGTGTTGACCTTGTCGGTCGGGTACTTGTCGAGAACGGGGTTGGTCCACTCCGCCGAGGCGCCCACGGCACCCGCCATCGCAAACGCTGCCGACATTGACCAGGGGCGTAGACGCCGCCCCCACGTCTTAAGACTTGATGCGTTGATACTAATCATCGTTGATTACTCCTTTTCGTCTCCATTGACGAATGTTGAAAATGACTGCATGACACACGTGCGTCATGCCCTCTGAACACTGATGTTTGGTTGATCAGGCGTGCTCGACGACCCAGGGCCGCGGTCCCTTGTAAACCTGGGGTTTGGGCTGGCCGTTGGGTAGCTTGTCCTGTTTCCTCGCCTTGCCCGATGAGCATCCGCAGCCCGTCTTGCAGACGTGGGGCTCGTGGCGGCTCTTCTCGTTGCGTTCCATCCCGATCAGGCGTCCCTTGTCCATCTGACGCATCCGCGGGACGGTCAGGACGCGAGTCGCTTGCTCCCCACAGATGGGGCAGGCGATCGGGGCGCTGCTGTGTGAACTCGGTCGAAACTCGTCGAAACTGCCGTGGGTGGGGCAGCAATATTCGTATAGGGGCATCGTTTTTCCTTGTGTTGGAGATTGTTGGTTCGCTGGATATCCAGTACGTCTTCGAGGTCAGACCGCCTTGGCCAGGTCGATGCCTTGCGGGATCGAGACCTTCGGGCCATCCGCATTGGGTTTGATATCGAAGTCGAAGATTTCGGTTGGGAGGGCCAACGTTGCACACGCATTAGGCACGTCAACGATGCCGCTGATTCGGCCCTCGACCGGAGCGGTGCCGAGGATGGCGTAGGCCTGCTCGCCCGTGTAGCCGAACTTCTTCATGTATTCGATCGCGTTCAGGCAAGCCTGGCGGTAGGCGATCGTTGCATCCAGGAAGTGCTGCTCGCCTTGCTCGTCGACCGAGATGCCTTCGAACATGACGTAGCTGGTGTAGTTCGGCTCAAGGGGCGAAGGCATGAAGATGGGGTTCTTCACGGCATATTTGGCCATGCCGCCCTTGATGATGTTGACCCGCAGGTCGAGGTAGCCCGCCATCTCGATTGCGCCGCAGAAGGTGATCTCACCATCGCCCTGCGAGAAGTGGATGTCGCCCATCGACAGGCCGCCGCCGTCAACGTAAACGGGGAAGAACACCTTGGAACCCTTGCTCAGGTTCTTGATGTCGCAGTTGCCGCCGTGTTCACGCGGGGGAACCGTCCGGGCGGCTTCCGCGGCAGCCGCGTCGCGGGCATCACCCTTCATGCGGCCCATGTGTGCGGTGTCGGCGTAAGGCAGAGTGGCGTAGGGCGGAACCCGCGTGGGGTCGGTATCCACCAGCCCCTTTTCCCGTTTATTCCAGGTATCGAGAAGGTCCTGGCTCGGCAGGCACCCGATGAGTCCGGGGTGCATGATGCCCGCGAACTCAACGCCGGGGATGTGACGCGAGTTCGCATAGATGCCGCTAAAGTTCCAGCAAGCTTTGCGAGCATCGGGATAATGCTGATCAAGAAAGCCGCCGCCGTTTTCAAGGGCAAAGATGCCGGTGAAGCCCCATTCCGAAGTCGGCAAAACGCCGACATCAAGGATATCCACCACGAGCAGGTCGCCGGGCTCGGCACCCTCCACTGCAACCGGGCCGCTGAGGTAGTGAACCTTCGAGAGGTCCACCACTTGGATATCCATCGCCGAGTCGTCGTCTTTGATCTGACCGCCGGTCCAGTCCACGCATTCGATGCGGAACTCGTCACCGGGTTTGACCGTAGCCACCATCGGGATATCGGGGTGCCACCGGTTGTGCAGTACATCCTGCTTTTCGGGTACCTCAGAAACATCAACTTTGATCAGCGTTTCCATATCTTTCACTTTCCATCATTCACGGACGACATACTGAGCATGTGAGGCTCACAACGAGCTTCGATCCACGCGGCTTTGTTGCTGGGTTTGGCCGTACGACAGCGATATCCGCGCGGGATAGCCTCAGAGCTCTTGGCTGGAGAAATGCATAAGACAACTGCTCGCCAAACATCGAATGCATACGCTCGTAATTGCTACGTTGCAGCCGTATTGGCCATGTACACACTCGAGGCAGTTTAGATGCGCCCCACGGTCTCGAGTGATACGTAAGTTGTCGAAACGTCTGCGGTCTCCGGCTACTACTCAATCGTCTGGTCAAACACAACCAATGGAGCCTAAGACGACGCGTCGGAGGGAGTGCATCTGGTAGTTCCGGCTACAGATGCACTTGTCGGTGACGCGTGCCGTGATCTTCGGGCGTTTCCCACATCTTTGCCGCTGGCAAGATGAGCCATAGGGAACACCTTCTGACCCGCCGATGAATATGCAAGCATGGTGCCATTTCTGATGGCCTACGTTTTCAGCCGACGCAGGCGTGAACGTTTTGCGTTGTTTTTAAGGCGTTATCGGTGTCATCAAAATTTTCAACCTTCTGTCAATTCGATTCTGAGTTCACTTGCGTTGCCCAAATACTGTCGCGCATCTATTCCCGTTGTGCACGGGTGCGCCTTAACTGCGCAGTGAGTTCCCGGATAGATGCGCGCGAATGACTCATACACGTTGTCGCCTTGTCATCGATTCTTAAAGGAATGAGGCCACCTGGCTAAGGTGCTTTCGCTCTAGCTCAAGTTTCCACTGGCCGCACCACATATATGAACCAATGTTCACACCGGCATGAAACTTGCAACAACACATTTGGCTTTCAACTCCAACACGCCTTTACTTGTTTACGACTGATTGAGGTATCCCGATGAACGTTAGGTACGCTTACTTCTTCACCGCACTGCTCGCTCTGTGTGCATCCAGCTCGGCTGATATGCAGAAAGTCTCGTCTTGGAGTCAAGACCCGGCGCAGGCATTGAAGTCTGCAGCCGAACAAGACGCGCCCTTGTTTGTCCTCATCCGTATCGAAGCCAACGGCGAGATAGACCTTGCGCCCACGCTCGCTGCTCAGATCGCAGATGAAGATTTCGGCTGGCAAGGTACGGAACTCATCTATCCCGAGGAGTCGTATTCGAACGGATCGGTGGCACACCGCGTGATCACGTGGGCTAATCGTGTAGGGGCGACGCAGCTCCCCGCTCTGTCTGTCGTTTCTCCAGAAGGCCGTCCTTGCGGGATCATTCAGGGTGATAGCCTTTCTGAACCCCATTTACTCCAAGCCGAAATCGACCGCCTGAAGCAGAACTACGAAACAAGCCAATCGGCCTTTGCAAAGGCGGAGCTGGCCAAGGGATCAGAACGTGCTGAGCAACTGCACATCGCTTTGCAGGCGATCGACGCTCCCTGCCGTGACGCCTACCACGATGTGATGCAGCAGATCGTTACGCTTGACCCGAACAATGGCTTGGGCCTCCAGTCGCAATACCAGCCTGTCCTCACCGAAGTGCTGATCGATGAGGTCATCCAGGGCGAGGTCTATCCGCTGGTGGATGCCGGGGCCTACGAACAGGCTCAGAGCATCCTGGCCCGCGTGATCCGTGACCACGTGCTCACGATCGAGCAGCACCAACTGCTTCTGGCCTTCCAAGCCCAGCTGCTCCACTCGCAGGACCGCACGCAGGAAGCGATCGCGATGATTGACGAAGCCATCGCGATCGCCAACAACACCGGGCCAGCCCACGAGAAGCTCGTGACGGCGCGGCTCCAGCTCATGGCCCAGTAGGACGTTGCAACTCAGCCTGTCGATCATCCTTGCTTGCCGATATTTGGCTATAGCGAGAAGCCATGAGCTTTCGGCTTGCACGCTTTCGCGGACAACATCAATCTGCCCACAAAGTGGATCTCTGAAACTCGGCCCACAGTTTCTTCTGGCTGGATTTCTACTCTTGATCTCTGAAAGGAGGCAGTTCCGGCGGCAGGACTCGGCGATGCGGCTCTTCCAGCGATTCCAGGAAAGCGACCAGGTCATTGAGTTCCGAGTCGGTTAGATTCAACTCGTGAAGTAGGGGGGAGTTCTTGGGCAGAAGCGGATCGTTGGGGCGGTTCTTCTTGGCCCTCGGCTCGATCATGCCGCCGTTGTAGGCCCGAACGGTGACCATCAACGACTCGAACAAACCGTGGTGCATGTAGGGCCCGGTCCGTGAGATGTGGCGGAGCGGGGGCGTCTTGAACTTGCCCGAGTCCTGCGGATCAAGGGTGACGTGATACGCTCCAAGGTCTTCGCGCGGGGTGCCGTACAGCGAGAGGCCGGTGGTGTGGAGTTTGTTGTCCGACAGCAGCGGGCCGTGGTGGCAGTTCATGCACATGGCCTTGGTGCGGAACAGGTGCAGGCCACGCAACGCCGCATCAGATAGGGCATCAGGTCGGCCTTTGAGGAAGCGATCGAAATTGCTTCGGCCTCCGTTAATCGTCCGGACAAAGGTGGCGACCGCCTTGGTGATCGCATCGATGGTGACTTCGTCCTGGCCGAAGACCTCTTGGACCTTCTCGCGGTATTCGGGGATATCGTTGATGAAGCGGGCCACCTCATCGCCGACGCCGTGCATTTCGTTGGCGTTTTCGATGACCTTGAGCGTCAGGTCTTCAAGCGAATCGGCACGGCCATCCCAGAACAAGACATCCATATGACCGGAGTTCATCGCCGACGGCGCATTGCGTTGAAGCTCCAGCCGTTGCCGGCCAAACGACACGGTCCGCCCATCAGCCCAGCCCAGATCCGGGTCGTGGCAAGAAGCACACGCCATCTCGCCACTGGCTGAGAGCCTGGGGTCATAGAACAGCTGTCGGCCGAGCTCGGCCTTTTCTTTGGTGTAAGGGTTGTCTTCAGGAAACTCGACGTCCGGCAACAACCCCAGTTCCACCGCATCCACCCCCTCATCCACGATCATCACAGGCCATTCAGCGGACGGTTTGGAATAAGCTTCGCGGAGTTCTTCGGCTTCAAGAACTGCCGATGAGTCCGTAGAGTCGGAGCCACCCGCAAAGTTTACGCCGAACAGGATTATCAGAGATAATGCCGCAGGTACACTAGCTAAACGCATGTGAATTGCCCGATTCAATATTGTGACCAATAAAGATAACTATCGGAAATCCGTTACCGTTTCACGCAAAGCTGCAGAGCCATCTAAGAAAGAGGCGTTGACCGCGCCGAAATTGGAAACTTGACCATTGGTGTGTGGCTCATTGGGAGTTTCAAAGGGTGCGTATGCAACGCCTGGTGCGGCAGGTGGTAATGGGAATGGGCCGTAGCCTAGCCAGTTGGGATTGCCTGAATTGGCGTCAATCGTCATTTGATTATGAGCGGGGGCAGCTGCGGTGTCCCGGTTTCCCTGGGCATACCAATAACGACCAGGTCGATTTCTGTACTCAATCTCTTCATATGGATTTGAGCCAATATCCTGATCTCGGTTAGAGGCATTAAGATCCGCTGGACGAACCGCAGGGCGAACCAAATATGTATTCCCGTAATCTTGCATTTCTGGAATGGCAGACGGGCATATCCAAGCTTGGCCGGAACCCACCATATGGTTCCCTTTCTCCAGGGCAGCTGCAGCCCCCATAGCGTTCTCAACTCCTGTGATAAGAGGAGTTTGGTGCGAAGTGGCAGGGAAAGCTTGACCTGGAGCGATGTTATAAGAGTGGTAGCCGACCTGGACACCGCTTGGTAGGAAACCCTTGTAATCCACGGCATAGGTCGCACCGCCTTGGAAGATGCTGCGAACATTGGCAAGGCAGGCGATTTGACGTCCTTGAGCTCGGGCCTTGCCCAATGCGGGTAGAAGGATGCCTATGAGTAGTGCGATGATACTGATCACCACCAGCAACTCGATCAGAGTAAACGCACGCTGGGCCATAGGCCTACGGAATCCACGCAATATCAAAGGGGCTGGTGTCATCAATGGTGGGGTGACCTACGCTTGAAGGGGAGGTCAAAGGTAGGGGAAAGTCGTTTTTAATTGCAGGCTACGGGATAACCCCTTAGGATAAGGTGTTGGGAAATGTATGACAAGCCTAAACTTAATGAGTTGAATCAATAAATTCTTTAACGACTTAAGCGTTGCCCGCCGAACGGAATGAGAGAAAAGAAGGTTCATATGCTGATCAAGAATCGCGTTACCACTAACGTTAGGCGGTCCGGATGTCTCTCGGCCACCGTCATTGCAGGCTTATGTGCCGCTTCGGTAGAAGCTCAGTTTTTGAATAGCGGTCCGGTCTCTTCAAGTGTGCCCATGCGCCTGATCGGTGACGACGATGTCTTTCCGGAGGCCTCGGTTTCGTCACTTGGTGGGTCACCAAGGATTTCGTCCAACGGCGAGGTTGCCGTCCGAGTTCGTACTTCCTTTCTTGATACCAGTACTTTTCAGACGGTTTCGATTGACCGCTTCTACGGCGGCGACCCCGCTTCACCGGGTGTAGTCCTGCTTGAGAACACAGGAACAACCGCCACCACCGCGCTCGGCATCGGCCAGTTCAACTCAGCCGGACAACTCGGCTACAGCGCCAAGCTATCCACCGGTGCTCGTTTTGAACCCGATGGCATTTTCCTCGATGACACCCTGCTGGTCGCCGAAAGCACCGCGGTCCCCGTTTCCGCGGGCCTCAGCGCCGGGGCCAATTTCGGCGACGGCACGACCGGGCTCCGCTTTGTCGATATCGCCGACGACGGCGACGTGTTTTTCCTCGGTGAATACACCACCAACAAGACCGGCACGGTCAACTCGCCCGGCTCGACCCTCGACGGCCGCATGGGGCCGATCCTGGATCAGGCGTTGTTCCGCTACGACTTCGCCACCGGCAATTACAGCACCGTCCTGAACTCCGGCGACACCATCATCGACCCCGGTGCGTCTAACTACACCGTCGGTGCCTCCCAAATCGATAATAGCAGTGGCTATGAGGTCGAGCCGATTAACTCGGCATCCGTGTCCACCGACGGCAACAACTACGCGGTCCGGATCGATGTTAACCCGATCTCCAACGTGCTCAACGTCGACGGCATCACCGAGCGTCTTGCCGTGAACGGTACGTTTGCCACGTTCTCCGACGGCTCGCCCATCACCGAAGAAATCATCGCCCCGGTGGCGTTTGGCGGTGACGGGGTGAACGCGGTCATCGAGAGCATCAACACCTTCGACGTCAACAACAATGGCGACTACGCCGTGTCGCTGACGCTGGGTAACCCCACCCTCAACTCCTTTGAGGACCCCGATGCGACCAACGTTCTGATCGTCAATGGCGAGTTGGTCTTCAACAGCCAAAACACCTCGGCCATCGAAAACGTGACCCTCAACAACGACGGCGATATCGCGTTTACCTTCGAAGAGTCGATCGTCGTCAACGGCAGCACCGTCCTTGTCCCCGGCGACAGCACCAGCAACGGCACGCTCTTCGACCTCACCGGTGGTATCGACTTGTCCGACCGCGACGACAGCGAATCCGCCACCCTCGCGTTGCTCGGACGCAGCAACGTCACCGGCGGAACCAATCGTGCGTTCTTCACCATGGAAATCGATTGGCCCGCGATCTTGCTGGGTGATTACAACCAGAACGGCGTCGTCGACGCCGCCGACTACACCGTCTGGGCCGACAGCTTTGGTTCGATGGTCGACCTGGATGCCGACGGCAACGGAAACGGCGTCGTGGACGCGGCGGACTATACGGTTTGGCAAGACAACTTCGGCAACACGCTGAATGGGCAATCGAACACCATTGTCATCCCCGAGCCTGCGATGGGGGTGGTCTTGACCTGGGGGATTGCGTTGCTGTCCTTCCGCCGTTCGCAACGCAAGGCTTGATCGTTCAACTTGCGTGGCTTTTTACAATGGGCACGTCCCTTGCGATACCTATCCCTGGATACTCGAATTTAGCACAATTTTTGATTCAGCTGAGTCGTTCGTGATCGTCCCATATCGCGAACCGAGCTAGAATACGGGTATGCAAAGATCATATGCCCGCCCCCGAATGACCTCTCCTTCAACTGGCGGGTTGTGTTTTCTTTCACTTTTCCTGTTGCTCTCGATTTGTTTTTCATTCGGATGTGCAGCCACCGACACAAGCCACCAGAAGTCCGCATCGGGCTTGCAGGCTATCTGGGATTCCACACGGGTTTTCATCGAGCCCGATCAGCTGCAGCAGGTGTTGGATGAGCCGCAGCTCGTGTTGCTTCATGTCGGACACGGCGAACGAGGCTACCGGCTTGGGCATATCCCTGGGGCCCGCTACGTGGACTTCAAGGAGATCATAGAACTCGAGCGTGATGGATTGAAATCCGAATTGCCCAACCCTGAAGACTTCCAGAAGCGTGTCACAGCCTGGGGTATCGGCGAGGATTCGGCCGTGGTGCTTTATGGAGACGCGGCGGGCGTTTTCCCTTCACGCCTCTATGTCACCATGCAGCATTATGGTTGCGGTGACCGGGTTCGTCTGCTCAATGGCCATCTCCGCGGTTGGGTGGTCCAGGAAAGTGAATTGGATACGAGTGATTCGGCTGCTAGTGATTCGACTTTGCCCGGCGTGTCATTGACGATACTGCACGAGGGGGTTTCGGGCGTCATCGCCAGCACCGCAGACATCGACCGTGCGGTTGAAAGAGGCGAAACCACAATGCTTGATGTCCGCCCGGAAGATCAATACGCGGGGCTTAAAAGGGGGCCAGGCGTAAAGGAACCCGGACAGATCCCGGGGGCGGTGAATATGCCGTTGCAGCAAATGGTGACCGGGGTCAAGCCGCCCTGGCTCGTGAATCGAGATCAACTCAAGGCCGAGCTGTTAGCGATTGGAGTCGAACCAAACCGCCCGGTGGTGGTTTACGACGCACAGGGTATGCACTCCGCGCTCGCCTTCGCAGTGCTGAAGGAACTGGGTTATCGCGTTTCTCTTTATGACGCGGGGTATGCAGCCTGGTCCAAAAGGTAGATGTAGGCCACTATTCAACTGCGTGACGCCGTATCGATAGGCGAGATCAATATCTTGTGGCAAGATTCTCCTCGAGAATCGGTTCCACCTTGTGGGATGTGGCATGGCCATGGCATTGGAGTTCGCGAACACGAGGTTACCGGAAGTAATCACAGCCCCTGCGTGATGGCGGAGTTTGGGGCCAAAGCATTTACACCTGCCGGGGCGTAGCCCTGAAGAGTAGGGTAGGAAAGCGCAATTGTGTTGCCTCGCCAGATTGACACTATTGCTCGGCACGGTGGGTTAGGCGAAAAGGAAGTTGGATTTGCAGAGTATTTTCCGCATATCCCCTTTATTGAAAATCGCTTTGGGTGATATCTTTCCACGAGCGTGGGAATGTTACGCCGCGCCAGCCCGCAGCGGGTCGCACGTCCAGTGTTGAGTACCGCAATCAGAGGCGGGGAGAAACCTTTCGAATCTTTGTCCTGAACGGCAGTTAAACCACGTTCGCGGACCGACCTGTGCACTCAGGTCTAGCCCCGCGCAAGTTGTATGTCAGTGAAAGACTCATAACGAAACACTGTTTTTATTCATTGGCGGCGGACTTCGAGGCCGTCCTCATCCAGGTAGCATCTATGACAAAACTATGGCCCGGTTGCGTGTTCGGTTTGGTTTCCGTTCTTTCTGCGGTGGGGAACGGCGGACAGGCGGTAGCGCAACCCAATGTCATCGTGATCGTCGCCGACGACGCGGGCTATGCAGACTGGGGATTCATGGATGGCGTGGACGGCAGCAACCCGACCCCAAGCCCTATTCCGACGCCGAACCTCGATGCGTTGGCGGCCCGGGGGGTCAAATTCTCGCGGGCCTACGTTGGACAGTCCTGCCAACCAACAAGGGCGGCGATTATCACCGGTGGCTACCAGAACCGTATCGGCAACGAAGTTGTCGGGAACAACATTCAAGGTTTGCCGGCGAGCGCGACCACGCTGTGGGACCGGATGGGCGGCCAGGGCTACACGACCGGCGCGATTGGCAAGTGGCACCTCGGCAGCGTCGCAGGGCCGCAGGGCAATCGCCCCGAGACCCAGGGCGTTGATGAGTTCTACGGCATCTGGCACGGCTCGCGGAACTACAACCTTGGCAACACAAACCTGCAACCAACGCAACTGCTTCGCGAAGTCATTACCCAACCCAACGGGACTTTCACGGACACCGTGATCGAAGGCAACCATCGCGGCGAATACTTCACCAACACGATGGGCGACTTCGCCGTCGATTTCATCACCGACCACCACGATGACGCCGAGCCGTTCGTACTCTACCAGTCGTTCACGGCTCCGCATACACCGCTGCAAAATTCGCCGGATTTTAACGACCCGCGTATCGCGGGCTTGTCTGGCATCCAGAAGACCTATGCGTCGATGATGCTGACGATGGACAAAGAGATCGGCCGGATGATGGACCGTCTCGATGACCCTAACGGCGACGGCAATTCCAGCGACAGCATCAAGGATGATACGCTGGTGATCTTCGTAAACGATAACGGCGGCGCGCACTCTGGCTCATCTTCGCCCAACGGTGCAGACAATGGCCTGCTGCGGGCGGGGAAGGGGTCCTCGTTCGAGGGCGGCATCCGCGTCCCGATGATTATCGCGGGGGCCGGTGTCGACGCCGCAGTCCACGGCACGACCTACGACAAGAATGTACACGGTGTGGATATCCTGCCCACCGCATTCGCCGCCGCGGGTGGAACCTTCGGACCCGGTGACACTGGGATCGACGGCGTCAACCTACTGCCCTTCATCAATGGTACGGACACCTCCGACCCTCACGAGGTACTTGTCAACCGCCACCGTAAGCAGTTCGCCGTCATAAAAGGCGATCTCCGGCTGGTGAATAACGGCGGAAGCTCAACGAGCAATCATCAGCTATACAACGTCGCCACTGACATCGGCCAGACCAACAATATCGCCGGGTCGAACCCGGCCCTGGTCGCTGAGCTCGAGCGTGACCTCACCCATCATGAGGTCGAGTTCGACAAGCAGCGCTATGCGATCCTCGGCCAAACTGCAGAGGCCACGATCAACACCTTTGATCACTTTGTTTTTAACCCGACCCAGGGCGGCGGGGCCGGGGGCGACTTAACCATCATCGACGGCGCTACCGGTGACGGCGATTTCGAGGCCCCAGGGGCTGGATCTGGCTCGCTGAACTTTACGAACCACGCCAACTGGTTCAACGCCGGTGGGACAGAGACGATCAACTTCTCCAGCACCACCCAGACCAACGGAAGCTCGCAAGCGGGCTCACGGGCCGCGATGCCATTTCAAGACCGGACGCAGGTCAACAACACCGGGCATACCGTTGCAACGGCCGGCGAGACCTTCTCCCTGACCTACGACTTCGGGGCTGGCGGAGCCCTCGCTAACTGGAACGGAGACGAGACCATGCGGGTCTTCCTCTTCACCTCACCGGTCGCGGTAGACGGCTCGCTCGATACAGGAGACATCACCGAGATCGCGAGCACCAGCTACGCCGTTGACCGAGCCAACGATGGTCAGTGGACGACTTTCTCCGCCAACAACTTCTACACCACCACAGCGGCCGACATCGGCAAGGAGCTATTCCTTGGCATGGTATTTGAGGACCTGAGTGGAAGTACGCTCTTCCCCCGACTCGACGTTTTGTCGCTGTCCGCCACGGTGCAGAGCACACCGTCGACGGCTACCAACTGGTCGAGCAGCGAAGGATGGTTTGAAGGCGGTACGTCTAACGTCGAAACAATGTTCAACTCCGATGCCTTCGCTGGTGCGGTACTGGAATTTGGAACGACTGACGCCTTCAGCTACATCTCGAATAACGATATGGTCCGCGAGACGGGGCTGGAGTTCATGTTGAATAAGATGATCCTCAGCGGCACTTTCGGCGGCGCGTCGAACCAGACGGCGACAATCCAGGGCAACGAGCTACTCTTCACCGACGACCTCGACGGGAACGGACCGGAGATAGCAGTTAACGCAACCAACGACGGGGCCAACAGCTTCGCCTACGGCATCGATCTAGACGTGGTCATGTACGATAACCTCACTGTAGGCGGCGACGGCGACGTGTCGGTGACGATTAACGGTCAGATCCGCGACTACTACGATCCTCGGAACCTGACCAAGTCGGGAACCAGTACCGTGGTCCTTGCGGGCAGCAACGCTTACGAAGGCGATACGATCGTTGAAGGTGGTACGCTGACCATCACGTCGGCATACCTAGAGGAATCGGCTGACGTCTACCTGACCACGGGTGCGGTTTTCGACTTGGATTTCGCCGGAATCGACTCGATCGATGAACTGTTCTTTGATGGTGTGTCTCAGGCCATCGGTACCTGGGGTTCGATCGGCTCCGGGGCCGACAATGAGTCGGCCTTCTTCAACGGCACAGGTCTGCTTCTGGTCAGCACGATCGCGATCCTCGCCGGCGATTACAACGATGACGGCAGCGTGGATGCGGCGGACTATACGGTCTGGGCCGACAACTTCGGCTCAACTACGCTGCTCGATGCCGACGGCAACAATGACGGCGTGGTCGATGCGGCGGACTACACGATCTGGGCAGATAATTTCGGGGCCAGCAGAGCATCGGCCCAAGGCTTGTTGATCCCCGAGCCTTGCACGGCGATTGTGTTGTTCGCCGGTTTGTTAGGTCTATCGCGCAGACGGTAATGGCCAGCCGCCGCTGGAAATGCGTCTGCCCGCTCACGCCCAACGGTCGGCAAACCTCGGGCACCTTCAAACCTTTGCCAAATTCTACGTCGACCCGACTTAGCATCGCCGCGATCTGTTCGACAGGATGTCGCTTATTCATCCTGAGAATCCTTTCCGGCTTGCGGCCGGTGAGATTCGCTCACAACGCGTGGATCAAGATTTTAAGAGAGGTCACATACTGCCCATGTTTACCAACAAAAAAAGGACTCGCATTGCTGCAAGTCCTTTCATCAAAACGAATAGTGGGGAGTGGATTCGAACCACTGACCTCCGGGTTATGAGGGACCCTTGGAGGTATTTCGCAAATCTTTACTGCCAGAGCAATTACAGCCGTGAATGAGGGTTAGGCACTCTCAACAGCCTGTCCCATGTACACCGTGTTCTCCAAACCGCATGGGGCAGTTTATGGGGTAATTTGCGAGCAGATATGAGTCTGCTTGTAGCTTTTATTCATTCGCTCACTATAGCGACCCTTGGCGTAGCTGCTATTGGCTTGCGCAACCTCCAGCCAGCCGATCAGCACGCGTAACCAGATACTGAAATATGACTGCTGGCTGAATCCAAAATTCATCTAGACATTTCTTGGTTTGCTAACACTTGGCTCACTCTCAACAAACATCTCGGGGCTATTTTCTCATCTCAACGTTGAGCGAACAGGCTTGATCTGTCGGTAAGTCATATTTCATCGTGCGGGCTAGTCGTAACCAAATGCTCTCACTTACCTAACAAAACCAGCTAACGAGGCTGGAAAGGATACGTTATGCGGAATTTATTAAAACGAATCGCCGTCGGGGTATTGTCGCTTGGTGTAGGGATGTCTGCTGCCACCGCTGGTGAGCATCCAACGGGTACGTCGGACAAGCCGTTGCGTGTGATGTTGATCCCAGCGGATACTGGTGCGGACACGACCAAGAACGATTTTCAGCCTATTTTCAACGCGATTACCGACAACTATGGACTACACTTCGACCTGCGGGTCGGTAGCTCGTACGCTGCGGTGGTCGAAGGCATGGAGAGCGGTGTCGTGGACATCGCCTTCCTCGGTGCGGTGACCCTGCACCAGGCTAAGGAGCGTGACGCCGCGGAGCTTCTGGCTGTGTCGGTGAAGAAAGGGTCGAGCTCCTACTACTCGGGCCTGTTTGTACGTAAGGATTCGGGCATCACCACCCTCGAAGGACTCAAGGGCAAGGCGGTTTCGTTTGGCGATGTGAACTCGACTTCGAGCTTCAACTTCCCCGTGGCGATGCTTCTGGCTGGAGGCGTGGACCCGGTGAAGGATCTTTCAAACATCTATATCACTGGTAGCCACTCCAACTCCATCGCCGCTCTGGTTGAAGGTCAAGTCGATGCGTGTGCTTGCTCCTTCAACGCTTATGAGAAGGCGGTCAAGAACGGCGTTGTCGATCCGGCCGTGATTGTGCCGCTGATGAAGTCGGATCCGATCCCCAACCCGCCCCTGGCGATGCACCCCAACCTCGACCCGCAGGTCAAGGCCACGCTGATTGAAGCCTTTGAGAACATCCACGAGACCCCGGGCGTGACCCCCGAGATGATCCGCGGCTACGGCGGCAAGAAGTACGACCGCTACGACACCACCTTCCCGCAAGAATCCTTCGATGAAGCGATGACCAAGCTCGCCGCGGTCACCGACCAGCTCAAGGCTGAGATGCTTGAAAAAGCAGGCGAGAACTAATGATTGCCAATCGGCGTGTCCGCATTCGGGCATGCTCGAGTTAATCGAAAGCATCTTCTGCGGCGGGGGACCGCCGTGGAAGGTTTCCGCCTCGCCCGATGGGCATAGGCCTGCCTGAGAGAAGTACTGCGAAGGTAAAACGATGCTTGAACTCCGTGCAATCGACAAGGTGTATGAGTCGCGTCAGGGCAGGGTGACCGCGGTGGAAGGCGTGAGCCTCAAGCTAGAGAAGGGGGAGTTCTGTGTGTTACTCGGGCCTTCGGGGGCGGGTAAATCGACTGTACTCCGTGTGATCAACGGTATGACGCAAGCAACGAATGGTGAAGTGTCATTCGATGGTGAGCTAGTGACACGCCGCAATCGCCGATCGATCCAGAACCGCATCGGCACAATCCACCAGCAGTTCTTCTTGGTCCCACGTCTCAGCGTGCTGGACAACGTGTTGTCGGGCATGCTGCCGAAGCTCGGCTTCCTCCGATCGATGCTCAAGCTCTTTGCCTCGGCAGACCGAAAGCGGGCGTGTGAGCTCCTTGGGAAGGTCGAGTTGAAGGAGTCGCAGCTTTATCAGAAGGCGGGCAAGCTCTCGGGCGGCCAGCAGCAGCGGGTGGCAATCGCCCGGGCCTTCATCCGCAATCCCGATTTAGTTTTAGCCGACGAGCCGGTCGCCAGCTTGGACCCGTCGACGAGCCGTGGCATCCTTCGTCTTCTGCGTGGTGCCGCCCACGAAACCGGAGCGACGGTGTTGTGCAGCCTGCACCAGGTCGACTTGGCCCACGAGTTTGCCGACAGGATCGTGGCGATGCGTCAGGGCAAGCTGGTGTTTGACGGCAAGCCCAGCGAACTCGACGAGGCGATGCTGGCTCACATCTACGACGGGACGCCCACCTCTAGCCAGTCGGCTTCGACATCCAAGCCCCGGTCCCATGAAGAGGCGGTGGTGTCGATGCCCGGCCTGGAGGTCGCCCCCGCGTGAGCCAGGTTCCACTCCCCCATCCTGTTGCGACGAATTCGCCTACCGAGTGGAAGCTTCGTCAGCCGTACTCGAAGAAGTTTATCTTCGGCTTGCTCGTGGGTTTCGTTGTACTTGGCTGGTCGTTCCAGAACGTTGAGCTAGACCGCGGCATGAAGGAGTTGATGCAGGCTGTGGGCTACAGCGTAGGCCTCGCCGAGACTTCGCAGGTTGCGACCGGTGCGACGAATTACGTTGAAAAGGGTTGGCCCTTGGTGTTGTCCAAGGAGACGCCCGTCCTACGGCTGGAAGACTTCGACCGTAACAACTTGCCGTGGCTCAGCCATCTCGAAACGCGGACCGAGATCGAGCCGGAGTTCGACACCGACGCGATGCAGATGATCAACCACGAGGTGACTATCGAATACCTCGTTCAGCCTATCGGCTACCTCGGCCGGGTCGCCATGCTGATGATCGAGACGATCGAGATGGCGTTCTGGGGCACGGTGATCGCGGTGTTGGTGGCGATCCCACTAACGTTTTTTGGAGCCAAGAACTACACGCCGTGGATCGGTTTGTATCACCTTTCGCGGGGCATCTGCAGCTTCAATCGCGCTATGCCGGAGCTGATCACCGCGTTGTTCTTCGTGTTGATGTTCGGCTTTGGCCCGATCGCGGGTATGGTCGCGCTGGGGTTGCACACCAGCGGTTTGCTGGGCAAGTTTTTTGCGGATGACATCGAGAACGCCGACCCCGGGCCGCAGATGGCTTTGGCGTCGACCGGTGCGGGCAAGCTCAAGGTGATCCGCTTTGCGGTGTTGCCGCATGTGCTGCCGCAGTTTGTGGCCTACGTGCAGTACATCCTCGAACGCAACGTCCGCACCGCGACAGTGCTGGGCATCGTCGGAGCCGGGGGGATCGGGCTGGAACTCAAAGGCCGGTGGGACATGTTCGCCTACGGCCACGTCACCACGATCTTGCTGGCGATTTTCGTGACCGTTTACCTGCTCGAGTGTATGAGCCAGTATCTCCGTAAACGCCTGATTGATACCGACTGAACCGCTTATGAAGACTGCTCGCCTTGACTCTCTGGAAGAACGCTTGGTGCGTTGGCCCGCCGCCGCGGCCGAGCCTCGGCTGATCTTATTCGATATCGATCGCACGTTGCTCGACACCTGTGGCGGGAACCGTCGGGCGATGGAACGCGCGGGACGCACCGTGTTTGGCGAGCGTTTTGATCTCGAAGGGATCGACCGGTCGGGCCGGCTGGACTCGCACATCTTGATGGATGCGGCTTACCGGCTCGGCCAACACTTACTTGCCGAGCAGTTCAATCAGTTCCGGACGCAGTATGCGATCGAACTGGAAAGCGAACTGGACGGCCAACGCGTCATGCCCGGAGCGGTGGCTTGGGTTAAGCGGTTAGCGGAAATCGAAAACGTGACGCTAGGACTGGTGACCGGCAACTTCGCCAGTGCGGCGGCGGTGAAGATCCCCGCCATCGGCCTGGACTTCTCGGTGTTCAAAGCCAACGGCTTCGGGGGCACCGGTGAACGCCGGGCCGATCTGGTCGGCATTGCCCGGCTACGCTGCCCCCAAGCCAAGATCGAGTCGACGCTGATCATCGGCGACACGCCCCGCGACATCGAGTGTGCCCGGGCCAACGGCTGCCCGAGTCTGATCGTGGCGACCGGGGATTATGATGCGGATCAATTGCGTGAAGCGGGGGCTGAGGATGTGGTCAGCGACCTGACCTCACCCGAGGCCACGCGATTCATGAACCTGTTCTTGCGGGGCAAGGAGGCCGACGCATGACCAAGAAATCTGCCGTAAACCTCAGCGCGAACGAAGACGCCCCACAGAAGCAGGCGCGCTACGAAGCGATCGCAGCGATCCTCCGGGAAGAAATCATCGCGGATCACAAGCCGGGCGACTTTCTGGAGACCGAGTCGAGCTTTGCGGAGCGGTTCGGGGTGAACCGCCACACCATCCGTCGGGCGATCGATGAATTGGTATCTGAGGATCTGGTTTGGCGTCAGCAGGGTCGGGGGACGTTGGTGCTTCAGCCGCCGATGGATTACCAGATCCACAGCCAGACCCGGTTTACCGAAACCGTGACATCGCTGGGGCATCAGGCCCGATCGATCGTCATCGGGCGTAGGATGACCGCGGCGTCCGAGGGCGTGGCTCGTTGGTTGAAGATCGAGCCGCTCAGCCGGGTGGTTCAGCTCGATGCACTGCGATTGGTCAACGATCAGCCGGTGTTGCTGACCACACACTTCTTTGCCGCCGATCCTTACGAGCCGCTGTACTTGGAATACGACGGCGGGTCGTTGCACGGTGCGTTACGCGAAAAATTCGGCGTCGAACTCAAGCGTATGGAAAGCCTAATCACCGCGCGTCTGCCGATGGACGAAGACGCGATGGCTCTGCGGCTGTCGCCCAAGCAGCCGATCTTGCGGGTCAAGAGCCTGAACGTCGAGGTGAGCAGTGGCCAGCCGGTGGAGTATGTGATCTCGCGTTTCCGGGCCGATAGTGTGCAGTTGAAAGTAGAGCCGTGACCCAAGCCAGCACCACTTCAATCGATGGATCGATCGACCGTTCGCGTTGGGCGGCGGCGTTGTTGCGTGTCGAGGAATCACGCGTCATCGCGTTGGCTGAGACCTTGGCGGAACGGCACGGGGTACGCATGAAACGTGTGCCTAAGTCGGGGCTGGCGATGATGCGGCTGCGCGACTCGGTGCAGAGCCAGGCGTTTAACCTCGGCGAGATCCCGCTGTCGTCGGCCCACGTTGTGTTCAACGGGCCGAACGGCACCGAACACGAAGGGGGTTGCCAGATCATGCGCGACCATGAGGCGTTGGCGGTGGCGATCGCGGTGTGTGACGGCGTGTTGGCGGCGGAAGTGGAGGGGACTTCGGAAGTTGCATCGCTGGTCTGCGAGGGCGCAGCGGTATCCCGGGAGGATGCGGCGGTGCGTCGCGGGATGCGTGAGCGCAGCCGGGTGTCGTTTGCGTTGATGAACCAGCAAGACGAATCCGGCAGCGCGGAAGGCGGGGCCGACGCGTGATGACGCTCGATCCGATCTGGCAGCCACCTCTCCAGCAACGTGTCTATCGCGCGCTGCTCGAGGCCCATAGCTTCCCCGGACGGGTGATTGATTTGCCTGTCGAACTGGGCGATCAACCCGCCACGCTGGCGGTGTTGGCGACGCTGCTGGATACCAGTACGTCGTTCTGTGATGCGGACGGCCTGATCAGTCCCGAGGACCAGCTGCGTCTCGAAGCTCCGTCGGCCACGGCCGATGACGCCGACTTTGTGTTGTTCCAGGCCGACTTGGCTCCGCCCGATGGGTTTAAGCCTCGTCTCGGCGATGTGTATCACCCGCACGAAGGGGCAACGCTCGTGTTGGGCGGCCGTTCTATCGTTGAAGGGCACACCCGTTTCGAGTTGTCGGGCCCGGGTGTAGAGTCCACGCAACCCCTGAATCTCACTGGTTTCGACACGGCCTGGTTCGCCCAACGCGAGCAGTGGATCTCGGCCTACCCCACCGGGGTCGACCTGATCCTTTGCGACGCGTCACGCATCACAGCCATACCTCGGACCACGATGATGCGGTCGCTTATCGAAGCTCCCTCAACAGAAGGGGGGCGGGCATGAGTTACGTGGCCATCAAGGGCGGCGAGAACGCCATCCGCGAAGCGGCCGAGCTGTTGCAGGTGCTGCGTACACGCGGCAGCACGGAAGGGCAACCGCCGCTCTCACCTCAAGCCATCGAGCGCCAGCTCCACTTTCTGCACAGCCAGGTGATGAGCGAAGGCGGGCTCTACGACACGCAGCTCGCGTCGTTGGCGGTGAAGCAATCGCTGGGCGATCCGATGGAGGCGGCTTTTCTGTTACGTGCTTCCCGCTCGACCCGGCCGCGCATCGCCAACACGCCGGTGATCGACACCCGCAAGATGCGGCTGATCCGGCGGATCAGCTCGGCGTTCAAGGACATCCCTGGAGGCCAGATGCTTGGCCCCACGCCCGACTACACCCAGCGATTGTTCAACTGGGAGTTACTCGATGAATCGGGTGAGTCGTTCCGCAACAAGCTGATGCAATGGACTGACGGGCTTGATGTGGATTCAACGGAGTCGGCCGAGGAGTCGCCTCTGCCCAAGGTCCTGGATTTCCTGCGGGAGCAGGGCTTGGTCGATGACGCTCCCGAACCCTGTGATGAACCGTTCGACATCACCCGCGAGCCGTTGGTGTTTCCGGTCGATCGCTCGGCGGCACTGGCTACGATGACCCGCGGACAGCAGGGCGGTATCGTCGCACTCGCCTACTCGAACATGCGGGGATACGGTGATGTCCACCCGACCATCGCCGAGCTGCGCGTGGGCTACGTGCCCGTCGAGCTGCCGCACCCCGTCACAGGCGAACCCACCGAGGCGGGCGAGGTGTTGATCACCGAATGCGAAGTCATCGCGATGTATGAGCGATCCGACGAAGCCTCGACCCAGCGCACCGGCGTCGGCGACACCGTCGAGATCGACCCGGAAGCCCCGCCGCGTTTTACCCTCGGCTACGGCGCCTGCTTCGGGCACAACGAAGCCAAAGCCATCGCCATGGCCATCCTCGACCGCTCGTTGCAGAAGGGCATGCGTGACGGTCCCTCCAACCCTTCGGAGGACCCCGAGTTTGTGCTGCTGCACATCGACGGCATCGACGCCATGGGCTTCACCGTCCACTACAAGATGCCGCACTACGTGACGTTCGCCTCTGACCTGGATCGACTCCGCAAGACCCAGCAACAACACGCCGACAAAAAGCAGTCGACTGAAACCGAGTCGCCTGTTGCGGAGGAGGTGGCCTCGCCATGAGTTTGGCTGAACTCCAATCCCCGCAGCACCGCGAACACACCTTCGGCCTGATCGACGAGACGGCCAAGCGTGAGATCCGCCGAGCGACGCTGAAGGCGGTGTGTGTGCCGGGCTACCAGGTCCCGTTCGCGTCGCGCGAGATGCCGTTGGCCCGCGGGTTCGGCACGGGGGGGTTGCAGCTTACGCTCTCGATGATCGGCGAAGACGACACACTCAAGATCATCGACCAGGGCTCGGATGAATCGGTCAACGCCTGCAACATGCGTGACCTGATCACCCGCGTCTGCCCGGGGGTTGAGCCGACGTTCAAGACCGAAGACGCCAGCATCGTCCAGACCCGCCACCGTATCCCCGAGACGCCGATGCGCGAAGACCAGACGCTAGTGTTTCAGGTACCTTACCCCGACGCGTTGGTCGTGGTCGAGGCCAACGAAGCCCGACGGGTGCAGATGCACGGCGAGGCCGACTACGCCCGCCTGTTCGTCAAGCTCTACGAAGACATCGTGCAATACGACGAGATCACCCTCAGCCACCGCTACCCAACCCGTATCCACGGCCACTACATCATCGACCCGTCGCCGATCCCACGCTACGACGTGCCCAAGCTGCACCAATCCAAACAGCTCAACCTTTTCGGGGCCGGACGGGAGAAGAAGATTTACGCCGTCCCGCCGTACACCGACGCCAAGCCGTTGGAGTTCCAGGACGTCAATTTCCGCGTGGAAGACCACCTCGACGATGGCGGCCGTCGCTTGGTCTGCTGCAAGTGCGGCGCGGACAACACGTTCCTCGATGAACTGGTGCTGACTGATGGCAGCCGGGCTTATGCCTGCAGCGACACCGAGTATTGCCGCCGGATGGTACAACAGGCCAAGGCCGCATCTCAGACGGCGAGAGGTGGTGTTTCATGATCCGTTCGATCCCAGTGCCGACCGATGTCGAGCAAGGCCTGCCGCCTGTGCTTGAAGTCGATGGGTTAACCAAGGTCTACGGCCCGATTGGCCCACGCACCCTGGAACACACCGGCCCCGACGCGCCGGGCGGCGGCACGAATATTTGCCCCGACACCGGCAGCGTCGTAGCGCTCAACAACGTTTCGCTTAAGCTCTACCCCGGGCAGATCCTCGCGGTCATCGGCGAGTCGGGCAGCGGCAAGTCCACACTGCTCAAAACGCTCTACCTCGACGAGCCGCCCACCGATGGCTCCGCCTTGTTCCGCGACCCCGGCTTGCCCGGCAACACCTGGGACCAGGCCCACGACCTGTTTCTCTACAACCCCGCCCAGGCCCGCCGCCTCCGCGACCGCCATATCGGCATCGTGCGGCAGAACCCCAAGCTGGAGTTGAATTTCAACATCTCGGCGGGTGGCAACATCGCTGAACGCGTCCTTGCCGCGAACGCCGCTGAGTTGCAGGGGCATCCGCACTACGGCGATATCCGGCAACGCGCTCTGGAGTTGCTCAGCGAAACCCAAGTCCCCACCGCCCGCATCGACGAACGACCCGGCAACTTCTCAGGCGGCATGCAGCAACGCGTCCAGATCGCCAAGGCCCTGGCCATCCAGCCGCCGGTGCTTCTGCTCGATGAGATCACCACCGGCCTCGACCTGTCGGTGCAGGCCCGCATCATCGACCTCATCCTCGATCTGCACGACCGCCTCCAACCCGCAATCCTTCTGGTGACCCACGACATCAGCGTCGTCCGCACCCTCGCCAGTCAAACCATCGTGATGCGTTACGGCCAGATCGTCGAGCAAGGCCTCACCGATCAGGTCCTCGAAGACCCTCAGCACCCCTACACGCAGGAGCTGGTGAACGCCGCGCTATGATGCCCACCGACGTCTACCAAGACCCCGAGCCCGTTCTCGAAGTCCGGAGCCTGGCCAAGCGATTCACCCTTCACGAACGTCAGCGCACCATCCAGGCGTTCGAGGGACTTTCGTTCACCGCCCACACCCACCACCTCGCCGCGATGGTCGGTGCGTCGGGTAGCGGTAAGTCCTCAGCACTCAAGTGCATCTACCGTACCTACGTCTCCGACCAGGGCGCGATCCTCTATCGGGCGCATGACGGACGGACGGTTGACCTTACCACGGCCGACGAGCAGACCGTCCTCGACCTCCGTAAGGGCGAGATCCGCTTCGTCAGTCAGTTCTTGAAGTCTTTGCCCCGCAAGACCGCGTTGCAGGTCGTGGCCCGCCCGCTGGTCGAGCAAGGCATCGAATACGAGCAAGCGATGCAACACGCCCGGGAAGCGCTAGAGCGTGTAAACCTCCCCGCCCGGCTGCATGAACTCCCGCCCTCCACGTTCTCCGGCGGCGAACGCCAACTGGTCAACCTCGCCCGTGCATTGGTCGTGCGTCCACGGCTTTTGTTGCTGGATGAGCCGACCGCCAGCCTCGACCCCCGCTCGACCGACCGTATGGTCGAGATCATCCGCTCTCTCAAGCAGGAACCCATCGCCATCCTCGCGGTGTTCCACAACCCGCAGATCGTTCAGTCACTCGCTGACTCCACCATCGAGATCGCGGGCGGGATCACCTGGGACCATGCGGCCAAAGCCGTGTCCGAACAAGCCGCCCTGGATTAATCGCCACGATATGAGCCGTACCACCCTCATCCATCACGCCCGCTTGGTGCTGCCCGACCAAGTCATCGACGACGGCTCGCTGTTGATCGAAGACTCCACCATCGCTTCGATCTGCCCCGACTCCGATGTTGCCGACGAACACATCGATGCCCGCGGGCAGGTGCTGATGCCCGGCATGATCGACCTGCACTCCGACGCGATCGAATCCGAGATCGAGCCCCGCCCCGGCGTCATGTTGCCCACAACGTTTGCCATCCAGCAGATCGACCGCAGCAGCGCTGCGTTGGGCCTCACCACGGTGTACCACTCGCTGTCGTTTTCTGGCAAAGAGCTCGGCCTCCGCAACGATGAGCTAGCCGCCAGCGTCGCAAGGGCGGTTCACGCATACGCCCAAACGCTTCACCCTTGCATCGATAACCGGGTCCACGCCCGCTACGAAGTCACGAACGACGCCGCGATCTCGGTGCTGCAGGAGTTGTTGGCCGAGGAAGTGTTGTCGTTGCTCTCGCTGATGGACCACACGCCCGGCCAAGGCCAGTTCCAAACCATGGAGTCTTACCACAATTACCTGGCCAAGCGCTACGCCTACGACACCGAAGCCCTAGGCACGGTGATTGCCGAGAAGCTGACCGCCGCGGACGGCGCCTGGGAAAGGGCCACGCAACTGGTCGAGGCTGCCAAGCAGCACGACGTCCCGTTGGCTAGCCACGACGACGACTCCGCCAGCCGGGTGCAGATGATGATCGACCTCGGCGTCAGTCTCTGCGAGTTCCCGATCAATGCCGAGGCGGGCGAGGCCATCAAAGAATTCGGCGAACACGCCCTCGTCGGTTCGCCCAACGTCTTCCGTGGCGGGAGCCAATCCTCGGGGATGCGGGCGATCGACGCCATCGAAGCCGGCCACGCCGACTGCCTCTGTAGCGACTACGTCCCCAGCACGATGCTCCCCGCGGTGTGGCGGGTGTGTGACGAGCTAGGCCACTCGCTGCCCGAAGCGGTGCGGTTGGTCACCCTCAACCCCGCCGAAGCCGTGGACCTCCACGACCGTGGCCTGCTCGCCCCGGGCCTCCGGGCTGACCTGCTGCTCGTGAATGAAGACGGCGAATACCCATCCGTTACCCGCACCTGGTCCCGGGGCCGGTGCACGTTCCGATCCGATGCGTAGATTATTGTCGTGACCACCCCCGACCCCAGCCCGCTCAAGATCGGCCTCGTCACCGACATCCATTACGCCGATACCGCCGCTAACGAAAAACGCGATACGCGTGCCTCCCTGCACCGTGTCCGCCAAGCCATAGGCGACTTTCAGACACACGACGTCGATGTCGTCGTCTGCCTCGGCGACCTCATCCATTCCGGGCCGGACGTTGAGGCTGAACGTTCATATATGCAGACGATCGTTGCGGAGCTACGGCGCGTTGATCGACCGATCTACTTTTGCCTCGGTAACCACTGCGTGGATCGTTTAACCAAAGCCGAAGCACTTGAAATCATCGGACAGCCCACCGCCACGTTCGAAGCCATCCATAAAGGCATCCGCATCTTAGGTCTGGATACCTGTTTTAACCCCGAGGGCTCGTCGTACGGCCGGCTCAATAGCGATTGGCGAGTTGCCGTGCTTCCCGAAGCTGAACTGGACAAACTCGAACAATCCATATCGAAGAACACTTCCCCTACACTTCTCTTCTCCCACCATCGTCTGGACGCGAACGACGATTGGTCACTTCGTAACGCGGAGGAAGTCCGCCGCAGGATTGGCCCCCACAAGCATCTCTCTTATGCCGTGCAAGGCCATGCCCACCTCGCCGATTTTCGATCGATCGGGCATCAGGGTTTCCTTACGCTGATGCCGATGGTTTACTCTGACCCCAAGCTCAATGCATACTCAATTCTGACCGTAATGTCGTCTCAGAGTATTGCACTGCAAGGTTTCGGTAATCAGACTTCTTGGAATCCATAGACAAAGCCGGCTCTATGGCTCATCAAGAACCAAAGGGCTTTGGTCTCGACTTTCCCT
Source organism: Algisphaera agarilytica (assembly GCF_014207595.1). Classification (NCBI taxonomy): domain Bacteria; kingdom Pseudomonadati; phylum Planctomycetota; class Phycisphaerae; order Phycisphaerales; family Phycisphaeraceae; genus Algisphaera; species Algisphaera agarilytica. The sequence goes on from NZ_JACHGY010000001.1 coordinate 3,721,666, forward strand.
TTACGGTTCAACAACCGTTACTGCTGGGTATCGGCTGCAATATCAGGGTAGGTCCACGGACAAATGAACAGCTGAGCCGAGACTTGTAAATGCCAGGTTAAAGGGACATCTTTACGATGGAAAAATTTGTGAATCTATGAAAAAAGACCAGCCCAGAGGGACTAGTCTTGTGTAGGAAATAGCGGGGAGTGGATTCGAACCACTGACCTCCGGGTTATGAGTGGAATTCACCCGAATAGCTAAGTCGTTGGGATGTCCGTAACTGCAAGCAACCTCAACGGGTTACAACCGCCGAGCTGGTGCCCAATTATACCATTATTCCCATGTTTTTCAGGGTACAGGGGCCAGCTTAGGGTACAAATTTCGGTCCCTAAAAAGGCCTACCTCCGGTGTATTGCCCCGACGAAACTGACAGAGATTAATGGGAGGTGGGAGTTATGCTCGTTTGTTCTATCACGGTATTGGGCTCAGGTATGTCCGGTTGATTTGGGGTGAATGCAACAAGAGTAAGCCCGATTAATCCGATGGCGATTGCCAGCGTATACCACGGCCCCCAAAGCTGGGACTGTTCTTTCGCATTGATTGTTAGATCAGGTGCATATGCTCCGTCTTTAGTGAATCCCAAAGCTTCATTGATGTTCTTCAGAGTGTCCCTTGCTTCGATACGGCGCTTCGCGCTAAAGTGCAACAAGATGGCGCCGGATGCGCAGAGGATGGCAACCAAGCATACTAATAGTGTCAGCGTGACCCCGTTGCTGATGGGGCTTGTCGCTAGCCAACTTCCCACCGCAACTTGGATAGTTATTACGCCAGAGAAAATTTTCAAGTCAAGGGCTGTCATGTACCTGAGCAGCTCAACATGATCCTCGTAGCGCATCTTTAACGCATCGAACTTCTGCTCCGCGGTAAGTTCCATTGCTTTTGGATTGTTTTGCATCTTGGATTCCATGTCTTTAGTCATAGGGCATTCATCAAAGGAGCTTGCGCTAGAGCCCGTCAATTCACTCGAGGTTTAGCTGTACTAAGCGGGCACGCAAGGAACATAAATTCTGAATAGATGAACTGGAGAAGGGGGCTTGGTTGCCGCTTTCCACGTCTGCACCACTTTCAGGGTGCGCTTTCTGCGTGTGAGTGCCCATGAACGATGTAGTGGCTCAAATCGGGGGAGCCCGGTTTTTAGCAATCAGCCAAGTGATTCCCCTGTTAAACAGTCTATGAGGCTTTGCCTGCCATTGATGCGAAACATCTCGTCGCAATTACCACACTGGCGGTGAAAGCCATTTCGGACGATTTGCTATCCGAGAAATGCGATATTCCACTTGAACTGCAATGTAATGCATTGTAATATGTTGCAACTCAAGGAGCTCCTAATGGAAAAGACAGAAAATCGTACAGCCAGTTACAGCACCAGATTTAGCCCCCAGCAGCGTGATGTCATTGATGAAGCTGCGAAACTTTCAGGGTGTTCGGCAGCCAAGTTCATTCGAGAAGCTGCGGTGGCCCGGGCTACCGACACTGTGAACGCCTCCGAGGAAGCTGGAGCTGTTCTCAAGCGCCTGGCAGCATTAGTTGTGGAACAGCTGCAGAATCCGGGAGTTCGTGAGTTCTGGCATGATGGGCCGCCTGAAGTGACGAACACAGTGAAGGAGGAATGGAGGTGGGACAGTTTTGCTGGTGAGGATGGCTACGTGGAGAGGCGGTACCGCGAAGAGACGTTAGTGCAAGCGGGGTTTCGAAAAGAAGACGTCCAGCCTCTTTACCTGGCCGACGAAGACCTTTCGCAGATCGAGCTCGCGCTAGACTGCGCAGGGACTGAGTTTGTCGGCATGCTGTTGGATGCTTGGAAAAAACCGCGAAGAAACCAGATTGCTTTTGCACCTCGGATACGGAAGAGCAACTTGGCGGGGACTGAGGAGGATAGTGATGCCTAGCGATAAGGAGTATCGGGTATTTGATTTTGGTAGGTATGGGCAGGCGTTGGCCTTAACGCGTGGCGAACGTTTAATCAATGTGGTGGCTATTGAATCTAGCACAAAGACCAATAGCATCAGAACTGGAAAAGCATCTGCGGATTTAAGAGATCGAGTTTCTAAAGCTTTGCGAAGTCGCTGAGCAACTTAATCTAGCCCACCGCAAGCTGTCTTGATTGATCGCCAGCCATGGGCCTTGAAGGTGCAGTAAGCACCAGAAAGGACAGCCATGGCTGTTGTTGTAGTTAGTGGGAATCGGTGGCATCGGATGCTGCCAACCCGTGTCACGCGTAGTTTGCGTTGGCGGTATACCGTCACGCAGCAATCGGATGGGCGATGGATCGGTGCGGTCTACGCGCCCCATGTCGGGAATCAGTTCCTAGGGCCATTCGATGATGTCGTCGAACTCTTAACCCGTGCGGGCGGCATCGTCCGTGACGATGTGCTGATCCGTCAGTTGGAGAACGGGGGTGTGAAGTGAGTAGCCCTAAAGACAAACATCCTCATTCAGATGGTGAGCCGGGCGGAGACGGGGGCGGGGGGCCCCGCGATTCTCGCGGGGGGCCGACACCGGCACCGTACGGCTCCAGCATGGGGGACGCTGTAACACCCCATGCTCTAATTACAGATGAAGGTCCCAAAGACTGGCGGTTCCTACTGGCTGGTTTCGATACGCTCGACCTGGGGCTCTACGTCGCGTGGGATGACGACTGGTGGGAAGGGATCATTAAGAACCTGAATTACTACCAAGCCGAAGCTCGGATGGGCAAGCCTGCGGTGTGGAAGGATACAGAAGCTGGTCCGTGCCTCATCCTGCCTCGCGGCAAGGGGGCCAATTACAAATGGCACCTCCAGTTCCCCGATATGCACATCTTCATTGCCCCGTTCGACAAACCCAAGAACCTCCCGAACGTCTACGTCAGTCCGACGGCGAAGTCGCTGTGGCTCCGCGGTGTGGATCAGGTCGTTGAGTCGGTCGTCAACCTCATTCAAGAAATGCACGGTCAGGTCTGCCAAGTCCAAGTCAGCCGAGTGGACCTAGCTGCCGACTTCTACATCGAGTCTGGCATAACTCTGGACTTCTTGCGGTCTCACCGCGTCAGTCGGACTCGCTCGACAAACCACTACGAGAACGACGGTGTACTAGAGACCTTCTATCTCGGCCGTAAGTCAGCGCCGATCCAAGCTCGCATATACGACAAACTCAAGAAGACCCTCAAGAGTCCAGAGTCTGCCTTCTTTCTCGCCCTGTGGGGCGGGCCTGTGCAGGCGTGGCGCGTTGAGTTCCAGCTACGGCGGGCCTTATTACGGCAGATGGGTATCAACTCCATCGACGACCTGAAGCAACAAGCCGGTGGACTGTGGATCTATCTGACCGAGCAATGGTTCTCGCTTCGGCTACCGGACAACGCCAACTCCAAGCGACGCACGGTTCACCTCTGGTGGCACCACGTTCAGCGGGTGGCGGACCTATTCGGCCCGGCCTGCGCGATCTCGCGGGATGCTTTAGACATTCCCAAGGTCCCGGCCGACTGGTATGTCGCTCGCATTGCTGGCTGCATGGCTCCTTTGGCAGCCCGGTTGGGCATATCCGATTTAGACGAAGCCATACGCTACATGCTCGCAGATGTTCGAGCCAAGCTGGGCGAGAAGGACTGGGACGAAGAATATGCTCGACAGCGCATCCGTATGCAGGAGAATCCGGACAGCCCGGGGATCGGGGGCAGTGATGTCCCGTTCTAAATCCAAAATAAAGCCAAATGAGATATCAGTTTATCTGTCACCGAATGAACTCGCACAGAGGTGGCGTTGTTCTCGGTCAAGCGTAGATCGCATTACAAGCCGAGCATGTCTTACGCGCTTCTATTTGGGGGAAGGACGAAATGGAATCCTACGGTATCTAAGAGAGGAGGTTGAAGCTTATGAATTAAGCAGGCGTACTTAGTTTTGTAGCGCAATCCGCTTGCAATCCAATTCTTTAATATGCCGCCCCGGTTATGCAAGTCCGCCGGGGCGGTCCTAAAATCGGGACTCGCCGATCTGAACATCATTCAAAAATAAAAAATCGCGAAATGTATATGAGAGTTCGACTATGGACTTGTCTCCAGAAAGAGATCTAAGCAAGCTTTGCGTAGGGAATTCGTAAACAAATCCCAATCTTGTATTTAGAAACGCGACGTTTTCCCATGTATCACCATCACGCATGAAACGCAGAAGTATGTAGGTAACAACTTGACGGATGTCCTTTGAAGTTAAGTTGCGGTTGACAGCTTTGACTTCAACAAGGAAATGGCTTGTGGCTAAATCAATTTGTACCGGGGACAGAAAGCCCGCACCAGGCAGATTCAGAGCATATCTGGCAGTTGCTGAATCGGCGAGGCTGGCTCTGTAGACCTCCTGCCGATATGCCAAGCGCATCGCTTCGCGTACTTCCAGGGAAGAAAGTCCATCCGAGAAATCTACGATCTCGGTGGAAAAACGCTTGGCTGATTCAATTGCAAGAGATGATGCTGTGCCGAGCATTTCCGGGTCATTGACCACGTCGGCTACATGCACAAATTGTTCGTAGGCGATACGCGCTATGTGGTAGCCTGTTTCAGCTATAACGGCGGGGTCGCGTGTTTCAGCTGACATCTCAACAGGCCCCAAAGGTTTGCCATCCTCAATGAGAGCTCGCTGGGAATCACATGTGTTGATTACATGAACTACAGACGGCGTAAGCATCGGCAAGAGTTCATTCCAAAAACTCTTGAATTTTTGACTGAGTAATCTTTCGTCAATCATACTGTTATGCCTGCCGTGTCCGGACGACTGCTGAACCAATCACGTATTAGTAATTCTTTGGAATTCCAACTCCACTTCGAATTTTTTCTCCAATGGCTGCCCTCATCGGTCAAGGCATAAGACGAAATGATTACAGCCCCGCGTTCCCAAGATGTTAAATCTGAGAAGCGTGCCCGCAAGCTTGTGAGCCAATAATCCCGCTTCCATTTTGCCATCGCAAGAATTATGAGGCGGCGGACCAAAGGGTTGCTATGCGTGTTATATATCGAAACTAAGAATTGCTCTTTCTTATCGGTATAGTCGAAGGCCAAGCACTGTATGAAGTACATTAGATGCAAGTCTACGTCTAATTGCGGAAGCTTAGCATCAATTAAATCATGCAGAAGAATGTCGATTTGATTTCTCTGAGTATTCGATAAGTTCGGAATAGTTGATCTTACAACGCGAAGCACTGTCGATAAGACTGGGCTTAGCGTCGATAAGTTGTTTCGGTCTAGGATTGTCTGCAATGCGCCAGTTTGCAACGTATTGTTAGGCAGTAATCGTACTGCGTTAAGCGCTTGCTTTGTGACACTTGTATCCACTACGGTTTTATTGAGTTCACGTGCAAGAATGCTAAGAATGTCAATTTCGTTTATTGCTGAGCGTAGATTCTCGTAGTCTTCTTCCGCGGTCGGGGAGTAAGGGTCAAACCGAATTGATATGTTAAGTAGCTTGTCTTCGTCAGTAATGATAGATGTGGCGCGAGACTGATCGAATGGGCGCGACATCTCGATAAATTCTGCTTGTGTAAGTATTCGCGTCTTCGATTTCTGTAGCGCCAAGCCTTCCAGCTTTAGTTTGTCCGACAAAAACTTAATTGTCCCATAAGCTTCGGCATCAGAATCGCAAAAGAACGTGAAGTCATCTGCATAGCGAGCGTAACTTCGATTTAGATCGACAGCTAGATGTTGGTCTATGTTAACAAGCGACAGCTCGGCAAGAATACGGGATGCTGGTCCGCCAACAGGCAGTCCATATGAGAAGCCGTTAGAAAATATCGCAAGAAGTTTCAGTATCTGTGTTTTTGTGTCGCTGTTGATACCCAACCGCTGTAGTAAGTTCTCGATCCTATGGTGCGATATTCGAGGGTAGAAATCGGCTATATCGGTCACCAGTACAACCGCATGGTCCCGCGCTAGTTGGAGGCAGTGCTCCTTGTATTGCCGCCAAGAAACATCAGAAAATATTTTACTGTCACCGTCATTCCAGGCGTATCTATATGAGTACACTTGGGCATTGGTGATTGGAGAGCGCGCTGATTCAACTTCATCGGCTATGGATAGCACTAACGCGAGATAGTAGGCATTCCAGTACGGATCGATTTGAGTGGTCCACCGAAATCCTGTGTAGCCTACTTGCGATAATGCTTGGATGAATCTGGGTGGATCGTCGGAAATCGCGCGGTCAAAATCTGCAAACATGCCTTCTAATATTGCAGCACATTCATTTTCTTTTTCGTGAAAAATGTCCTTCTCATATGAGAAAGGAAACACATCTGTATCCCCATATTTCCCTATATTTTTAATTGAACGTTTAGCTGCTTCTGCGAATAGCAATGGCATTGCTCATCTCTGTTTGGGGGTGGAGGTTCTTAGGTGATAAGCCTGGAAATTCAATTTCGCTCAGCATCGTTTCGGGCGCAAGACTTGCATAATGTCGGCGACATATCTCGGGCGAATTACCCATAAGCGAACTCACTTTGAACAGGCTTACACCGTTTTGGGCAAGCTGGCTGCCGAAAGTATGCCGGTAATCCAAACAACCCCATTGAAGGCTTAGATCTTTGTTCACTCGCCGCAAGTCCCGCGAAAACCCATCCCCATCCCACCAGCACCCCATCGGTGATGGGAAAAACCACCCCCGGAAGCTGTCGGAGGTCTTGGGTGAGTGGGTTGCGGGTGGTGAGTAGCGGTCGAGGAAGGATCGCAACGCGCGGCTGATCGGCACCACCCGATTGACTTTCGTCTTGGGCTCCCAGAATCGTCCGTCGATGGTTTTTGCTCGTAGCCGGATCAAGCCGTGCCCCCCATGTCTTCTGGAAAGGTCTACATCGTCTAGTGTAAGCCAAAGCAGCTCTTCACGCCGTAATCCTGCGTAGATGAGGGTCGCAACCATCTTCTGCATCTGGGGTTTGAAGCGCAGAGCATCGAGCTGTTCGTCGATCTGGGTAAGGCTGAGGTAGCGGATTTGCGGGGCGTGCTCCCGGTGTCGTTCGACCTTGGTGGCGGGGTTGATGTTGCCCGGCATCCGGATGATGCCTTGATCCATCGACCAGTTGAACAGGCGGCAGACGATCTCCCGGTAGCGGTTGGCCGTCTTCGGGGCGAGCCCACGGCTACGGACGTGGCTGTCGATGAACTGCTGGATGTCGGCGGTGGTGATGGCCTCGAAGTGGTTCGCCTCGATGATGCGGGCCCGCCGCCGTCGATCGCCACCTTCCTTGACGGGGCGTTTGCGGGTCTTGGCCGACGGGTTGCGACTGGTGATGCGTACCGCCTCGCAGCATTCCCCGAATGCTTCTCTTAAGTAGTAGACGTCGGTCTGGGCTGACTTGGCGGTCTTAACGGTGCGGATGTGCTCGACATATTGCTCGACCACCTTACCGATGGGCGTGCGGGTCGGCAGGGGGTTGCCGTTGCCCTGGGCTTGGGTGTTCTCGATCTCGCGTAGCTTGGCTTTTGCGATCTGGAGCGAGTCGGTTTTCAGGGTGCGGCGGACTTGTCGGCCACCGATGTAGAGCTGAGCGTAGTAGATGCCGTTGCGTTTCTTGAGCGATGCCATAGGTGATCTCCGGGCTGTGGGGGACAGGTTCCGGCGAGTCCTAAGGTTTGGCGGGTAGGGGTCAGAACGGGGTACATACTGCCCATGTTTACCAACAAAAAAAGGACTCGCATTGCTGCAAGTCCTTTCATCAAAACGAATAGCGGGGAGTGGATTCGAACCACTGACCTCCGGGTTATGAGCCCGACGAGCTACCAGGCTGCTCTACCCCGCAATCTGGGTCGATGACTATAGACATCGGCTACTGCAGTGTCAAATCTTCGTGAATCTCACCCGTGGGCCGGTCGACTCGCCCGCCGTATTGGGGAAAACCGGGTAGGCAGGGACTGACAGACATCGAAAGGGGGGGCTGTCAGAGTGACAGCCCCCGCGGCCTGATCTCGCCGAAGATCGCTGTTTAGGGGGCTTTGCGGACTGATTTTCGGGGTTTCTGTGCTTGGAAGACTATCCGCGATTGGCACAGGGCTTGCCATATGTATATGGATATCTCCGCGCTCCGGCTCGGAGCTGACTTCGTAGGTGAATGAACAGCCTCGGCATGTCGCCGCAGCGGCGCCACGATTTGGACCCTCATTTTTGAAACTGGAGTGATACGAATGGCCGTGAAGGACCTGACGTTTGAATCTGAAGCACGGGCAAGCCTGCTCGCGGGAGTTGAGAAGCTCGCCGCGGCGGTGAAGAGCACCCTCGGCCCCCGCGGCCGGAACGCGGTGATCGACAAGAGCTGGGGCGGCCCGACCGTCACCAAGGACGGCGTGACCGTCGCCGAGGAGATCGACCTGGTCGACAAAGCCGAGAACATGGGCGCTCAGCTCGTGAAGGAAGCCGCCAGCCAGACCTCGGACAAGGCCGGCGACGGCACCACGACCTCGACCGTGCTCGCCGAGGCCCTCTTTAAGGAAGGCCTGCGTCAGGTCACCGCTGGCGTGGACGCCAACGCCCTGGTCCGCGGCATGAAGAAGGCTGTGCTCGCCGCCACCGAAGAAATCCAGAAACAAGCCAAGCCCATCAAGGGCAAGGGTGACATCACCAACGTCGCCACCATCTCGGCCAACAACGACCCCGAAATCGGCAAGATCATGGCCGACGCCATGGAGAAGGTCGGCCAGGACGGCGTCATCACCGTCGAAGAAGGCAAAGCCCTGGACACCTACGTTGACGTCGTCGAAGGCATGCAGTTTGACCGCGGCTACCTCTCGCCGAACTTCATCACCAACCCCGATGACATGCTCGTCGAGCTCGATAAGGCTCTGATCCTGGTCTACGAAGACAAGATCAGCAGCATCCAGAAGCTCGTGCCCCTGCTGGAAAAAGTTCAGGGCGCGAAGAAGCCGCTTTTCATCATCGCTGAAGACATCGAAGGCGAAGCCCTCTCGACCCTGGTCATCAACAAGCTGCGTGGCGTCCTGAACGTCTGTGCGGTGAAGGCCCCCGGCTACGGCGATCGCCGCAAGGCCATGCTCGGCGACATCGCCGCGCTGACCGGCGCCGAGCCCATCATGAAGGACCTGGGCGTTGATCTCGACACCGTTGAGCTCTCGCAGCTCGGCATGGCCAAGAAGATCACAGTTGACGCCGACAACACCACCGTCATCGAAGGTGCGGGCAAGTCTTCGGACATCCAGGGCCGTATCGCCCAGATTCGCAACGAGATCGCCACCACCACCTCCGACTACGACCGCGAGAAGCTGCAAGAGCGTCTCGCCAAGCTGGCCGGCGGCGTCGCCCAGATCAATGTGGGTGCTGCTTCGGAAGCCGAACTGAAAGAAAAGAAAGCCCGCGTCGAAGACGCCCTCCACGCGACCCGCGCTGCGGTCGAAGAAGGCATCGTCCCCGGCGGCGGCATCAGCTTCATCCGTGCCCTCAAGGCCCTGGACAAGGTCGAAACCGTTGGCGAAGAATCGGCCGGCGTCGATACCGTCCGCAAGGCCCTGACCGTGCCGCTGTTCACCATCGCCGAGAACGCCGGTGAGCGTGGCAGCGTGGTCGTCGCCAAGGTTGCTTCCCAGAAGGGCAGCAACGGCTTCGACGCCCTGAAGCTGGACTACGTCGACCTCGTTGAGGCTGGTGTCATCACCCCCGCCAAGGTCGACCGCACCGCGTTGGAAAACGCGATGAGCGTGGCCACCCTGCTGCTGACCTGTGACTGCGTGGTCTCCGAGGCCCCGGTTGAAGAAGCCGCCGGTGCCGGTGGCGACCACCACGACATGGGTGGTATGGGCGGCATGGGCGGCGGCATGCCCGGCATGGGCGGAATGGGTGGCATGGGCGGTATGCCCGGCATGATGTAAAGCCGCTTGCGGCTTAGCCCGTTCCATCCGGTCAACAGACCGTTTCTTTGTAATCACACACGAATTTAAAACAACCACTCACTGGAGTAGAAACCCATGGCCACCGCCACCAAAACCAGCATCAAACCGCTCGACGACCGTGTCCTCGTGAAGCCCACCGAGGCCGAGGAAAAAACCGCTTCGGGCATCTACCTGCCCGAAGGCGCCAAGGAAAAGCCCCAAACCGGCAAGATCGTCGCCGCGGGCCCCGGCAAGCTCAACGATGACGGCAGCCGCAACAAGCTCACCGTCAAGAAGGGCGACACCGTCCTCTACGGCAAATATGCCGGCACCGAGATCGATGTCGACGGCGTCACCCACATGATCATGCGTGAGTCCGAGTTGCTCGGCGTCATGGAGAAGTAAGACCCCGCGGCATCTGCCGTGTTCCACTGGTCTGCTAACTGGTCTGCGTCCAGACCAGACCACCAAAACCAGACCACTTTCAGACCAGAACCCAACCACCCCAACCACGGAGCCACCCCAAGATGGCCAAGAAGCAAATGATTTTCGGTGCCGAAGCGCAAGCCGAACTGAAGAAAGGCCTGCAGCAACTCGCCGCGGCCGTGAAAGTCACCATGGGCCCGACCGGCCGCAACGTTGTCATGCAGAAATCCTTCGGCGGCCCCTCGGTCACCAAGGACGGCGTGAGCGTCGCCAAGGAAGTCGAGCTCGAAAGCCCCTTCCAGAACATGGGCGCCAAGATGGTCGTCGAGGTCGCCAAGAAGACCGCCGACAAGGCCGGCGACGGCACCACCACCGCCACCGTCCTCGCCGAAGCGATCTACAACGAAGGCCTCCGCCACGTCGCCTCCGGCGCCAACGCCATGGCCCTCCAGCGTGGTATCAACGCTGCGGCCGAAGCCGCAGCCGAAGCCATCCAGGCCCTCGCCACCAAGTGCAAGGGCAAGGACGACCTCCAGGCCGTCGCCACCGTCTCGGCCAACCACGACGCCGAGATCGGCAGCCTCATCGCCGAAGCCATCCACAAAGTCGGCAAGGACGGCGTGGTCGAAGTCGAAGAAGGCAAGTCCGCCGACACCACCCTCGACTACGTCGAAGGCATGCAGTTCGACAAGGGCTACCTCTCGCCGTACTTCATGACCGACCCCGCCTCGCAGGAGTGCGTGCTGGAAGATCCCCTGATCCTGGTCCACGAAAAGAAGATCAGCAACCTGCCCGACCTGCTGCCCCTGCTCAACAAGGTGGCCATGGCGCAGAAGCCGCTGCTCATCATCGCGGAAGACGTGGAAAACGAAGCGCTCGCCGCGCTCGTCGTGAACCGTCTGCGTGGTGTGCTCAAAGTAGCCGCCGTCAAAGCCCCCGGCTTCGGCGACCGCCGCAAGGCCCTGCTCGGCGACATCGCCACCGTCACCGGTGCAACCTTCGTCAGCGAAGACCTGGGCGTTCAACTCGAAACCCTCGAGATCGAATCGCTGGGTACCGCGAAGAAGATCACCGTCGACAAGGACAACACCACCATCATCGAAGGTGCCGGCAAGAAGAAGGACATCAACGGCCGGATCGATCAGCTCCGCTCGCAGATCGAAAAGACCACCAGTGACTACGACCGCGAGAAGCTCCAGGAGCGCCTGGCCAAGCTCACCGGCGGCGTCGCCATGATCCGCGTCGGTGCCACCACCGAAACCGCGATGAAAGAACGCAAGGACCGTGTCGACGACGCCCTGGCCGCGACCAAGGCCGCTGCCCAAGAGGGCTACGTCCCCGGCGGCGGCGTGTCGTTCGTGCGTGCGATCGAAGCCGTGGAAGCCAAGCGTAAGTCCGCCAAGGGCGACGCGAAGATCGGCTTCGACATCGTGGCGGCCGCCCTCGAGGCCCCGCTGCGTCAGATCGTGGAAAACGCTGGCGAAGACGGCTACGTCGTCGTCGAGCAGGTCCGTGCCGCCAAGGGCAACAAGGGCTACAACGCCGCCACCGGCGAGCACGTGGACCTGGTCAAGGCCGGCATCATCGACCCGGCTCTGGTCAGCCGCACCGCGCTGCAGAACGCCGCGTCGGTCTCGGGCCTGATGCTCACCACCAACGTGCTGATCAGCGACTTCGATGAAGACGCCGAAGCCATCGCGGGTGCGGTCCACTAACCGACCCGCCCGCAGCCCCGACCCTCGAAGCCCAGGGGCGACCGTCTCTGGGTTTCTTTCGTAGGGTGGACACCGCCCACCAGACCAACCGCAGCCCTTGTCGTTGTCACGGTGGGCCGTGCCCACTCTACAGAACCATTGCCCCTCCTCGAATTTTCTTATGGCCACCCAGCGCGACTACTACGAAATCCTCAGCGTCGAGCGCACCGCCAGCGGCGACGAGATCAAACGCTCGTACCGCAAGCTGGCCATGAAGTACCACCCGGACCGCAACCCGGACGACGCCGAGGCCGAGGCAAAGTTTAAAGAGTGCGCCGAGGCGTACGAGGTCCTTTCCGACAGCGAGAAGCGTCAACGCTACGACCAATTCGGCCACGCCGGGCTGAAAGGCCAAGCCGGCCACGACTTCAGCCACATGAACGCCGGGGACATCTTCTCGATGTTCGAGGACATCTTCGGCGGCGGCATGGGCGGCGGACGTGGCCGTCGTCGCGGTCCCGGCGGCGCACAACGCGGCTACGACCTCGAGACGCAGACCGAGATTACGCTCAACGAAGCCTTCACGGGCACCACCACGGATATCGAATTCACCCGCCAGGACGTCTGCGACACCTGCAACGGCACCGGCGGCAAGCCCGGCACGGAACCGTCCACCTGCACGATGTGTGGCGGGGCGGGGCAAGTTCAGCAAGCGGGCCTCGGCGGTATGTTCCGCATGGTCAACACTTGCCCCAACTGCAAAGGTGCCGGGAAGATCTATCTCGATAAATGCACCTCCTGCCGTGGCAGCGGCCGGGTCGCCAAGAAACGCAAGTTGTCGATCAAAATCCCCGCGGGCATCCACGACGGTCAGGCTATCCGCGTTTCCGGTGAAGGCGAGCCCGGCAGCGGCGGCGGCCCGCAAGGCGACCTGCACGTGGTCGTCCGCATCGCGGATCACGAGTTGTTCACCCGCGAAGACGATCACCTGATCATGAAGATGCCCGTCAGTTTCACGCAGGCGGCGCTCGGCGCCAAGGTCAGCGTCCCCACCCTTGACGGCGAGACCGAACTCACCATCAAGCCCGGCACCCAACACGGCGAGCTCTTCCGCGTCCGCGGCGAAGGCATGCCCGACCTCCGCTCCGGCCGCCGGGGCGACCTGATTGTCGCGCTGCTGCTCGAAGTCCCCACCAAGCTCACCAGCCGTCAAGAAGAACTGCTCCGTGAATACGCCGAGAGCGAAGACCACGACGTCCTCCCGGAAAACAAGGGTTTCTGGGGCAAGATCAAAGAACACCTGGGCTAACGCCCGAACCAAACCATGAGCGAAAACATCCACCCCAACGATGATCTGAACGCGGCCGAAGACTCGGCCGAGGTGAACGAGTTCGACCTGACTCCCGAAGGTGACGAGCCGACGCTGGCCGACTTCGATCCCGAAGCCGCCGAGGCCGAGGCCGAGGCGCAAGAGGTCATCGATGAAGAGTTTGCCGCCCTGCAAAAAGAACGCGACGAGCTTGAAGCCAAGCTGATGCGCACCGCCGCTGATTACCAGAACTTCGTCCGCCGATCGCAACTCAACATCGACGCGACCAAGCAGGAGACGCTGATGAAGGTCGCCAAGGCCCTGGTTGGCGTGATGGACAACTTCGACCGTGCCCTCGAGCTCGACCCCGAAACGACGTCAGCGGGAGACGTACAGAAGGGGGCCGCCACCATCCAGGCCGCGCTGCTCCAGGCCCTCGAAGGTTTCGGCATGAAGAAGGTCACCGTCGAGCCCGGCGATGAATTCGACCCCAACCTCCACGAGGCCCTGATGCGTCAGCCCTCGGAAGACATCGAATCGAACCACGTCGCCGCCCAGTTCATGCCGGGTTATATCCTCAACGATCAACCCGTCCGCCCCGCACAGGTCAGCGTGGCGGAGTGAGTTCCCGAGAAGGTCTTGTTATTCAGGGCTTCAATCGCAACAAGCGTCGTAACCACGCGGCCAGCCGAAGGATGCCTAGAAACTTCAAGACCCGGAACAGCCGCCACATATGCATCGCTTTCATGCGAAATATCCTACGAAAAACAGCCGCCCCCGGAGTGGCTTCCGAGCGAGCAAAAGCCTAGGGATTCCCCGCCATGCCCACCTACGACTACGTCTGCGATGCGTGTGACCACGCCTTCGAAGAGTTTCAATTGATGACCGCCGAGGTGCTCAAGAAGTGCCCTGCTTGCGGCAAAATGAAGCTCCGCCGTCTGATCGGCACCGGTGCCGGTGTGATCTTCAAAGGCGCGGGTTTCTACGAAACCGACTACCGCTCCGACAGCTACCAAAAGGACGCGAAGGCCGACAAGCCCAGCGAGACTAAGAGCGATAGTAAGTCTTCCGACTCGGAAAAATCGAAATCCCAATCAACAGACGGCAAACCAAAAACGGATTCAACATCTCAGTCTAGCTCACTATCCGGCAAGAAATCTAATAAAAATAAATCCGTCGACTGATGCAGACTCCAGGAGAAGAAATCGTTGGTGAGTATCTTCGCAACCTCAGAGGTTGCGATTTCATTCAATATAACCTTCAAACGACACAAACCCAGGGCGAGATTGATGTCATCGGGATCAACATGGCCGAGCGACATCTTTATGTTTGCGAGGTGGCAATCCACCTATCCACTGGCTTGCAATACACGAAAAATAAACGCCCCGACAATGTCGATCGTTTCGTCGCGAAGTTCACGAAAGATATCCAGTACGCCCGTATGGCCTTTCCTGATTACGAGCATACCTTCATGCTTTGGTCGCCGATCGTGAAAACCTCGAAGAATCCTGTCTACAACCAAATGGTCCACATAGCCGATATCAATAAAAAAATTCACGTCGATTTCGGGGTTGAGCTTCAATTGATCGTCAATCAAGACTTCCAAGACTGTATGTCTGAACTTCGCCGTTTTGCCGGGACGCAGACTGCCGCATTCACGTCACCGATCATGCGTATGTTGCAAATTGAGGAGCGTTTGGCGAAGCATTTGAAGAAAACGCTGCCGAATTGAATCTCGGTATTACTGCAGTACGCCTTGCTCACGCAGCAGCACCATGATCTTCTCGACGCATTCGTCGATCGACAGATCGTTGGTCGCCAAACGGAGCGCCGGGGACTCGGGAGCCTCATACGGCGCGGCCATGTCGCTGAACGCGGCCATGTTCGAGCCTTCTTCCTTGGCGCGTTCCTTGCAGACGTCTTCGGGGGCATCGGTGAATATCTCGAAGAACCGGTCTTCGCCGACGATCTCCTTGGCCGTCGCGCGGTCATCAGCCGAAGGCGAAAGGAACGCACACACCGTGATCAGGCCCGCGTGGTTCGCGGTCTTGGCGAGCTCTGCGGCACGGCGGAGGTTCTCGGCACGGTCGGCATCACTAAAGGTCAGGTCGGACGATAAGCCCAAGCGGGTGTTGCGGCCGTCGATCGCCAGGGGCGTATAGCCTTCGTCGAAGAGGCGACGCTCCAGGGCGTAGGCGACGGGCGACTTGCCCGAGCCGGTGAGGCCGGTGATCCAGACGGTGGCGGGTTGCTGCTTGAGGCGGGTCGCGCGCTCTTCGTCAGAGATCAGCGAAGAGTGCTGACGGGCTTCGGTCGCCAGCGACTGGGCCAACTGCTCACGAGCCACTTGCTTGGCCGTGGTCGACTGGTCGAGGATCATGCCCGCGGCGATGGTGTTGTTGGTCAGGCGGTCGATGACGATGAAGCCGCCGGTGCCGCGGTTCTTCTTGTACGGGTCGAACGCGATGGGGCGGGCGAGTTCGATGACGACCCGCCCGATCTCGTTGAGTTCGAGGGTGGGGGCGTTGTCGTCTTTGTGCAACGTGTTGACGTCCATGCGGTAACGAAGGTCGGAGATCACGCCGGGGGTTTGACGGGTGGTTTGCTTGATGAGGTACTGCCCGCCGGGTTTCATGGCGTCTTCGCTCATCCAGACCAACATCGCTTCGAAGGCCTGAGCGACCTGCGGCTGGTTGTTCACGTGGACGAGCATGTCGCCACGGCTGACGTCGACTTCGTCTTCGAGCGTGATCGTGGGCGACATCGGGGCGAAGGCTTCGTCAACCTCGCCGTCGAACGTGACGATCGATTTCACTTTCGAGGTCTTGCGCGAGGGCAGGACCATGACTTCGTCGCCGGGGCGGACGATACCCGAGGCGAGCGTGCCCGCGAAGCCGCGGAAGTCGAGGTTGGGGCGGTTGACGTACTGAACAGGGAACCGCAGGTCGATGAGGTTGCGGTCGCTGCCGATGTAGACGGTTTCGAGCAGGTGCATCAGCGTGCCGCCGTCGTACCAGGGCGTGTGCTCGCTGGCGTTGACGACGTTGTCGCCGTTAAGGGCGGACATGGGCACGAAGCGGATGTCGGGCAGGTCGAGCTTGGCCGAGAACGCGGCGTATTCCTGCTTGATCTCGTTGAAGCGGTCCTCGGAAAAGTCCACGAGGTCCATCTTGTTCACCGCGACAATCACGTGCTTGATGCCCAAGAGCGACGCGATAAACGAGTGGCGGCGGGTCTGGGTCTGCACGCCGTGGCGGGCGTCGATCAGGATGATCGCCAGGTCGGCGGTCGAGGCGCCGGTGGCCATGT
Source organism: Algisphaera agarilytica (assembly GCF_014207595.1). Taxonomy (NCBI): domain Bacteria; kingdom Pseudomonadati; phylum Planctomycetota; class Phycisphaerae; order Phycisphaerales; family Phycisphaeraceae; genus Algisphaera; species Algisphaera agarilytica. Next base: position 3,738,272 of record NZ_JACHGY010000001.1, read on the forward strand.
TGCGGGTGTACTGCTCGTGGCCAGGGGTGTCGGCGATGATGAACTTACGCTTGGTCGTCGAGAAGTAGCGGTAGGCCACGTCGATGGTGATACCTTGCTCGCGCTCGGCCTTAAGGCCGTCGGTCAGCAGGGCGGGGTCGAACGTGCCCCCGGTCGTGCCGAACTTCTTGGAGTCGACCTCGAGCGACGCGAGCTGGTCTTCGTAAACCATCTTCGAGTCGTAGAGCAGTCGGCCGATGAGGGTCGACTTGCCGTCATCCACGGACCCGCAGGTCAGGAAGCGCAGCAGCTCTTTCTGTTCGTGCTGCTTGAGGTAAGCGTTGATGTCGGTGGCGATCAGTTCGCTTTGGTGGCTCATGGTGTAGGCGCTAGGGGTTAGGCGCTAGGCGCTAGGTGGTGGTTTGGGACTGGATCAGTCGGGTCAGGAGTTTTCCGACATCCTGGGTTAAGGTCCATGCGGGTTTGATCTGGTCTCTTGATTGCTGGTTGCAGCGGACGGTGAGTTCAATCTGGGTTTCGAGTTCGGCGAGTGAGCCTCGGGCGTATCTCAGATGTTTGGCGTAGTCTTTTCCGGCTCCTCTGCCGTAGCCCTCAGCAATGTTGGAGGGGATGGAGACGGCAGCTCGTTGCATCTGCGATATCAGGCCAAAACGTTCGGATTCGGGCAACTCCATGCAGAGCTTGTATACGGCCTCACAAAGCTCCATCGATTTCTGCCAGGCAATCAGCCCCCGATACCCATGCGTCTCATCGCCCATGACAACCCCCGAAAAACGACCGAGCGCCTAGCGCCGAATCCCTAGCGCCTATTTAGTAGTACCCCTGCTTCTTCTTCTCTTCCATGCCGGCACCGGGGTCTTTGTCGACGGTGCGGCCTTCGCGTTCGCTGCGGGTGGCGAGCAACATTTCCTGGATGATCAGGGGCAGGTCGCGGGCTTCGCTGCGGGTGGCGCCCGAGAGCGGGTAGTCGCCGAGGGTGCGGAAGCGGACCCATTCTTTCTTGGCGGTCTTGCGCAGGTCTTCGGGCATCCGGTCGTCGTCGACGGCGATCAGGTTGCCTTCAAACTCCACGACCTCGCGTTCCTCGGCGAAGTAGGCCGGGACGAGCTGGATGTTCTCGAGGTGGATGTACTGCCAGATGTCCAGCTCGGTCCAGTTGGACAGCGGGAAGGCGCGGATCTGTTCGCCCTTCTGGACGTTGGCGTTGTAGGTATTCCACAGCTCGGGACGCTGGTTCTTGGGGTCCCAGGAGTGGTTGCTGTCACGGAAGGAGTAGACCCGTTCTTTGGCGCGGGACTTTTCTTCGTCGCGGCGGCCGCCGCCGAACGCGGCGTCGAAGTCGTACTTGTCGAGGGCCTGGCGGAGGGCGCCGAGGTTCATCACGTCGGTGAAGACCTTGCTGCCGTCTTTGAAGGGGTCGACGCCTTGCTTGAGGCCTTCCTCGTTGATGTGGACGAGGCATTCCATGCCCAGCTCGCCGACGATGTAGTCGTCGCGGAAGGTGTACATCGACTGAAAGTTCCAGGTCGTGTCGATCTGCAGCAGCGGGAAGGGCGGTTTATCGGGGTAGAACGCCTTGCGGGCCAGGTGGAGCATCACGCAAGAGTCTTTGCCGATGGAGAACAGCATCACCGGGTTGTCAAACTCGGCGACGACCTCACGGATGATATGGATGCTCTCGGCTTCGAGCTGCTTGAGGTGGGTAAGGTTGTGGGATTCCAACGCGGAGGGCCTCCTGATCGGGGGGCGGGTTTCGCTAGGGCTTGGCGTTCCTCGCCGCAATTCGGCCCTAAGACGACACCATAGCCTACTCGGCAAACACGGGCCAACGCATGACCGCCGATCCGGAAATAGCGGCCGATCCTGCTGCGGGTCGTGACGCCTCGGCAGGTCGATTCGCCCGATAACCGCAAGGCGGCTTGGCGGAGCGGCCGCAATGGGCTGCCCTGCTCAGACAGGGGGCCAATGTTTGAATCTTGCGGGCACCGCCGCCGGGGTTTACGATCCCCCAAGCCTTGCTGAACCCTGGAGTAGTGACATGCCCTCACCCGACGACCGCCGATATCTGGACTCTCACGAATGGCACAAGCCCGATGGCGACCTGATTGCCGTCGGCATCAGCCAATTCGCGGTCGATGAACTGACCGACATCACCTACCTGGAGGTCTCGGTCGACTCCGGCCCCATCGAGGCGGGCGACACGTTCGGCGAGATCGAGTCGGTCAAGGCCACCAGCGACCTGTACTGCGGCATCGCGGGCGAGGTCGTGGAGGTCAATCAGGCGGTTGTGGATAACCCGGCCCTGGTCAACGACGACCCGTTCGGCGAGGCGTGGATCATCAAGGTCAAACCTTCCGACGCGGCACAGCTCGAATCACTCAAATCCGCAGCGGATTACGACGCGGATCACGGGTGAACCCGGTAACGCGCATGGTTTGGCGGCGAGCGGTGCGGCCGGTAACATGTTTCTAATCCTTGTCTGCCCGGCTTTCGGAAACGACCCGAGTCATGATTGTCGATCTGCATACCCGCATCTGGGACTCCGTCGAAGCTCTGGGGGCATCTGCGGCACAGACCTACCGCCGACGCCGAGGCGAGCCCTGGGAACACACCCACGCGTCTGAGCAGGCTCACGCCCAGGCGATGGCTCCGGTTGAATATGCCGCGATACTCGGGTTTGAGAGCGGGTTGCTCGAAGCCTCGATCGACGCCGAGCGGGTGCATCAGGCGGTCCAGACCCACCCGGGCAAGTACGTCGGCTTCGTCGGCATCGACCCGACACTGGATAAACCCATCGCCAAACTCGAAGCCGCGCTCGATCTGGGGCTGGTGGGGGTGACGGTCAGTCCCGCCGCGGCGGGCTTCCACCCGGCCGACACCCGGGCCATGGATCTTTATGAGGCCTGTGAGTCGCGCGGCGTGCCGATCATCATCGAATCCAACGCGATGATCTCCCAGGACTCAAAGCTCGAGTTCGCCATCCCGTACCTGCTGGACGAGGTGGCCCGGAGCTTCCCCAAGCTGAAGCTGGTGCTCAGTTCGTTCGGCCTGCCGTGGATCGACCAGTGCGTCACGCTCATGGCCAAACACCCCAACATCTACGCCGACGTCTCGGGACTCGTGATCCAGTCGTGGCAGCTCTACAACGCGATGGTGCAGGCTTTCCAGGCCGGGGTGATGAACCAGGTGCTGTTCGGCAGCGGCTTCCCCTTCGGCAACCCGGAGCAGGCGATCGTCACGCTGTACTCGGTCAACGTCACGTCTCAGGGCACGCCGCTGCCCAGCGTGCCCCGCGAGCAGCTGCGCACCGTCGTCGAACGTGACACCCTGGCGGAGTTGGGCATTGCCAAGCCCACGGGTGACGCCAAGCCCGCCGAGCCGACCGAAGAGCCGCCCAGCGAATTCGAGAAGATCGCGATCGCTCAAGACCAACAGGACCCGCCCAAGTGAGCACGGAACCGCTCCCGCCCAATCGATTCTGCCGGTGGACCGGCGTGCCCTTGGTTGGGGTGGTAATGATGGCGTTACTGGTCGGCCTACTGGCCGGATGCTCGCGGCCGCTGGTCGATGGTGACGCCGAGCTTCAGATCTCCAGCCGAGAGACCGAGGGCCGTGAAGGCACGAAACTGTCGGGCGAGTTCACCCAGGCCTATTACCGGTTCACCGACCAGAACACTGTCACCGTCGTACTGCTGCAAGGGCCCGATGACGCTCCGGAGCGGGTTGCCTCGCTGGAGATGTTTTGGAAAGCCCGTGCGGGCCTGACGCCGATCGACCGGACCGCGACCAATGCATTGGTGCGTTTCTACGAGTTCCGCGACACCGCGGCCGAGCCCAACACCGTCGGCGTCTACGCCGGTGCGGGGTTTATCCGCCTGCACGACAACCCGAGCGTGGGCACGATTGACGGCAACCTCTGGGATGCCGACCTCCGGCTAACCGACCGCTCAACCGATTTCACCGACCGCCTGGGCCGCGCGGTCTTCGCGGGTTCGTTCACCGCCCAACGCGACGATGCGCGGGTCACCTCGATCCTGCGTGAACTCAACCAGCAACTCGAAGAACGGCTGGGCTACCCGCGGCTGGTCTTACACGATCCCCCCTCGAACCATCTCATGTCTTGGAGCCATTGATGATCCACGCCCCCAACCGCCAGACTCGCCCCCTGAAAGTGTGGGGGCTGCTTCTCTCGATGCTTCTGGTGATGGGTGTTGGTTTCTCGGCCCAGGCCCAAGACGCCGCCGAACTAACCCCTCCGGCGGTGGCTGAAACCACCGGGGCCGTGGCCGAAGAGGCTGAGCAAGTCGCGCAAGACGCGGCGGAAGCGGCTGATGCGTCGGCCGCCGATGGCTCGACCGACGCCACTGCTTCAGCTGATGAAGAACCCCCTTCGTTGGGTGATCGTCTGGACTCGATCCTCAATCCCATCAACGGGGCGATCTTTACCACCCTGTTTTTCGATGTCAGCTTCGGCCTGTTTGGCGAAGACGTGAAACTGCCGTTCCTTGTTGTTTGGCTGGGTTTCGGGGCGATGTTCTACACCGTGTACCACGGCTTCATCAATATCCGGGGCTTCCGCCACGCCTGGCAGATCGTACGCGGCAAGTGGGCGGGGTCGGCCGACGACGGCGACATCCCGCCGTTTCGTGCGCTGACGTCGGCGCTCTCGGCCACGGTCGGGCTGGGCAATATCGCGGGTGTCGCCATTGCGATGGTGGTCGGCGGGCCCGGGGCGTTGTTCTGGATGATGGTGCTCGGCCTGTTTGGCATGACCAGTAAGTTCCACGAGACCACGCTGGCACAGATGTTCCGCGTCAAGAACGACGACGGCTCGATGTCGGGCGGGCCGATGTACTTCCTCGACCGCGGCCTCAAGCAGATCAACCCCAATCTCGAGCCGCTGGGCAAAACGCTCGCGGTGGTATTCGCGATCTTCCTGATGGGTGCGGCGCTCGGTGGCGGCAACATGTTCCAGGCGAATCAGAGCTTCGAGGCCTGCTTCGATCAGTTTGTGCAACCCTTCCTCGCCGATGAAAACGTCGAAACCGCAAGACGCGCGGGCAGCGTGGGATTTGGCATCGTGATGGCCGCGATGGTGTCGGTGGTGATCATCGGCGGGATCGGCCGGATCGGGGCGGCGACCTCGATCATCGTGCCGGTGATGGCGACGGTTTATGTCGCCGCGTGCAGCTTTATCATCGTGACGAATGCCGAGCAACTTCCTTCACTCATCGGATTGATCTTCCAGGAGGCGTGGGCCCCCGAGGCGGGGCTGGGAGGTGTGCTCGGGGCGATGATGGTGGGCTTTCAACGCGCCGCCTTCTCCAGCGAGGCGGGCATCGGCAGCTCGGCCGTCGCCCACTCGGCGGCGAAAGTGGATGAACCCATCCGGGAGGGCTTCGTGGCGTCGCTTGAGCCGTTCATCGACACCATCGTCATCTGCTTTATGACCGGCATGGTGGTGTTGATCACCGGGACTTACCAGGACTTTGAACCCAACGCCGCCGGGGCCGCGGTGACCCTGGCCGCCTTCGAGTCGCGCCCGATTATGGAGACGCTGCAGTTCCCGAAGATCCTGACGATCAGCATCGTCCTCTTCGCGTTCTCCACCATGATCTCCTGGTGCTACTACGGCGAACGGGCTTGGGGCTACCTCTTCGGCATCAAGAGTGTGATCGTGTTCCGGCTCGTGTTTGTGGTGTGCGTGTTCGTCGGCTCGGTGGCGTCGCTGGGCTCGGTGATCGACTCGGCCGACGCGATGCTGCTGGCTTGCGGCCTGCCCAACATCCTGGGCGGAATCATCCTCGCGCCGCTCGTGAAGAAACGCCTCAAGGCCTATTGGCTGCGGTACTGCAGCGGCGAGATGAAGCCCGGCGAGGTCGTCGCAAAAATACCGAGCGACGATGGGCCCGGCGCGAACATCTAATCGGGCAGTTGGCAGGTATTCGTCAGGCGGCGGGTCGTCATTCACTCATGAATACCTCGCGAATCTGGCCGATATTACCCGTGTATGAATACGGCCAACCCCAACGCAGAGACCTATAACTCGTCCGAAGTCACCCAAACGGATTCGGCCAATCTAACCGTACTCGCCGTGCGCGGCGGCGTGGGTGGGGTGCTGATGGGGTTGGCGAACCTTGTGCCGGGGATCAGCGGGGGGACCATGCTGCTGGCGGCGGGGGTGTATCCCCGGTTCATCGCGGCGATCGGCGAGGTGACCACGCTCAAGTTCCGCAAGGCGTCGGTTGTCGTGCTGGGCAGCGTGGTGCTGGCGGCGTTGGCGGCGATTGTGCTGCTGGCCGGGCCGGTGAAAGAACTGGTGGTGAATCAGCGGTGGGTGATGTACAGCCTGTTCATCGGGCTGACGCTCGGCGGGGTGCCGGTGGTGTGGCGGCTGATCACAGCAAACGGACGCAAGGCTGATGCCTCGGTCTGGATCGCGGCGGTCGTCGGATTTATCGCGATGGCGGCTCTGGCGGTCTACCAATCCGCGGGCGGCGGGAGCGACGTCGAACGCACCGGGTTCGTCTTCATGCTGCTCGCCGGAGTGGCGGGGGCGTCGGCGATGATCCTGCCGGGCGTCAGCGGCGGGTACCTGCTGCTGGTACTGGGCGTGTACGTGCCGATCCTCGCGGGGGTCGATGCGTTCAAGGACGGGCTGAAGACCCAGGACATGGAAGTGCTCACGAGCGTCGGCCTCGCGGTCGTGCTGCCCGTCGGGCTCGGCGTGTTGCTGGGCGTGGTGGGGGTGAGCAACCTGCTCAAGTGGCTGCTCGAACGCTTCGAGAAGGCGACCCTGGGCGTGCTGCTCGGCTTGCTGCTCGGTGCGGTGGTGGGGCTGTGGCCCTTCCAGGCGTCGGTCGAGCCCAAGGAAGGCGACACGATCAAGGCCCAGGTCGTGACCCATGCGGTGCCGACGGTGTGGGAAGACGATGAACCGCAGCCGACCGAAGCGACGTGGATCTTCGCCGAGTCTGGCGAGGCCGTGGACGCCGAGGATCTGCCCACCGCATTCTTCAAGCCCAACGCCACGCAGATCGGCGGGGCGGCGGGGTTGATCCTGCTCGGTCTCGCGGTGACGCTCTTGGTCGACCGACTGGGGAGGGAAAAGCCCGAGAAACCCGTGGGGCAATCCGAGGGATAATCCGCTACTCTGTGCGGCTCCTAAAGGTTCTACACGGGAGTCACCACATGAATGTCCTCGTCACCGGCGGTGCCGGCTACATCGGATCACACGCCGTCCAACGCCTCCTCGCCGACGGTAATACCGTCGTCGTCATGGACAACCTCTTCCGCGGCCACCGCGCTGCGGTGCCTGCCGAGGCCACGTTTGTGCAGGGCGACCTCCACGACTACGACCTCATCGTCAAGACGCTGAAAGACCACGCCATCGAGTGTGTGATTAACTTCGCCGCCTGGACCTACGTCGGCGAATCAGTCGAGCAGCCGCTGGGCTACTACCACAACAACACCGCAGGCGTGCTGACCCTGCTGCGGGCGATGGCCGAGGCGGGCGTGAACAAGATCGTCCACTCCTCGACCGCCGCGACCTACGGCGAACCCGACGAGATGCCCATCACCGAGGACACGCCCCAAGCGCCCATCAACCCCTACGGCATGTCCAAGTACATGGTCGAGCAGATCCTCCGCGACACCGCCAACGCCAACCCCGAATTCGCCTTCGCCTGCCCCCGCTACTTCAATGTGGCGGGCTGCGACCCCGAGGGACGCATCGGGGAAGACCACAGCCCCGAGACCCACCTCATCCCCGTTCTCCTTGAAGCCGCCACCGGCAAACGCGAGAAGGCCTACATCTTCGGCACCGACTACCCCACGCCCGACGGCACCTGCATCCGCGACTACGTCCACGTGGTGGACTTGATCGACGCCCACGTCCTGCTGATGAACGCCCTGAAGCCCGGCCAGCAGCTTTTCTACAACCTGGGCATCGGCAACGGCATGTCGGTCCGCGAGATCGTCGACGCGGTCAAGAAGGTCACCGGCGTCGATTTCACCGTCGAGATCGGCGACCGCCGCGCGGGCGACCCCCCGTCGCTCTACGCCGACCCGAAGAAGATCAAGGAAGAGCTCGGCTGGGAAGCCAAGATCACCGACACCGAGACGATGGTGGCCGATGCCTACAAGTGGTTCAAAGCAAATCCCGAAGGCTACGGTGATGGCTGAGAATTGAACGCTGACGCGATTTGAGTTGAATTGAGTCTCTAGGAAATCGCCGCTGACTTCCTGGAGTCACCCCAAAGAGACCACCCGCCGAACGAGGTGCCACAAGCAACACCGGTTTTATCGGCCGATGCTGGCCGTCGCGAGCTATCTCATGCGTTAATGCCCGACTACGTAATTACCGAAAAACCAGAGAGGGTTTATTGGGATAGGAGCAGGCCTTCATGACTGAGGCCCAGGAGGAAACGAGCTGGCATGTGGAGCCGACAGAAGATCTCAGATTCAGCCGCTTCCTCGTCTGGTCCGCCCACGACTGAAGCCCGCCAGTACGGTTCAATCAAGCCCGCGTTCGCCATGGTGGCGATCCTCATCGGCGGGGTTTTCTTTACGTGGTGGACGGTTCAAAACACCGACCGAGAGATGCGTCAGGACCGGCTCGCGCACGCACGCTTGGCAACGATGGCCATCAACGTCGAGCGTGTCAAAGCGCTAAGCGGAACCGAAGCCGACCTCGAATCAGATGACTACTTGAGGCTTAAGGAGCAGTTCGCCGCGGTCCGGGCCGCCGATCCCAAGTGCCGTTTCGTCTACCTCATGGGGCGTAACGAGGACGGCAGCGTCTTCTTTTTTGCCGACAGCGAACCCGCGGGATCCGAAGACGAATCACCGGCCGGTCAGATATACGAAGAGATCTCCGACGAGTATCTCAACGCCTTCGATACCGTGACGGCCTTGGTCGAGGGACCGGTCACCGACCGCTGGGGGACGTGGGTGTCGGCCTTGGTCCCACTAGTCGACCCGGACAATGGCGAACTCATCGCGATGCTGGGCACGGATGTCGATGCGGGCAATTGGAATCAAGCCGTTGCGGCCAAAGCGGCGCTCCCCGCCGGGCTTTTCGCCCTGGCCGGTGTGATCGCGTTTTTCTACATCCGACTTCGCCACTCGGATGCGCTAATCCGTGAACACCAGGTGGCGCTCAATCTCGAGCGGGACCAGTACCAATCCCTTGTGGGCAACATCCCGGGCGCTACCTACCGTTGCGCAGCTGACGACGATTGGACGATCTTTTTCATCAGCAATCAGATCGAGCAGATCACCGGCTACCCAGCCAGCGATTTCATCAACAACGCGGTGAGAACGTACGAGAGCATCATCCATCGAGAGGATGCGGAGGCGGTGTCGCGTAGTGTTGCTGAAGCGACCGCCGCAGAGAGACCTTACGAAATCGAGTATCGGATCTGCCATCGCAACGGAGGCACCCACTGGGTATACGAGAAAGGGCGATGCGTTATCGATCCCCACGGAGGGCCCGAGTGCCTGGATGGCTTTATCCTGGACGTGACCGAGCGTAAACTGGCCGAGGAGCATCTCGCACTCGCCGCGACCACCGACAAGTTGACGGGCCTACCCAACCGCACGTTGTTCTTGGACCGCCTAGATCGCAGGCTCAAACAATCAAAACGAGACTGCAGCAAATTCGCGGTGTTGTTCTTCGATTTCGATCGATTCAAGGTCGTGAATGACAGTCTGGGCCACGAAGTGGGTGACGCGCTGCTCTGCAACATCGCCCGTATCTTCGAGCGGGAACTACGCGAGTCAGACACGGTAGCCCGGTTCGGAGGCGATGAGTTTGTGGTCCTTCTGGGTTCATTGACCAACGATGTCGATGCTGAGGCCAAAGCCAAACGGCTACTCGAAGTATTCGCTGACCCACACAGCATCAACGGCCACCATATCGTATCTACGGCCAGTATCGGTCTCGTGACGAATGCCCACGCCTACAGCTCGGGCGCTGATATGATCCGCGACGCAGACGTTGCGATGTATCGGGCGAAAGCCAACGGCAAAGGGCAGGTCGCTACTTTCGATTTTGACATGCGCAGAGACGCGGTTGACCGTCAAGAACTCGAGGCCGATATGCGCGACGCGATCAGCAACGACCAGTTTTTGCTCTTGTTTCAGCCCATCATCGATTTATCGACGGGTCAAACCAATGGTTTTGAGTCGCTGGTGCGGTGGGGTCATCCCGAGCGTGGAATGATTGGCCCAGAAGTGTTCATCCCCATCGCTGAGGAAACCGGCTTGATTATCGAACTCGGCAGGTGGGTTGCTCGAAACGCCGCCCGACAGATCGGGGAATGGAATCAGGGGCGGTCAGACGGTGAGCATTTGTTCGTGAATATCAACCTCTCCAAGAGAGAGCTTCTCGATTCACGCATCTGCGAATCGCTGGTTCAATACCGACGAGAGTTCGCACTTGAGCCTCAGGACCTACGTCTTGAGATCACCGAGACCACGATCGCCGACCTGCGTTCCGACTTGCTCCCGATGCTCCATAAACTGCGTGATCAAGGCTTCAGTATCTCCATGGACGACTTCGGTACGGGTTTGTCTTCTCTGGGTGCGCTCCATAACTATCCTATCGATTGCCTGAAGATCGACAAGTCGTTCATATTGCGGTTGGATACAGACCGCTCGCTATTGGCAGTGGTGTCCGCAATTACTTCGATGACGCAGAGCCTCGGGATCCCCGTGGTGGCGGAGGGCATCGAGTCCAAAGAGACTGTGGTTGCGCTTCAGTCGATTGGTTGCCGATGGGGGCAGGGATTTTTCTTCGCCGAGCCGCTGCCTGAATCTCACGTAGAGGCCTATCTGCTTGATGAGAACGATCATCAGCAGACTAACGCTGCATAGCGGAAGCTACATCCAGCGGCTGAATCCCTGCCAGGCCATCAGTGCGGTCCCCGCGAGGATGAAGGCGAGGATGACCCACGCCACAAACTTGCCGCCGCGGCCCATGCGGGGTTGCCAGCTCTCGTAGCCGGGGGGTGGCGGGTCGTCGTCGCGGAGTTTGGTCATGATGGGACGATTGTACTTCAAGCCGCTTGCAGCTTAGCGGGGAGGATCGCAGCGCTAAAATGCAAGCGGCTAAAAGACCCGTTCGTTCTTGGATCGGCCGGTGAAGCCCCAGAGCTTTCGGCTGCTCTGCAGCACAAGCCCGACGGGCACCGCGACCGCGGCGGTGTAGACCAGTTCCTGCAAGCGCCGCCAGAGCTGCTCGGTGGTGCTCCAGTCCAGCCCCTGGTTCGCCAGCCAAGGCAAACCACGCAGCGCGTAGATCAGTGTCTCGACCAGCGCCGCAAACCCGCCCACGGCAAAGACCATCAGCACGATCGTGATCGTCGACTCGCGGAACAGCAGGTTGCGTAGCTGTAGCACCGCATAAGCGCCGACGAGATAACCCACGGCGTGCGGGCCGAGGATCACGCCCTGGTCCTTCAACGGCCCCGGCAACGTGTCCAGCAGCAGTCCCACGATCAGCATCGCCCAAGGCACAGCCGCCTTGCGGGCCGACACACCGACGAAGACCGCGAGGATCAGCAGCAGGTTCGGCGTTGCGTCGCCCACCGTCCACAGCGGCTCCAACCCCGCCTGCAGGGCGAAAAAGATGTAGGCCGTGATGGAGAAAACGATCCAGTTCAAAGCGGGTCTCGGTCGGGGTCAGTTCCCGGGCGCGTCCTCATCGGCCTTGGGCAGCAGCACCGCGACCTCTTTGCGGTAAGGCGTGTCCAGCACGGCGGCGCGGATCCAGAGCTGGTCGAGCAACTCGGGGTCGGGGGTGTACGGGGCTTTGCGTTCGACGATGCCCAGCAGTCGGCCGCGGGCGTCGCTGTAGTTCACCGCGTCGGCGAGGACAACCACCGCACCGGCGCGAAGCAGCGAATCTTTGGGGACCTCGGCCACGAAGTAGTCGGGGTCGTTTTCGCTTCGACGGACCCGGATGTTTTCTTCGGGCGCGACCAGGCCGGGCTGGTTGATGCGGACCTGAAGCCCGCCGTCGTGGGACGTGACCAGCTCGACATCGGCACTCGACGGCCCGACGGGATCGACCACCCGCCCCACAAGGACGGTTTCATACACCACGGTCATGCCGGGCTGGATGCCTTGGCGCGACCCGCGGTTGAGCGTGATGACCTGCCTCGGCCCGGGGTTGCGGTAGCCGGTGACCTTGGCGGTGAGCGGACGGGTTTCGGGGGCGTCGATGGCCTGGACGCCTTCGATGAGCTCGAGGCGCTGCTTCAGTTCCTGGTATTCCTGCTTGAGGCGTTCGATTTCGACCAGCGCCAGGCCGTAGGCGCGGCGGAGTTCATCTTCGGTTTTGGGGACGCCGGGGTGGGCGAAGTCGGACGAATCCTCGCGCTCGGCGATCTTCGTCGCGGTGCTGTAGACGGGCCCACGCAGCGGCAGGCTGGCGAAGTTCACGACGGGCGCAAGCACATTGCCCGCCAGGCTGGCGATGGACGAGGGCAGTTGGCTGTTGAGGATCAGCGCCGCGGTGATGAGCAGGAGCAGACGCTGCGAGCTGAGGAGGGGGGAAGCCATGAGGAACCAGATTTATGATTGATGATTTTTGATTGATGATCTGAAAACCATGAGACGGTGTCGAAAATCACCATTCATCAATCATAAATCAGCAATGAAAACGTCTTACATGTCGTCCATGTCGTTTTCCATGGTCGACTTCCATTCCTCGAGGTGCTCGAGGTAGATGGCGGTGCCACGGGCGACGCAGGTGAGCGGGTCCTCGGCGATGCGGCAGTCCAGGCCGGTGGCGTTGGAGATCACCACGTCGATGCCGCGGAGCAGAGCGCCACCGCCCGCGAGGACGATGCCGTTGTCCACGAGGTCGGCGGCGAGCTCGGGCTCGCAGCGCTCGAGGGTGCGGGTCACGGTCTCGATGATCGAAGAGAGCGGCTCCTGAAGAGCTTCGCGGATTTCTTCGGAGGTGATGACGGTCTTGCGGGGCAGGCCGGAGATCATGTCCCGGCCGCGGACTTCCATGTTGGTCTCTTCGCCGTCGGGCGCGGCCGAGCCGATCTGGATCTTGATCTTCTCGGCGGTCTGCTCGCCGATCATCAGGTTGTAGGCCTTCTTCATGTGGTTGATGATGGCCTCGTCGAGGTCGTCACCCGCCACGCGGACCGATTCGCACTGAGCGATATCGGCCAGCGACATGATGGCAACCTCGGTGGTGCCGCCGCCGATGTCGACGATCATCGACGCGGTCGCCTCGACGATGGGCAGGTTCGCTCCGATACCGGCGGCCATGGGCTCCTCGACGAGGTAGACCCGGCGGGCCCCGGCACGCTCGGCCGAGTCGAGTACGGCCCGCTTCTCGACGGCGGTGATGCCCGAGGGCACGGCGATGACGACACGGGGTTTCACGAACGGCCGCTTGCCGTTGACCTTGCGGATGAAGTAGCCGAGCATCGCCTCGGTGATCTCGAAGTCGGAGATCACGCCGTCCTTGAGCGGGCGGATGGCGGTGATGCTGCCGGGCGTCTTGCCGAGCATCTCTTTGGCGACCCAGCCCACGGCGTTGCCGTTCTGCAGGACCTGGTTGGTGTTGCGCTTGACCGCGACCACGGACGGCTCGTTGAGCACGATGCCCTCGCCCCGGACGCACACCAGGGTGTTGCACGTGCCCAGGTCGATGCCCATGTCGACGCTGAAGAAGCTCAGGAGGTTATCGAAGATCAATGGTGGTTCGTTTCCGGGATCGGTCAAGCCCGCGGGGTGTCAGCCCTTAGGGTATTGCCGCGATTGTAGCGAAACACGACGGCGGCGTCGTCGGTTGGCTGGCCTTCTGAAGTATCGTCGAACTACGGTCATCGGCCACAAAATTATTCGGACTATCGGCGATTCACGGGGGCAAGAAAAAACCCACGCCGCTTGGGCGTGGGTTGGAGTTGATTGGGTTGGGGCCGGTGCGGTGATCAACCGAAGGGGTTGACGCTGCCGGTGACGGCCTGGAGCCGCATCCAGGTGTAGCCCACGCCGATGAGCAGGGCGACAAAGGCGACGAAGGCCAGGACGGTAAAGATGTTGTTTCCGGGGCCGGAGCTGTTGTCTGCCATAATGCGTTTGCTTTCGAGAGCGGGCCGGGGGCCGGTGTTGTTTGTGGGGGAGGGGGACCGTGGGGCGAACGAATCAGTAGGTGATGCCGGTCATGGCGTTGTCGCCGACCACGACGTCCAGGGTGGAAGAATCGATCCGGGCCACGCTGACGGTTTCATCCACCGACATCACGGTGGCGGTGCCAACGTACTGGTCGCCGTTGCGGAAGATGACGAACTTGGTGTTGGGGCTGATGGAGTCGTTGGAGCCGACGTTCAGCGAAGCGAAGGTGATTTCGTCGACCTTTTCGAGGCCGGTCACGCTGGCTTGGACTTGCTCTTCGAGGAAGCCGGGGCCGGCAGCCACATCAGAGCTCGATCCGCCACCGGCGAGTTGCTCTTGGAGGTCGACGATCTTCTCGCCCTGCAGACGCACGGTGCGGGTCAGGCCGGTGACCTGAGCGGCGAGGTCGTTGTTGGCCTGCACCAGTTGGGCGGCTTCCTTCTTGAGCTTGACGTTTTCGGATTGGCTGGTGCTGACCAGGGCGTTGCGGTCTTCGAGCAGCTGGGTGAGCTGGTCTTGGGTGGCCGACATCAGCGAGATGGTGTTGACGTGCTTGTCGACCTGGCTGGTGGCTTCCTTGAGCTGGGCTTCGAGGGTGGCCTTCTCTTGGGTCTTTTCGGTGACTTCGGTGCGAAGCGCGATGATCGTGTCGTCTTTGCTGCTGTCGCTCTGAGCCAGCTTGGCCTTGAGGGTTTCGTTCTCACCACCGACGCGGCTGGCGGCGGCGTTGGCGACCTGGACCTGGGTCTTGAGGGACGAGATCTCTTCGTTGAGGTCATCGGTGTTGGCGACGAAAGGAACAACCAACGCGACCAGAACGATCGAGAGGATAGTCACGAGCAACACGAGGGCTTTGGTCAGTGGGCTCAAGGTGGGAGTCCTCAAAAAATAAGTGGGAGCGGGGGAGGGGGCAGAATACGACACGCCGCCACGCGGAAGCTGTGGGGGAACATAATTACAACCCAACGCCGTAGGCTTGTCAACCAATTCTGAACAGTCACCCGAGACCGGGCCGGGCCGATAAGTCGCGGCCCCATCGTTGTTTGGTTCAGAACCGGCCGGTTCCCCGGGGCTCGGGCAGCCCGCGCATCGCCGAGTGCCCGCGTTTCAGTGCGTTAACGGTGCAGGGATTCGAGGATCGCGGCGGCGGCCGAGATGCGGACCCGGTCGTTGGGGTCGTCCATCAGCCCGACGAGTTGGCCAACCGCCTCGGGGTCCGAATCGGCCTGGGCCAGGGCGAACGCGGCCTGAGAACGCACAGTGGCCACGGGATGCTGGGCCGCCTCGAAGATCACCGGCAGCCCCTCCAGCGACCCCATCCGGGCCAGCGACTCGGCTGCGGCCAGCCGCAGCTCGATGGGGTTCTTCGCCAGGAAGCCGATGAGGTTGCCTTCCATGCCCCGGTCCAGCGCCTTGCCGAGCATGAGCGTCGCGAGGATCCGCACCTCGTCGTGGCTGGAATAGGCGGCGCCGCGCAGGGCCTTGAGGCTGTCGTCGTGGCCGAGATTCAACAGCGATTCGGTGATCTGCAGCCGAACCAGTTCGCGTTCGATCGGGCGGGCGCGGTCCATCGGGGCCTCGCTGGCGTCGAGCAGCACAGGGATGACTTGCGGGTCCTCCATCCAGCCGAACAGCATCGCGGCGTTGGAGCGGGTCCCGATGTTGTCGTCCCAGAGCATGGCGGCCAGCCGACCGAGATCGACCTCTTCGCCGCAGCGGGCCGCGGCAAAGAGGGCGGCGGCCTTCACGTAGTCGGGCTGGGTGATGTCGCGGGCCATGGTCGCGGCTTGAGGGCCCAGGGCTTCGAGTTGCAACCGGCCGGCCGTGGCCAACGCGGCGTAACGCACCCCGGGGTTCTCATCGTCCAGAGCCAGTGTGACCATCGGCAGGGCTCGGTCGGGCATCGCCTTAGCCGCTTCGATGGCGTGGGAACGCAGCAGCGGGTCTTCGGACCGGGCTGAGTCCAACAGAATCTGCACCGCACGGGGCTCGGCGTCCTCGATAGGGCCGGCCGCCACGGGGAGCGATACCAGCGTGGTCACGCAAACCAGCAGCATGGAGACAAGGAGGCACGGCCTGATCGGAGTGGGAATTGAATTCATGGTTCAGCAGCGTTTTGGAACGGAGATCGGAGTCATACGCCCCAGCCCCCATGGAGGGTCGCGCGGGGTGGGGCGGGGTGTTCCGGGCTATCATACTCTCGTCTCATCAAGTCCCCGATCGATCAGCCCATGCAAAACCCTGCCGTCGAATCCGACCCCACCCGGGGCGAAGAATGGGCCAATGTCGCCACCCATGGCTTCGGCCTTGCTGCGGCCCTCACGGCGGCGACGCTGCTGATTGTGTTTGCCGGGCTGGGCGGCGAGCCGTGGCGGATTGTGACGCTCAGCGTCTTCGGGGCCACGCTCATCGCGGTCTACGGCATCTCGACCCTTTACCACCTCATCCAGCACCCGCCTAGCAAACGGGTCTTGCGCAAGCTCGACCACGCGGCGATCTTCCTGCTGATTGCCGGGACGTACACGCCGCTGATGCTGGTCACCCTCGGCGGGGGTTGGGGCTGGAGCCTCTTCGGCGTCGTCTGGGGATTAGCCGCGGCGGGGCTGACGCTGAAGCTGGTCTGCTTTGATCGCTTCGGCTGGACCCAGCTGGGGCTCAAGCTGACCATGGGCTGGCTGGTGGTGATCGCCATCGGCCCGGCCATCGCCGCGATGTCCACGCCCGGACTGCTCTGGGTGATCGCGGGCGGGCTGGCCTATTCGGTCGGCGTGGTCTTCTTCCTCTGGGAAGGGCTCAAGTACAACCACGCGGTCTGGCACCTGTTTGTCCTGGCGGGCAGCACCTGTCACGTCATGGCGATGGTCACCGACGTCCTGCCCCGCGGCTAATCACGGCGGACCGTCTTACTCGACGATCGCCAACTCGTTCAGACGCGTCCGCCACAGCGGGTTGCCGGGGTCGAGCTCGATCGCCCGCTTGATCGCTTCCCGCGCTTCCTCGACCCGGCCGGCTCGGTGCAGCACGTAGGCCAGCGTGTCGTGGAAGTTCGGTTCGCCGGGCACCTGGTCGACCGCGCGGCGAGCCAGTTCAACGGCTTCGTTCAGATCGCCGCCGTGGTCGGTGATGAGCATCGCCAGGTTGTTGCTGGCACCGGCCAAGCTCTCATCCAACTCTAGCGCTCGTCGGTAAGCCTGCTCCGCGGCGGAGTAGTCCTGGTCGAGCTCAGCCGCGCTACCCACGAAGAACCAAAGCTCGCCCGACTCGCCCGGGGTCTTGGTCAACGTTTCGCCCATCGCACGCCCCTTGTCGCGGAACGGCGTGTAGCTGTCACGCATGCCCAGCGACCACCAGGCCTGAGCCAAGGCGGCTCGCTCGCTCCAGGCGTCGGCAGGAATCGCCGACTCCACGGTCTCCAGCCATTGAGAGGCCTCGCGGGTGCTCGATAGTTTCAGCACGGCCGCATCCAGCCAGACCAATCGCCAGGCCGGATCCGACTCCAGCAGCGGTTCGAGCAGTTGCCGGGCGTCTTTGCCACGCCCCGTAGCAGCCCAGGCCAGCCCCATTTCCATCGTCAGGTTCGGCCGAGCGGAGGGGTTGGCCCGCACGGACTCGGCGTAAGGTGCCAAGCCCTGCGCCGCGGCGTCGGGCCGTCCCAGCTCACGGTTGGCCCGGGCGGCCAACACGTCGATTTCCCAAGTGCTTTGGGGCGACAGCGCAGCCCAGGCCTCGGTGGAGATGAGCGCTTCACGCCACTGAGCGGTGGCGGCGTACGACTCCGCCAAAAGGCGGGCTGATTGCGCCGAGTCCGGGAAGCGTTCACGGGCCGCTTCCGCTCGCGGCAGGGCGAATGCGTCTCGCCCCGCTTCAAATTCCAGACTCACCGACAACACCCAAAGCGATTCAAACTCAGGCGAGGCTTCGGCCAAAGCGACCAAACGATCCGCCAACGCGTCGGGAGAAATCTTGCCCGCGTGCCCCTGATCCAGAGCATCGAGCGCCTGCACCGCTGCCTCGCGGTGCTCGTCTTCGTTGAGGATCGCCAAGCCCATCGCCATCGCACCCGGGACCTCAGCGATCCGGGTGATGATCGGAGCGTGTTGGGAGAACGCCGCGAAGCCTTCAGCCTCGGACAGCTCGGACGACGCGGTTTGGGCGGCGTCGATCGCATCGGCGGAACGGCCAACCCGCAGACGGTGGATAACCAACTGCTCCCAGGCCTCGGCGTCCTTCGGGGAAACTTCGATCAGAGCCAACCAGGCCGCGTCGGCGGTGGCATCGTCACCAAACACCGCGTGGTGTTCGGCCGCTATACGCAGCTGAGCAGCGGGGGCAAGCCCCAGATCGCTGAGCCGCTCCAACGCGGATTCCGCTTTCGCGAATTGGCCCGATTGAGCGTATAGGTCGGCCGCCAACGCCACCGAAGCGGGATAGGGCGATTCGACCAAGGTCTCGACCAGTTCCATAGCCTTCGACTGCTGGCGGGTCTGCATGTACAGCTGAGCCAGCGTGAACACATCGCGGTCCTCGGCTTGATCGGCCTCCAACAAACGAGCCAACACGCCCGCAGCGGAGGCGAAATCGCCTTGGTCGATCATGAGTTGAGCGGCACGGCGCTGAGCGTGAGACGAGGAATCGTCGAGCGATGCAGCGAGCCGTGCGGTTTCGAGGGCGATCTCTTCCGAACCGTCGTCACGTTGGGCCAAAGCCAACTCGGCACGGGCGTCCGCGTTGTCGGGGGACAGGGTGACCGCTTGATTCAGCAGCGAGATCGCCAGGCGGGGGTTGCCCAGCAAACGTTGGGCACGGCCACGCAGCGCCAAAGCCTCGGTCGAGTTCGGCTGCAAACGGATCGCAGCGTCGAGCAACGCGTCGGCTTCTTCTGCAACCGCCACCGGGTCTTCCGAACCCAGCAGCCAGCGGGCTTGCTCAATTCGCCAGAGCGGATCGTTTTCACCGGTCAATGCTTGCAGTCGTTCGATCGCATCCTTGATGGCGACCCGATCTTGCCATGCGGCGGCGCTGCCAAGCTGAGCCAGTTGGGCCTGCAGGTTGTCGGCATGTGTTTCGCCCAGCGTCGACCACGCCATCGTCGACTCGGGGCCGCCGATCTGCTCGAGCAACCGTGCTCGGTTGACGTCCCATTCGACGCCACCGGCCTCGGGTCGCGCCGCATCATACAGCTCGAGAGCGGCGTCGTATTGGCCCGAGTCGAGCAGGCGTTGGGCCTGGATCAGCGTGATCGCCAGGGTTTGGCCGTAGCGTTTGACGTAGGCGGCTTGGGCTTCGCCTTCCAGGTCGAGGCCGTACTGCTGAGCCGCGTCGATGAGGATGAGCATCGCCGGGGCACTCAGGGGCGGTTCGACCGCCAACGCTTCGCGCATCGCCTTATGGGCTTCGGCTTTTTTGCCGGTGCCCGCGAGGACCGCGATTTTCAGAGCCATGGTGCGCGGCTCGCCGGGCTGGGCTTGCTGCACGGTGTCGATTAGGTCAAGCACGTCTTGCTGCTGCGCCGCGCTGAGGGCGGCGGGGTTGTAGGCCATGGCCTGGGCGAGCAAGATCCCGCCCTCGGTGGCACGCGGCTGACGCTGCACCGCCGCCGAGGCGTAGCTCCAGGCTTCCAGGGCATCGCCTTCCTGAAGGTACAGCGAGGCCAGCCCCAGATACGGCTTGGCCCACGAAGGACGCTGGCTCAGGGCCGACTCGTACCGGCTGATCGCCTGGTCGGTCTGACCTGTCCGCGCAAACGCCTCGGCCACCACGAAGTCCACATACGGGTTGTACAGCCCGGCGTCGTTCGCCTCACGCGCTGCGGCAAAGACGGCGTCATAGCCCGCCAATTCCACGTTCATGGCCGCGGTCAGCAGGCCCGCCGTGGCCTGATTGACACGCCCGGCCGCCGACTCGAAACCGCGGACGACTTCTTCGGCCTCGGCTTGGTGTTGGATGCTATGAAGTAGCAGGGTTTGGAGGATGCGTTGCGCGGGGTTCGGGCTTTCAAGCGTCTCGATCAGAGCCAACGCTTCATCGCCGTGACCGGCTTCGAAGCGGCGGCGGATCAACTCCTCCGTGGGAAGCGTCGCATCGGATTCAGCGTGCAACTTTTCAAGATAGGTGAGCACATCTTCAAACATCCCCGCCTTATCCATCAACGCGACTTGTTGCGTCACGAACTCGGCATCCGCGGGAGTCTTCTGAGCCAGATCGCTCAGGATCGCGGCGGCGGGTTCGGTTTCGTCCGCCAGCAGGTGGGCGTAGGCCTGGACCTGGGCGAATGCTGGGCGATTCGGGTCCGACTGCATCAGGGCGCGGGCGTAGTCGAGCAGGGCGGTTTCGGGTTGACCCATGCGTTTCATCACATCCAGCGCAGAGCGGTGGACCAGCACGTCATCCGGATGCGTTTGCACCCACTGACGGGTCGCGGTCAGCGCCTGCTGGTTGCGGCCGATCGAGCTCAGCAAGACCGCACGAGCCCGCAGGGAAATCTCGTGATCCGGATCCGAACGCAGCACGCGCTCGGCGATGTCGATGCCTTCCTGCTCGACCCCGCCGGGGAACTCGGTGAACACGGGCAGGAGCATTTCGGCGGCGCCGCGGTGGTTGGGGTCGTTCGCCAGGACAGCCCGCAAGCCGGTCACGGCGTTGAGCAGCATCGCCGGGTCGCCCTCGGAGAGCTTGAGTTGGGTGCTGGCCAGCGCGAAGGTCGACTCGGTGTCGGCCAGGCCGTTGGCCACGTAAGGCCCGAGCTCAGCGATGACTTGGGCGTGGTCTCCGGCGGCAAAGGCGGCCAGCCCAGCGTCGCGGCGCGGATCAGTCGTCGGCTGGCTCGATGCGTCGCTGACCATGGCATAACGCACACCCACACCCGCGACCAGCAGGAACATGACCCCGAAGATCAGGGTGAGGCGGAAGCGGCGGCGACGACGGCGGGCAGACAGGCTCATGCGAGACTCCGGAGTTTCAAGGCAAACAAGTCGTTGGATTCAATCATCAAAAAGACCACGCTCAGCGGGTCTGGTCGTCCGCGATCGCTTGGATCAGCGGCCAATGCGGGGCGAGCAGTTCGGCGAAGATCGCGTCGCGCTCGGCCTGGGTGTACGAACCATCGGTCACCACCTGGACCTGGGCCGCGCCGAGCGAACGACGCTGCGGGTCGGCCCCGGCGTCGCGGACACTGGCCATGTCCGGCACCATCCCGGCACCCGGAACGATCAGGAAGTTGGCGACAACCATGCGTTGCAGCCCTTCGGTGGTTTCGCGGTCAAAGGTGTATTCGATGCCCCGGATGTCCGAGCCCTCGGCAGTCAGCGGTGCCCACGTGCGCGGCACGGTTTCGATTTGCGTGTACCCCGCGGCTTTGTAGCAGTTGGGCGGCCAGTGGCCGGACAGGTCGCGGGCGTCCATACACTGCACCACGAGCACCGAGGCGTAGCGGTTGCCCGCGTGGTCTCCGAACTCACGGCTGAGCATCGCGTTGGGGCGGAGCAGTTGGACCGCGGCGGCGGGCACGTCGATCGGACGGCTTTCCCAAGGGCCAAACGCGGTCGGCGCGTTCTCGCTCAGGTCCAACACCTTGGCGTGGTACGGCACGGCGTCTGCGGCGGTGGGGAAGCCCGCGTAAGCGATCCCCATGCCCACCAGCATCGCGCTGGCCAGCGCGGGGGCGAGCAGGCGGATCCATTTGGGTTGGGTGGGGGAGGGTTTGGTCATGAGATAGCAACTCAAACGGCGGGCGGAGCGGACAAATTCTTCGAGGACGGCGCGG